>JAGCNM010000042.1 GCA_017645955.1 Candidatus Saccharimonadota bacterium
AAATATAAAAAAGAACGCTGGATCCAATACGGTTTCTGGTTTATTGCTGGTATTCTTGTTACCGGCGCCATCTTTTTCCTCGTAAAATTTTATAACGAAAAAACGACCATCGCCGTTCCGGCGAATTACAACTACGCCATAGAAGACCATTATTCGAAAAACGAAGATCTCTGGGCAACTTACTACGTTTATGATAGCTATGTTCTAGTTACAAAAGATAATGGCGAAGACGGACCAATTATGGCCTATGACTTTGACACTTCGATTCTTTTCTACGACGAAAAGGATACCACTAAAACATGCGACAAAGATTCTTGTTATACCCATCCTAAAGCACTGACAACGCTTAAGAAAGTCATTTCGACGAAATTTGGGCGAGAATACACAGGAAGGTAAAATGAAAAAATTAGTCCTCATCGATGGAAAATCAGTTTTCTATCGGGGCTATTATGCGATGGGCGCGCTTAGTCTCCCCGACGGTACACCTACAGGCGGAATTTACGGGTTCGCAGCTATCGCCATGGAAATTGTCCGGAAGCTAGATCCGACTAAAGTCGTTGTTGCCTGGGATTCAAAAACCTCCGTTTCTAAACGTCGAGCACTCTATCCCGATTATAAAGCCGGTCGCGTTAAACCGGGCGAAGATTTTTATGCCCAAATTCCGCTTCTTGAAGAGCTAGTTAAAGACCTTGGCTGGAATTTTGTTGAAATTGATAACTATGAAGCTGACGACATCATCGGTACTTTATCGAAAAAAGCCGACGATGCCGGTGACTACGAAACTTACATCATCTCTTCGGATTTAGACATGCTTCAAATTGTCGATGAGAATACTCATATGTGGCGGATCTTAAAAGGTTTTTCCAACATTGAGCAAATCGATGTTCGGGAACTTGAAGAAAAATACGGTATTAAAAAAACGCAGTTTTTAGACCTAAAGGCCCTAAAAGGCGATTCGTCGGATAATATTCCTGGTGTTCCAGGCATCGGCGAAAAAACCGCCGCGAAACTATTAAACGATTATGATGATTTAGATAATATATATAATAATCTAGATAAAATCTCCGGTTCAACTAAGAAAAAGCTCGAAGAAGGGAAGGACTCGGCTTATTTATCGAAAAAATTGGCCGAGATTATGTTTGACGCCCCTGTCACTCTTAAAGAACTACCTGACTTCGTATATGACCCCGACCGCATCATCGCCGGCCTCAAAAAGCTCTCCTTTAACTCTCTCATCCGGAGGGTCAATAGAGAAGAATCCAAAAATAGCACTGCTCGAGGGCTTACAGAGGCTACGGCCGAGTATGAGGGCGCGAGCCCCGTGACAGACCGCCCCTTGGGACGCGGACGACCCGAAGGGTCGACAGGAGCGAGCAACCCGTCCCGAGAGAGTGCTATTTTGGATTCTTCTAAGTCTTTGATTACCTGGGACGTAAAGAGTTTAATGCATAATAACGAATCGGTTGCAAACGAGATTCTAAAAGGTAAGAAATTCTGGGATCTCAGCCAAGCAGCCTTTTTATTAAATCCATTAGAAAGAGAAGAACCTCGCTTAATTGTTCCCGAAGAAGAATGTAAAAAACAGCTTAAAGAATTTGAGAATTATCCGAAACTATATAATATATACACGGATTTTGACCTGCCCCTTATCCCAATTCTCTACAAAATGGAAGAGAAAGGGATGCTGATTGATCGCGAGTATTTTAAGACACTTCGAAAAGAATATACTGAAGAAGTTGCAAGGCTTGAAAAAGATATTCAATCTATCGCCGGCGCTGATTTTAATGTCAACTCCCCAATTCAACTTTCGGACATTCTGTTTTCAAAACTTGCTCTCCCCACGAAGGGTATTAAAAAAACTACTCGCGGCTACTCTACTGGCGCGAAAGAACTAGACAAATTAAAGGATTCTCATCCAATCATATCTAAGATTATTGAGTATCGCGAAGCCGCTAAACTCCTCAGTACATATATTATCCCAATGCCAGATTTAGCCGGCAAAGATAATCGTATTCATACTACATTTACTCAAAATGTTACCGCAACCGGGCGCCTAAGTTCGAAAGATCCTAACCTCCAAAACATTCCAGTTCGTACCGAAGAAGGGAAGCGCATTCGCACTGGCTTTATTGCGCCGAAAGGTCGGGTCCTAGTCTCGGCCGACTATTCCCAGTTTGAGCTTCGCCTCGCCGCTATTCTTTCTGGCGACCAAAACCTTATTAATGACTTTAATAGTGGTGTCGATATTCATACTAAAACCGCTTCCGAAGCCTTTAAAGTCCCAATGGATAAGGTCACTAAGAATCAGCGCCGTGCTGCTAAGGTTATTAATTTTGGTATTCTTTATGGCATGAGCGTTAAGGGCCTCTCAGACGCCGCAAAAATGCCAATTTATGAAGCAAAACAGTTTATCGATGACTATTTTGAGCTTCGTGCACCAATCAAGAAGAAACTCGAAGAAATCTTAAAACAGGCCAGGGAAGAAGGATACGTTGAAACCTTCTACGGTCGTCGTCGTCCAACCCCAGACGTAAAATCGAGCAACTTTATTATTCGTCAAGCCGCTGAACGCGCCGCGCAAAATATGCCGATTCAGGGCACCGAAGCTGATTTAATGAAGCGCGCAATGATTAAAGTTGACGCAAAACTTCCGAAAGGCGCGGATTTAATCATGCAGGTTCACGACTCGCTAATCGTTGAATGCGATGAGGATAAAGCTGATGAAGTAGCAACCATTCTTAAAACCGAAATGGAATCTGTTGCCCCAGAGTTAGATATTAAACTCGCCGTCGAAATCTCCACCGGAAAAAACTGGGGCGAACTCTAATGAATAATAAAATCGAAATCTACCAAGGGGTTAAGGGTGAAATTGTTTTTAACGTCGACGAAAAACACGAAACTATCTGGGCTTCTCAGGAGCAAATCGCCGAAGCCTTCGGCGTTGATCGTACAGTAATCGGTCGTCATCTTCGCAATGTGTTTCGCGACGGTGAATTAGATGAAAATTCAGTATGTGCAAAAATTGCACATACTGCTAACGATGGCAAAACGTATCAGGTAAAGATGTATAATCTCGACGCCATCATCTCCGTCGGCTACCGCGTTAATTCGAAAAAAGCCACCGACTTTCGTATTTGGGCAACGAAAGTCCTTCATCATTATGTTGTAGACGGCGCCGCAATAAACGAAAGAAGACTAAAAGAATTAGATTCTAAAAAACTTCATGAAATCGAAAGCGCGCTCGGTATTGTTAAGCGTCTCGTCGCCGCGTCTGATCTTTCTGTGGACGAAGCCAGCGGTATTTTAGAAGTCATTACGAAATATAGCCCAAGTTTTAAGGCCTTAAAAGAATATGACGAAGGCCACATCTCCTTCACGAAAGGGAAAAAAACTACTAAAACCATTTCAAAAGACGAAAGCCTAAAAATTATTGCTGAATTAAAACATAGAATTAAAGGCGATGAGCTATTTGGTAAACCACGCGGCAACGCTTTCGAATCAACTCTTGGTGCCATTACTCAAACATACGACGATAAAGATGTTTATTCTACAATTTCCGAAAAAGCCGCAAACCTCCTCTACCTCGTGATTAAAGACCATCCGTTTTACGATGGGAACAAACGTATTGGCGCGCTCCTTTTTGTTGTCTTTTTAACTATTAATGACTATCACTTAACAAAAAACGGCGAAACAAAAATTTCCGATCGCGCCTTAACCGCTCTCGCCCTTCTTATTGCTGAATCTAATCCCAAAGAAAAAGGGCTACTCGTAGCCCTTATCTGTAAACTATTAGAAAATTAGTGCGCGTAAGCGATATTTTGTTCCATCGCTTGCGTTTCAAGCGCTGCTAATCTTTCCGCATCATCAATCGAAGAATTAACGCAGTGTTTCACTCTCGCCTTTTCTTCGGCCTTCTTCGCGTCATTCCAACGATCGAGAGTTCCTACGAGGTAGCCAGTAATTCGGCGCAATCTTTCAAATTTCCCTTCATCAAACCACTCTGCGTGCTCATCAAAATATTCTTTCATCGCCTCTTCGCCGGCCTTATCTTTTATTAATTTCATCCCAGCCTCAACAAGGCAAGAAACATGCATCGTTTCATATTGACTAAAATTCTTTAGTTCTGCTTCCGCGTCTTTTTCTGAAACCTTTGCGTATCTCGATAGCGATTTGACGAATCTCTTGATATCGAAATTCTCAACATCTTCCGGGTTTCTATAGACAATTTTCTTCATTTTTCTCCTTGTTAGTTTAATATAAGCATTACCTGAAATCTATTCTACCCCCATATATAGTGTTTGTCAATACTTTTTTAACGCTAAATATAGCGTTTTTTAAAAAAGTTGTGGAAATGTGCTAAAATTAAGATAAGAATATGCCAAGTTGGAACATCCATTTAGAGGCTGGCAAAAAAGTTGCCAGAAAGCTAAAATTTTCCGGTGCAAAACGGAAAGAATTTTTATTTGGCTGCCTTCTTCCAGACATTAACAATGGCTACATAAACCGTGTTTCAACTGAAAAACCGCACGAATCGACTCACTACGCCTACAACCAAAAAAGCTCCCTTAATTTCTATGCTGATCATAAAAAGGAAATTGACTCTAAAGAACCAATCTACCTAGGCTATCTTTTTCACCTTTACACTGACGGCTTTTTTAATTATGATTTTTACCGGACTATTAAGCGCTCTCCATTAGGCGAAGGCTTAGAGCGGGAGGAAAAGCGTAAAATTAAACATCACGATTTTTGGCTTTATGATTTAAATTTCCATCATCATCTAGGGATTAAGAGCCAATCAGAAGCAAAAACCCTCGCAGTCTCCGCAAATAGAATCAGCGCCGTAAAAATTACCCCCGAAGACATTTTGGATGTCGAGAAAGTTCTCATTAAAAACGAACTTGGCGAAAAACTAAAAAACGACAAGTATATTTTTTACACCAAAGAAAGATTAGACAATCTGATGAAAGATATGATTGATAGTTTTTCGAACGACTATTTAGGAGGGAATCATGCCTGAACTCCCGGAAGTCGAAACCATCCGCCGCGGCCTTAGAAAATATATCTTAAGTCAAAAAATCACAAAAATAAAAGTATGTTGTGAAAAATCTTTTCTTGGCACCCCTACTCTCGGAAAAATTATCAATCTTCGCCGCTTCGGTAAGGCTCTCGTTATTGATTTAGACGATAATAAATCCTTAATGATTCATTTACGTATGACCGGCCAACTTATCTATGACGGGAAAGAGCGTTACGCCGCCGGTCACCCAAGCGACAATTTTACATCTAATCTTCCAAATAAACAAACTAGAGTGATTATAGAGCTAGAAAATGGCGTATTATATTTTAACGACCAACGCAAATTTGGCTTCATCAAAGTTCTAGAAACGTCTACTGTTGAAAAAGATGCGTTTATTAAAAAACTCGCCAAAGAACCCTGGCAAATGACAAGCGCCGAGTTTTACGAAGCCTTGCAAAGGCATAAAAACTCAGTTATCAAGGCCGTAATTTTAGATCAAACCATAATTTGCGGATTGGGCAACATTTATGCCGACGAAGCGCTTTTTATGGCGAAAATCCATCCTAAGCGAAGAGCCGGCACAATCACAAAAAAAGAAGCAGAAAAATTGCTTTTATCAGCTCGTGAAGTAATGCAAAAATCAATTGATTCTGGCGGTTCAACTATGAGAACTTATGTTAAAGCAGATGGAACTAAAGGAGACTATCTCGAAAAATTTGCTCAAGTTTTTCGTCGTGAAGGAAAGCCTTGTTTAAGGTGCGGCAAAAAAATCATTAAGACTAAAGTCGCCGGTCGCGGCACTCACCTTTGTCCGAATTGTCAAAAAGAAAAGGGGAATCATGATTAGGATTTTCTATGGCGAAGACCGCGTCCGAGCCAAAAACGAAATCGATAAGCTTCTCGGAAAAGATTATGAAGTGATTGAAGGGTCTGAGCTTGAACCGTCTGATTTGCCTAGCATTTTTCTCGGCGCTTCGCTTTTAAGCGACAACCGTAAAATCCTAATTCGCGATTTAACCACTAATAAACCAGCTTTCGAAAAAATCCTAGATTATCTTAACACTCCACATGAGATAATTCTTTTCGAAACAAAACTCGATAAACGCTCGGCAACTTTTAAACTTTTAAAAGATAAAATCGAGATTAAAGAATTTGTCTTAAAAAAGGACCCGTCAGCTAATCTGGTTTTCGGTATTTACGAAACGGCCAAAAAAGACGGCAAAAAAGCCATCGAAAACTTAGAAAAAATTAAAGTAAACCAAGATCCAATCATGTTTTTCGGGCTTCTTGTTTCGCAAGCTCTCAAAGATTACCAAAGAAATCAGGGAATAAAAGAAAAGAAAGCTCTTAAAGAGCTTTCTAAACTTGATCTAGACTTGAAATCTTCTAAGCTGTCTTCTTGGCTTTTGATTGAGTCTTTTTTGCTGCGACTTTCTTCGTTGTAGACTCAGCTTTTTTCGTCGCGGTCTTTGTCGTAGCTTTTTCAGTTTTCTTCTCAACCTTCTTTGCTGCTGGTTTTGCAGTGCCTTTTTCTAACTTAACACCAGCTTCCTTCGCGATTTTATGAAGCTTTGCTTTCTTGCGCGCAACAGTATTCTTCTTCATTAAATCTTTTTTAACAGCCTTATCTAACTCAGATTGAACCTTGGCTAGAGTTTTTGCTGACGGTTTCTTCTTAAATTCCTTAAGAGCAGCCCTTATTGCTTTTTTAATTTCTGCATTATGCTCAGTTCGCTTTGTAGCTTGACGAGCAGCCTTTTTGGCGGATTTAATAATCGGCATTTTCTTCCTATAATAGATTAAAAATTAATTACTTTTAATTATTATAACTCTTTTAATCAGAAATGTAAAGAGTAAAGTCTCTTGCAGTTTTGAATAGCTTATGCTAATATGAGAGCATGGAAAGGAATCATCATGCCTGAAGACAACACAAAAACAGCCCCAACAACTAAACCTGCTGCTCCGTCTTCTCCAGCTACTAATACTCCGGCGCCAGTAAGCGAACCGAAACCGAAACCTCAACCTGTTTTAAACAACGCAACAATCGTTCCGGATGTAATTGATAAAAT
This sequence comes from Candidatus Saccharimonadota bacterium, assembly GCA_017645955.1. GTDB lineage: Bacteria > Patescibacteriota > Saccharimonadia > Saccharimonadales > Saccharimonadaceae > Nanosyncoccus. The sequence goes on from JAGCNM010000042.1 coordinate 7,087, forward strand.
TAACGATGCGCATAATATTTTAATTGCGCTTTCTAGTGATCCTTCCGTTGATGAGCTATCTACCGCAATTGGTTTATCTCTTTTCTTAGATAAACTCGGTAAGCGTGCTACGGCCATTTACTCTGGCGCAACGCCAAACGCAATTGAATTCTTAAAGCCGGAAGAAACCTTCGAACCCACCGTCGATGCACTTCAGGATTTCGTTATCGCCTTAAATAAAGATAAAGCTGACCACCTTCGCTATAAACTGGACGGTGATTTTGTAAAGATTTATATTACACCTTATCGAACCCGCATTTCTGAAGAAGATTTAGATTTTTCTTATGGTGACTTTAATATCGATCTCGTCTTTGCGCTTGATGTCGCAAATGGTGTTGATCTTGACTCGGCCCTCCGTGAACACGGCCGTATTATGCACGATGCAGTAATTATTAATGTAACCAACGGTAACCCTGGCAAGCTCGGCGATCTTGAATGGAGCGATAAGAAGGCTAGCTCAGTTTCCGAAATGATTTCGAAATTAATCTATAGCATGAATAGCAAGGCTAAGATTGAAAAAGAAGAAGCAACTGCCTTCTTGACTGGTATTGTTGCAGCAACCAACCGCTTTTCTAACGCAAACACCACTCCAGAAACCATGCGAGTTGCCTCGAAACTAATGGAATCAGGTGCAAACCAAGTCCTCGTTTCGAAAAACATTACCGCGAGTACGGAAAACGAACTATTTAATACCTACACAGACGCAACATTAGAAGAAAAAGTCGAAGACCAAACTAAACTCGATATTGCTCATAGCGACGAAATCCCGGAAGAACAGTTAGGTGTCGCCGGGGAAGAAGACGATACTAAAGAGCCGGATTTGATGGATGATTTAAGAGCGGCTGAAGCCAGTCTAGCGCAAGCCGGCGCCGAAGCTACTCCGGATAACTCGAACGAACCAGTAAAACTAGAAGATGTTGGTTCGGTCGAAACTACTCCAGTCGACTTTGAAGCGGCTCCGGAAGCCGTCGAGGAGCCAGCTCCTGTTGCGGAGCCAGTTGCTGCGGAACCTATAGCTCCGGCAGAGCCAGTCGCCGCAGTAGAACCTGTTGCTGAAGTTGAGCCAGTTACCGAAGCGGAACCAGTCGCTGAGACGGAGCCTACCACTGAAACAGAGCCAGTCGCCGAACCTGAGCCTGAATCTGAATCTGCCGCCGAGCCAGCTCCGACTACTGAAGCAGCCCCAGCTCCTGAACCCACCCCAGAACCAGCATCGTCGCCTGCGCCCGAGGCTGAGCCAACTCCAACTGCAAAAGAAGACGAAGTGGCTCTCGGCAACAATCTGCCGCAAAACGATTTTATTAGCGACAAACCAGAAAAAGTTCTTCAACCCTCTTCTGATAACTTCCAGGAGTCATTAGGCGTAGGCGCGAGTAAATACGGTCAAATGCTAGAAGAAGCCTTAGCATCTGCTCCTGGCCCTGTTCAAACGTCGCCTATGATGGCAAACCCTGCCGCAATGAACGCTCCAGCTGTCCCGACTAACCCAGAAATCAATGGCGTTCCAACTATGAATTATATGCCAATGCCAACTGATACGGTTTTAGCTCCGCCGCCGACTCCTCCGATTGATATGTCGGCTCCGATGCCTACTCCAGCCACCACCATGGCGCCAGTCACTCCTACCGTTACTCCGGTTGCTCAAGCCCAAACCCCTCTAGGCGCTCAACCTTCCATACAGGGCCAAGCTTACGCTCCGCAAGCTACTGATCCAGGTGCCTTCAAGATTCCTGGGATGTAACTCTTGATTTCTTTAGGATATTCATATATAATATATATACGCTGGAATCGTAGCTCAGTTGGTTAGAGCGCTGCCCTGTCACGGCAGAGGTCGCGAGTTCGAGTCTCGTCGGTTCCGCCACTGAATAAAAAATCAAGCCCAAAGGGCTTAATTTTTTTATTCAGTAGACAGAAACCGGACGAGTCGCGAACGACAGTTCGCTCAGACGACGAAGCGAGCGAAAAAAGAAAAAACCTGTTTTTTCTTTTTTCGAGCAAGGAGGATGAATAGACCGCGAAGCGGTCTATGACTCGTCGTCAGAGCAAGCAATGTCTCGTTCATAACTATGACTCGTCGTCAGAGCAAGCAATGTCTCGTCTTTACTTTTTTATCTCTATATGCTATAATGCTCTCAATATGACAATCAAAGTTACAAGAAAAGATCAGGGCGAGGCGAACGAAAACATCATTCGTCGTTTTAACCGTAAAGTCCTTCAGAGTGGCATGATGCCGTTAAAGAAATCGCAAATGCGTTTTTCTAAACCAATGTCTAAGCGTGAACGTCGCTTGAAAGCTATCATTCGTGAAGCTCGTAAAGCTGAAAAAACTGAACGAATCAAACTAGGACTTAAATAAAAAAATCCCCCTCGAGGGGATTTTTTACATGGACGGGTGACGCGCTTGAGGGTGGACCCCCAAAATGTTTTGCTTGCAAAAATTTTGGGGGATAATGCGCGGCAGGACCCGTCCAGAGTGTGATATAATCACCTTAAAGGAGTTTTATGATTATACTATTTGGTTTAGCTGGTTCCGGCAAGGGAACACAAGGAAAAGCTCTCTCGGAGTTATTTGGCTGGCGCTGGCTATCCGTTGGCGAAGCAATCCGCCAAACCGGGGGATATGAAGAAATCATTAACAAAGGTAATCTCATCCCAGACGAAGAAGTCATCGAGATTATGAACAAACAAATCGCAAAAGCCGAAGCCGAAGGTTTTGATTTAATTCTAGATGGCTATCCGCGCGACAAGAAACAAGCTGAATATATTGCCGAAAACATGGCTGAGAAAATTGACGGCGCAATTATCTTAGAAGTACCAAAAGAGGAACTCTTTGAGCGTCTGGCTCTCCGCGGGCGTGACGACGATAAAGATAAAAAAAGCATTGAGCGCCGTTTCGAAATCTTTGAACAAAATATTGATTCAATCTTACCGCTACTTGAAGCAAAGAATATTCCAATCGAACGCGTAGATGGCGTTGGCGCAGTAGAAGAAGTGACGGATAGACTAATCGAAGTTGTAAAAAGAATGAACCCGAACGCCGTTGAGCAAACTAGCGATGTAAACGGCGAGGAAATCGAAAAAAGTTATGGTGAATAATGAAAAAATTATCGCCATGCGCGAAGGTGGGAAAATTCTCGGCAATCTCCTAAAAGATTTAAAGTATTATGTTAAGCCCGGCATGACCGGAAAGGAAGTTGATGCGTGGGTAAGGGAAGAAATCGTTAAGCGCGGCGCTGGGGTTGCCTATGATATGCTAGACGACGATTTTCCAGGCGCAATTTGTATTTCGGTTAATGACGAGTTGGTTCATGGCGCTCCGAAAGATGAACCCTTTGAAGAAGGCGATAAAGTCTCCTTTGATCTAGACATATATTATAAAGGCTATTTTACTGACTCGGCTTTTACAATGCTTGTTGGTGAAAAAGGCTCTCCCGCGATAAAGAAAATGATTAGCGTGACCGAATCCTCGATGTGGGAGGGAATTGAACAGGTCAAACCCGGCACTAAAATCGGCGATATTGGCTCGGCAGTTGAAAAAGTTTTAAGAAAAGGTCATCTCGGTGTGATTGAAAACTACGTCGGACACGGCATCGGAAAAACCATGCACGAAGCCCCCGAAGTCCCGAATTACGGAAAAAAAGGCCACGGCTACGAACTAAAAGAAGGTGATACGATTTGTATCGAGCCGATGTCTTGTCTTGGTAAACCCGCGAACTATGTCGATAAAGACGATAACTGGACTGTAAAAATGAAAGATGGCTCAATCGGCTGTCACTGTGAACATACCGTCCTCGTCACAAAAGACGGTTACGAAGTTTTAACCCTCCCGGATTAAGCATCGGAAAAATTTAACTTTAAGTTGCGTTTCTATTCTTGATTTTTTCCGTTTAAGAGAGTATAATAGGCTTATGGATTATTTAAATGTTCAAGAAATCGCAAAAAAATGGGGAATCTCGGAGCGCGCGGTACGCATCTATTGTGCCGACGGCCGTATTAAAAATGCGAAATTAGAAAAGGGCGTTTGGCTCATTCCAGCCGATGCGGAAAAGCCCGAACGTCTTAATGGAAAATCCCGAGAACTAACACTTCTAAAAGTCCTCCGTAGGGAAGACCATCTCCGCGTCAAGGGTGGAATTTACCATAAGGTCCAGGTTGAACTAACCTATAATTCTAACCACATCGAAGGTAGTCGTTTAACCGAAGACCAGACTCGCTATATCTTTGAAACTAATACGGTCGGTGCTCTAAAAAAATACCAGGGCATTCGCGTCGACGATGTCGTCGAAACTGCGAACCACTTCCGCTGTATCGATTACGTCATTGAAAATGCGAACCGTAAAGTGAGCGAGCGTATGATCAAAAAGCTTCACTTCATTCTCAAAAATGGTACGAGTGATTCTTTAGAAGATTGGTTTGCCGTTGGTGATTATAAGAAAATGCCAAACGAAGTTGGCGGGATGGAAACTACGGCTCCGGAAAAAGTCAAAAAAGAAATGCAAAAGTTACTGAAAAAATACCGCGCTCGTAAGGTTTTAAATCTCGAAGATTTGCTTGCATTTCATTATGAATTTGAGAGTATCCATCCATTCCAGGACGGCAATGGTCGCGTTGGGCGCCTCATTTTGTTCAAAGAATGTCTGCGCTTAAACATTGTTCCTTTTATCATCGATGAAGACTTAAAACTCTTTTATTATCGCGGGCTAAAAGAATGGCCGAATCAACACGGCTATCTTCTCGATACCTGTCGTACTGGTCAAGACAAGTTCAAAAAAACTTTAGAATATTATCGCATTAGTTCATCTGATTAGCTAGACCTCCCCTTGCTTTTTCCCGCAGAAAAGTATAAAATAAAACCATGGATAACGATAAGCGTTTCGTAACTGGATTAGATGTCGGAACGGAAAACGTCCGTGCTGTCATCGCAAGTGTCAATAAAGAAGGTAAGATTGCCATCGTTGGTTATAACGAAGGTAAGTCTGCAGGTATGCGAAAAGGCATTCCAGCGAATCTTGCTGGCCCTGCCGGTGCGATTGACAAAATGCTTGGCGATGCTGAAAGAATGGGCGGTTACGACGTTCGAAATGCCTACGTTTCGATTAACGGCTCTACCGTTATCTCGACTAATACTGAAGGCATGATTGCTGTCGGAACCGTCGAGCACGAAATCGATGGGGAAGACCTAGACCGCGTGGAAGATGTCGCTGTTTCCGGTAGAATTCCCGCCAATCGCGACGTTCTTGATGTAATCCCGTTAGAATACGCGCTTGATGGCCAAGGCGGAATTAAAGATCCTCTCGGTATGTCCGGCGCCCGTCTTGAAATTCGTGCTTGTGTTATCTCGGCCTTAAGCCCGAACTGTGAAAACCTAAAGAAAGCGACTGCAACCGCCGATGTCCGCGCTGACCGTTTAATTCCTAGCGTTGTCGCTGCCGCAAAAGCCGTCCTAAATGAGCGCCAAAAAGAAAATGGCGTCGCCGTAGTAGATTTAGGCGCTGCTACGACTTCTGTCGCGATTTACGAAGAGGGCGATTTACAATACGTCGGCGTCATTCCAGCCGGCTCAAACAATATTACGAACGACCTCGCTATTGTTCTTGCGATTGACCCTGAGCTTGCTGAAGAAATAAAGGTCCGTTTCGTGACCGGTGATTTTGATACTGATAAAAGTCCCGCGATAAAAGTCGGGAAGAACAACGAGCGTACTTTTGACCGTAAAGAGGTCGAAGAAGTTGTTAAAGCTCGCCTCGATGAGATTTTTGGTGAAGTTAGAAAGAAACTAAAAGCCGCGAAATACGATCAGCGTCTCCCCGAGGGAATTATCCTCGTCGGTGGTGGCGCTAAAATGCGCGACATTGACTTATTTGCGAAAAAAGCCCTCGAAGCTTCAGTTAAAATTGGTATCCCGACCGGTCTTGATGGTGTCGCTGATGCAGTCGAAAAACCTGAATTTGCTACGGCTATTGGTCTAGCGATGATTGCCGCCGAAGAAAACTCAATCGAACCACAAACAGTTAAAAAATCCGCTAAAAAATCTAAACCAGGCTTCTTCAAAAAATTGTTCAGCAAGTTCTAACATGGACGGGTGACGGACATGGAGGGGGTCCCCCAAAATTGCCGTCAATTTTGGGGGAGGACAATGTCCGGCAGGACCCGTCCAGAAAGCTCTTGATTTTAAGATAGAATGGTATATAATAAAGGTATATTTTTAAAGCGAGGTAAATTATGCCAGAGGTAAAACCAACAGAGGTGGAAAGCAAAGCTAGTATTAAAGTCGTAGGTGTAGGTGGCGCCGGTGGTTCTGCGGTTGAGCGGATGAAAGAAGTGGGTCTTTCTGGTGTCGAATTTGTAGCGATTAATACTGATGCTCAAGCCTTACATCATTCTCCTGCGGATGTAAAGGTTCATATTGGAAAAGGGTTAGGTGCAGGTGGTGACCCGGAAAAAGGGCGCGAAGCAGCCGAAGAAAGTAGGGAAGCGATTGATAAAGCTCTTGATGGCGCTGATATGGTCTTCATTACTCTAGGTGCTGGTGGTGGTACTGGTTCTGGTGCTGGCCCGATTGTTGCCGAAGAAGCTCGCAAAAAAGATATTTTAACTGTTGGTGTCGCGACAAAACCATTTACCTTTGAAGGTGCTCGTCGTCGCGCGAATGCTGACGTCGCTATTGATAAATTATCTCGCCAAGTTGATGCTTTAATTACTATCCCGAACGATAGGTTATTACAAACTATCGATCCTCGAACCCCGCTCCTTGAAACCTTTAAAATCGCTGACGATGTTTTACGTCAAGGTGTTCAAGGTATCTCTGAATTAATTACTGAACATTCTCTAATTAACCTAGACTTCGCTGATGTTAAAACGATTATGAAGAACGCTGGGTCAGCCTTAATGGGTATTGGTAAAGCTTCTGGTGAAAACCGCGCCGTCATCGCTGCGCAGCAAGCCGTTGAATCTCCGCTGATTGAAGTTAAAATCGAAGGTGCTCGCGGCGTTCTCTTTAGTGTTGCTGGTGGTTACGACATGTCAATGTCCGAAGTCCAGGAAGCCGCCGAGGTAATTACTGGCTCCGTTTCTCCTGACGCAAATATTATCTTTGGTGCTTCTATCCGTCCGGAACTAGAAGATGAGATTATCGTTACGGTCGTAGCAACCGGATTTGATTCTGACTACTTTAATGAAGAACCTGCATACGAAGCTCCAAAAGAAGAGACTAAAGACGAAAAACCGACCGCCGAAGCGAAAGATTTTGCCCTAGAAAATAAGTCGAACATGTGGGACTCAATTAAAAACGAACCTGCGCCGGAACCTGAACCGGTACCGGATGACGACGAAATGGATGTCCCGCCTTCTCTAAGAGAGCGTTTTAAGAAGAAGAAAAAATAATATTAAAGGAGGTGCGGATGGAACGAAAACTCAAAATTGGAGACAGTAAAGTTCTAGAAAGCCGCGAGACTGTGGACGGGACGATGATTCGTCGTCGTCGCGAATCTTCTGATGGTCGTCGTTTTACTACCTATGAGCGCATCGAGATGCCGCCTCTAACCGTTTTAAAACGCAGCGGGAATAAAGAAATTTTCGATCGTGATAAACTTCTGCTCGCTGTAAGGCGCAGTGTCGGTAAATTCTTCAACTCCGAGCTTGAAGTTGAAGACGTCGTTAATCGTGCCTCGGATATTTTATATGGATATAATACCGATCAGGTTACCTCTAAACAAATCGGCGAAGCTGTTCTCGATGTTCTCGCTGAAGTAAACGAAGTGGCATATGTACGTTTTGCGTCTGTCTTTCGTGAGTTTAAAACTCTCGAAGATTTTGAAAACATTTTAAAGGAACAAAAGAGGAAAAAACAATAAATGAGGGTGGTTTGTATTTATAGGGATAACCAGGATTATTCTAGGATGGTTGATGAGTGGCTTGAAAATGTTCGTCGTCAAACTGGCCGAGAAATTGAAACTATGGACCCGGACGAAAACACTGGCTTTTGCGAAGCCTATGACGTTGTTGAATACCCGACTATTTTAGTCCTAGGTAGCCGCGGCGAAGTCCGCGCTTCATGGCGTGGGCTCAAGTTGCCACTTATCAATGAAGTATTATATTATTTAATCTAAAGAGGAGAAAAATGCCAGGAGAAAAAAATAATAGCGACCCAAACTCGGGCGGGAACCCAGATGCTACTCGTTGGGATATGTTAAAGCCTACTAAACCTTCGGATTTTGATGCGAGACCGCCAATGTTCGATTCGAGACCGCCTAAGTTCAACACATCGCCAGCAAACACCCAATCAGAACAAGGCGAAAAAACCAAAGCTCAAAAGCTAAAAGAATTAGGCGCTGCCCTGCAATTTGTAGAAGGAACTGAAGAAAGAAAAAAGTATCTCGAGAACATGGCTACTTTCGGTTTGAAGCCTAAACCAGCGGAACTCTCAGAAGCCCAACAAGCTCTCGTCTCAGATGCTGCATTGATGGCTGAATATAAAGCGCAGGCCCAGGAAAAAGCTAAGCACGAAAAGTTCGAGAGAGAATTAGACGAAGCCTCTGAAACCGCCTTCCGCATGGAACAAGATTATCTAAAAAACGGTGGTTACGCTAGAGATACTAAACGACTACTTGATGAACAGAGAGAAAATGCCCGTCGCTTAGAAGAGAGTAGAAGAGCTTATGAGAAGGACCTTAATGACAAAATGTTTGGAACAGATAGTCCCGCTCAGCCACAACCCGAAGCACCAGCTAAAAAAGGCTTCTTTAGCCGTTTCAAAAAAGGCTAAAAATAATCTCTAAAGACATGATATAATATACTCTATGAAATATAGAGCTGGAGAGCGGCGAAAAGCCGTTGAATATGAAAAGGCCATCGCTTTATGGTGGAAAAAGAATAAAACCTTTGAAAAATCGGTCGAGGAAAGACCGATTGATAAGTCGTATGTCTTTTATGATGGGCCTCCGTTTATTACTGGGAACCCACATCATGGCACTCTTCTTAGCTCTATTGTAAAGGATGCTGTCCCTCGTTATTGGACGATGAATGGCTACCGCGTTGAGCGCCGCTGGGGCTGGGACTGTCATGGCCTTCCGGCGGAAAACTTTGTCGAGAAACAGCTCGGCATTACCGATCGACGCGAAATTGGGACGAAATGGTCGCTTGAGGACTATATTATTAAGGCTCGCGAATCCATGGTCGCGAATTCCGAAACCTGGCGGGGGACCATTGATCGTATCGGGCGTTGGGTTGATTTTGACAATGCCTACCGCACGATGAATAAAGATTTCATGGAATCGGTTTGGTGGGCCTTTAAAGAGCTCTACGATGCCGGAAAAATCTATGAAGGCCGTAAAGTATTAATGTATGATACAAAATTCGCCACTCCAGTCTCTAAAGCCGAAGTCACGATGGACAACGACGCCTACCAGGTCGTCACCGACCCAAGTGCGTATGTCAAGTTCAGGTTGATAGAGAAAGATTTCGAAAATGCTATTTTGAAACAATCCGCAGGCGCCAGCAGTCATTTTGACAACGATTCCCGAAGCGAGTCGGAGGTTACGTCGTCCGCGAGCTGTAGGACGAATCGTTGTAAAAATGACGACTGCGAGCCGAGGACGTTGAAAAATAGCATTTCGAAATCTCCTCTATATCTCCTGGCGTGGACAACGACGCCTTGGACCTTGCCGGCGAACATGTGTCTCGCTGTTAATCCTGATTTAGATTACGGTATTTATGACGTCGATGGCGAAAAGTTTATTCTTGCCTTAGACCGCGCAAAAGTTTTGTTCAAAGATAAAAAACCCGAAAAAGCCTTTAAAGGAAAGGCTCTAGTTGGTAAAAAATATGAGCCGATTATCGAGGTTGCCGACGGTTTATTTGACCTTGGTCTGCGCGGCGATAAGGGAACCGTTTTGCGAAAAGATACTTATACGGTTCTTCCTGGCGACTTCGTTTCCGCTGAAGATGGTACCGGCATTGTTCATATTGCCCCAGCTTATGGTGAGGACGACTACGCCCTCGCGCAGGACCACGAAATCGATTTTGTTGATTGTCTCGACGAAAATGGCTATTATCTTCCCGAAATGGCGGAGAAGCTTCACGAACTAGGCGTCCGCGATACCGATGAGAATGGCATTCAGGTTTGGGCCGGCAATAAGTTCATCGCCAAGGTCTTAGAAGAAAAGGGAATTATCTATAAGATTGATTATATCCAGCACGAATATCCATTCAACCCAAGAAGCAAAGAGCGTATCATTTATCGCGCCTTCCCATCCTGGTTCTTCGACATCGATGGCCAGAAGCAATTAATGCTCGAAGAAAACGAGAACATTAACTGGTTCCCAGAATACTTAAAACATGGCCGTTTTGCGAAAAACATTGAACAAGCGCCGGACTGGAATCTGTCGCGTGATCGTTTCTGGGCGACCGCTATGCCGGTTTGGAAGGGCGACAAAGGCTCGGTTAAGGTTGTCGGCTCTTATAAAGAATTAAAAGAACTTTCCGGAAAGGAGCTAGAAGATTATCACCGCCCATGGGTCGACGAAATTACTTTCGATATCGACGGCGAACATTTTACTCGTATCGAAAAAGTCTTAGATTGCTGGTTTGAGTCTGGCTCCATGCCGTTTGCCCAGCTTCATTATCCATTCGAGAATAAGGAGAAGTTCGAAAAGAATTATCCTGCTGACTTTATCGTTGAGTATGTCGGACAGGTCCGCGCTTGGTTCTATTATGTACATGCCGTAAATACGGCTCTCGCAAGCATCGGCGCTTTTGGTGAAAAAGCTAAGAATGGCCCGAAAAACGCCTATAAAAACGTTATTACCACCGGTACTTTAGCGGGGAATGATGGCCGCAAGATGTCTAAATCTCTCGGCAACTTTACCGACCCGAATATCTTAATGGATCAATATTCTGCCGACGCCCTTCGCTTCCTCTTACTCTCCAGCCCAGTACTTTCCGGCGAAGACTTCGCGCTCCTCGATAAAGATGTTTCCGATGTTAACCGTAAGCTTAACATGATCTGGAATGTTTATGACTTCTTCACGACCTACGCCGAGCTTGAAAATATTTCATTCGAAGGGGACCCGGAGCGCGGCAGCGCGAGGATTAGCGCCGAAACCCCTGTGGCGACAGGGGTTTCGGACGCGCCCCGAGAAGGAAATATTTCAAGCTCGGCATTAGATGTATGGATCATTTCTCGCATTTATCAGCTCCGTGACGAAATCACCGAGGGTATGGAAGAGTATAATATTCCGAAAGCCCTTGAAAACGTCCTATTATTTATTGACGATATGAGCAACTGGTTTGTCCGCCGCTCTCGTCGTCGTTTCAATAAAAACGAAGACGAAAACGATAAGAATCAAGCCTTCGCGACACTATATTTCGTATTGGTTTATCTATCTAAACTTCTCGCTCCGTTTACGCCGTTCCTCGCCGAAGAATTATATCAGAAGATGACCGGCAAAGAAGAATCGGTCCATCTCTTAGAATGGCCGAAAGCCGGCACAATCGATACGGATATATTAGATAAGATGTCTGAGACTCGCAAAATCATCACTGATGCTCTGGCTCTCCGTATGCAAAAGTCCGATACTGAGGACCAGATTAAAATCCGTCAGCCATTATCTAAGCTTACCTACGGTGGCGAAAAACTCGATGCTTTCTACGAACAAATCATTGCCGAAGAAGTTAACGTCAAAGAAGTTAAACATGGCAAGGAATTAAAGCTCGACAAAAAACTTACTAAAGAACTCTTGGAAGAGGGAAGAGCCCGCGAAATCATCCGCGCCGTCCAATCCGCTCGTAAAAAAGCTGGACTCCGCCAAGACGATGAGATTAAGCTCTCCCTATCGTGTGACCTTCCTAAGGCTCACGAAGAACTCATAAAAACCGAAGTTGGCGCCAAAGAGATTAACCAAACTGAAAACTACGCTTACGACGAAATCGCAAAAGTAAATGGCGAAAACGTCACAATTTCACTAGAAAAAATATAAATATAGTATAATTCGAGCGAATCCGCAGGCGTCAGCAGTCAAAATTACAACGGCCACGGACGAGTATCCGGTACTGAAATACCGGGACGAGTCCGACTGGTCCGTTGTAATTTTGACGACTGCGCGCCGAGGACCAGCGAGAAGTATACTATATTTATATCTATTAATATGACAATAGATGATTATTTTTACAGTTTTTTACCGAGTAAATATAATAGTTTGGTTTTATGTTCTGTCTGTTAATTTGACATCTCCACCATTTTTTAGCATAAAAAGTATTGACAAAAATGACAAAGTGTGCTACACTAAAATCAAGTTAGAAAACAAAACAAAAATTCTAACAAACAACAAAAATAAAAAATAATAAAAACAAAAAGGAAAACAAAATGGAAAACTTTAATATACCAAACAACGGTAAAGCCAAAGACATAGAAGATCAATCATTTGACTTCCAACTAATTGGCGGCAACGAAAAAGGGGAACGAGATTATAAAAACGCTACTCGTATTAAAAAATCTGAAGTTGAAAAATCAACCTTAGATTATAAAAAGAGAAAAATTGGGCACGTTGCTTTGTTTAGTATTAGCGACAAATTATCTGCCTAATTAACCAAATTGTTTTCCGTACGAAAGGAGTACATTTATAAGATGAACGAATTAATATTAACCTTAAACGAAGGAGTAACCAATGTAATAAACGGACCCTTAGGAATTACAAGCTTCCAAGCATATTACGAACTAGCCATATTACTTGTAAGTTTATTATAAATAAAAACAATTCACCTAAAAAACCGAACAACACGTTCGGTTTTTTAGTGCAAATAAATACTTTAAATCGGTTGACCCGCCAAGAAGGTTATGCTAAACTTAACTTTAGAAAGGTCTAACAACATAATATTAAATTAAAAAAGTCTACTATGAACGATTACCTCATAGATCGAGAGACTCTTAGTGAGTTTATCGATGAACTAATTAAGAAGAAACCTCTGCCTCTCAATTCGGCGGAAGAATTATCAAATTTCAGGGAAGAACAAATCAAGGCTCTCGACGATCGAATTGGTTTAGCAATCTTCGGTAGACTTACCGAAGATCAAAACCGAGAGATTAATGAACTTCTCGACCGCGATGAAGAAAATCCTGATGTCTTTGAAGATTTCTTCAATCGTGCCGGGATTGATGTAGATAAGGTTGTCGCTGACACTATGGAATCATTCGGCAAAGAATTTCTAGGAGGCCAAAATGACTGAAAAATTAAATCTTAGCAGTGAAGGCGAACACAACATTGAAAACGCCTCCGAATTATCTCGTGAAGTCCTTAGCGAATATGGCCGCGAGAGTTTAGAAACTTATTCGTTAGACCAACTTGAAGAATACAAAAAACAATTAGAAGAAGAAAGAGATAGATTAAAAGCTGAGCTTGCCGCTTTGGAAAGCTCATCGGAAGAAACTAAAGAAGAGCCAGTAGTAGTAGCTGTAGCTGAAGGCGCTTCGGAAAAAGCCGAAGAAAAAGCCGAAGAAAAACCTGAAACGATTTCCGAAACGGCCGCTCGTGCCACTGCGGAAAAGGCAAAAAAGAATAAAGCGTCGAAAAAATTCTTCAACAAAAAAGCGACCGCTGCTGTTGCTGTAGTTCTAGCCGCAATCATGGCTCTTTCAATCGGGTTCCAAGCGCGCCACAACAAAACAAACGAGGAAGTGGTTCCGGAACCAGAAGCTCCAGCCGTAACCGAACAGGTAGATGTTGAAAAAACTCCAGAAATCTTACCGATTTCCTTCGGAGAAGATGAAGAACAGACGGAAGACGAAGCAGAACCAGAGCCAGAACCAGAAGCGACTCCAGTTACTGAAGAAGATCTGGACGCGGGCATTGGCGAAAAAGAAGAACTTCACGTTACATATGATTATTCACACTGGGCTGACCACGATCATAAAGTAAGTTATAATGCATACGACTATAATTACTCAGAATTCTATAATGATGTAGAAAAAACCAAAGAAGGATGGTATGAAGTTGCTGAAAGGACTCCAGAAGCCCTCTCTTCGTATGCCTACTTCCTCTTCATTGATGCCGAAAAAGAAGAGCTCGGAATTACTGGTCTTAGCGCAATAGAAATTGATGATTTGATGAATGAATCTAATCCTGGCGCGGGTGAACTCCAACAAAAACTTCTCGAAACGCTTAAAAAAGTCATGAATGACGAGTCGCAAGTCAAATACAAGTTTTATTACGAAAACAATGACGAAGATTCATATTATATATACTTTGTCGACGACAACCAAGATGGCGTCATGACTCCAGACGAAATGCATTTGCGTTCTACGCGCAGTAAAAGGTTTGGCGCTGAACAGGTAGATGTTTACCGCTGGAATGAGGATACCCAACAGTTCGAAAAGAGACTAGACCTCAATATGCGCTGTGGCTTCCAACCAAACACTGAACTTCCGCCAGAAAGAATTCCATACGTTCCGCCAACACCAGAACCAACTCCTACACCGGAACCTGAACCTGAGCCAGAACCAACTCCGACTCCAACTCCAGAACCTGAGCCAGAACCAACTCCTACACCTACACCAGAACCTGAACCAGAGCCGACACCAATTCCGACACCAATTCCGACTCCTATCCCAACTCCTACACCTACACCGGAACCTGAACCAGAGCCGACACCAATTCCGACACCAATTCCGACTCCTATCCCAACTCCTACACCTACACCGGAACCTGAACCAGA
>JAGCNM010000043.1 GCA_017645955.1 Candidatus Saccharimonadota bacterium
ATTTTTACTTTAATATCTTTAACCTGTTTGATCGTTTCAATTTCGGCTTTTTTATAACTATTAAAATTATTTATCTCATAATCCGATAAATCTATATTTAACGGTTCGATATATATTTGTCCATCACGTGTCGGTCTGATAATACATTTCCCTGCGTTTGCAATCAGCTGCAAACATACCGCCATACTCTGTAACGGTAACGGTGCTTTCGTTTTAATCGTTTGTAAACTATTGTCTACGTGATATCTCACTGTTCCATCTCGATTTAACGGTAAATTTGCTTCGGTGAATATATCCATAGCCATATCATATAGCGTCTGTCCCGCAGGGACATATCGCCCTTTCATGTATGTGTTATTAAAATATTCCAGTATATCTCTTGCTCGGAATGTCGCTTTTAACCCGTTTTGTGGCGCGGACCATTCAGATAGAAAATACGTGCCACCTGTAATATATTCCACATTGTTGTTTAGTTTAAATCCATATTTAACCGATATTTCTTGCTTGTTCATTAAATATGCTGTAATACCGTCTGGATTTAATGGATTAAATTTACCTGACGTATTATCGACATCGAATGTGATTTCCAGTTTAGGCAATTTATCTGATACCAGCCCGATATACTGCGTGTTCTGATACTTAAATATATCGGTTTTTGTAAATTGTTCTGTAAAACCCATTAACAACGCTGCAACCCTAGCCCGTTCGTATGGTTTTAACCATTTTCTGATAGTCAACGATACTTCATCAAAATTCACAAAATCCTGATCGATAATTACTGTCGCTTTATCGTTCGCCGTTTCATCGAGCGAATAAATAACATTCCCATTATTTGAAACCTCAAGCAAAAAACTAGTGGCATAACTATCATAGACTTCGCTAAATATCAGCGTAATACCTGGAACAGTGTGTGTAATAGTTTCTGAAAACGATATCGTAATCACTGGCTGTGTAGTAAAATTACCCGCTCCATTGCAAGTCACTTCAGATACATAACCCGTAAACAATTCGCCTGTATCAGGCAGCCCAATTCGCGTTCCATCTAATTTCCAAACATAAGGTTCCAGCGTAGTGTATGGTTTTACGTCATAACTGTCCATACCCAAAACGGTATTCGTCATACTGATATCGGCTTCTGTGTTTACCGCAACGGACCCAACTCTAAACACCTCTGGGTCCGTTACTTGCATCGTAATATCCAAATACCCTTCAGATGTAAAATCCCGTTCTTGATTTTGTTTCCATTTATCTGATACTGTCTGCATGGCTACACCTCTATCAGATTTAGTTTACAGTCTTTCCAGCCTTGTAAATTACCGTTAATATCACGTATCCACATACCTGCGCTCCTGTCATTGACATACATTCTACGTGTGATCCATGTCGCACTAGTCTGATCGAAAAATTCGACTGTATTATAGAAATTACCACCGTATGCAGGATTAAATAGTTTATTTATTGTGGACCATTGTTGCACTGTTAAATATCGCCATGTCATACTGACCTTTGCGACATCGTTTCGGATTACAGCACCGACAACTTTACCTTCAACGTTTCTAGCACTATCAACGATTGTGGCGGTGTTTGCATCGTATGTAGCGGGTTCAGGTAATGCGTGACCTGCTACTGTAACTAAATTCCTAGGCAATTCCTAATGCACCTCCTAAAATCGAAATACCATTTTCACGTTGTGTTTTTTCCACTTCGGCTGTAATCTGTTTGCCACTCAGGTATACGTTTATATTGCTATTTTGCACTGCCATTTTTGCTAAATCACGTTGAATACTATTGATTGCGGATTGCATAGCCTGATCTGTTTGGTTTATGGTTGTGGTTTTAGAGATGTCGCCATATTCCATATTAGAAACCATTTCATCCATATCGTAACCTGCAGCTGCAGTGGCACTAGTTACTAAATTAGACCTATCTAATTCGCCAGTTAATGCACTTGAATCTAATCCTAATCCAGACGCTAAATTAAATGCGGAAGCTAAACTATTACCTGCGCGATATCCTAACTCGGACCATCTATTTGCATCGAAATACGATTCGACTTTATCCCACATACTGTCTAATGCGTCTGTTATGTTATCTTTTAATAGTCCAATCTGCATGGTTAATTTGTTGGATAGATTTTCCATTAAATCTTGGGTCATATTGCTTCTTGCTATCATAGCTTGAAAACCATCTTCGAGCCCTACTGCCACACCTTGACCGAGATAAACGCCAATTTCGTCACGCATTACTTTAGATGGCGAATTGATATCCATTTTTTCTTCCATCTTTTTAAGTAATTTAGTTTTATAATTTTGTGCAGTTGTTGTGACGGTGCTATTTAAACCCGTGCCAATACCTTTCCCCGCATCCTGACCTAACGTTTGCCATTTTTCACCTGAGAAAAAGTTTTTGATTTTGGTCCATAAATCTGTGAGAAAAGTGCCGAATTTAGTTAATTCATCAGTTCTGAACCGAGAAAATGTTGCTCCCCACGTGCTTGTTCCTGTGCTAAATGCTGTATCCATATTATCCATTTCGGTGGACGCGTTCTCACGTTGTTCTTTCCACCATGTAGCATTAGCCGTTTTTTCGTTCTTTCTATAGGTATCGTATGTTTTTTGCCATGCACCCGTTTTGTCGTTTGTAGTATTGCCAACTTCTGTTAAATATTCATCGTTTTTACCTGTAATCCAATCGCAAAATCTTTCCCATCTGGTTTTTACTTCGCCTGTTTCAAAATTGATGGTTTCGCTCATTTCGCCTAATTTCGTTTTACAGGTTTCAACAATATCTTTATATTGTTCCTCGGCGGCAGCTACCGTATCATCACGCGCTGTTTGTGCCGCTTCGATCATGGCGTTATATTCATCTTCGTTGATTTGTCCAGCTTCATACATTCCTTCTGCAGCAACTTTAATCTGATAGTATTGGTCATCTGCTTGTTTAATCGTTTCATCGTGCGTCTTTTTTGCGTTTTTAATGATTTCACTAGCGGTTTCTGCTGTAATGTTTTTTGATTCGTCTTTTAATCTTGCAAGAATAATTTTCTGTTCTTGCTCAGATTCGCTCATATGAGTTACAGCTATATTCTGGATGTCTGAATACAGTTGTTCGATTCTCGCTTTTTCGCTATCATCCAGTTCGCGTTTTTGATCGGCTGCAGTTTGATAAATTTGCTGAATTTCATCTTCTGCCGCTTGAATTTTAGCCTTCTGGTCATCGTAGAACTTTTGGGTCGATTCTAAAATTTTATCGTATTTCTTCTGATCCATAAGTCCTTTTAACGGCTCAAGATTTTTTAACGTTTCATTTTTATCAGCGTCCAATTCGTCAATAATCATGGTCGTTAAACTCTGTAATTTATCGCCAATATTCTTAACGTCTGTTTCAGTAATCACAGCGTTAGTCCATGTCGTGTTTTGAATCGTTTCACCTAATTCGTTATATTTTTCAAGGAACGGTTCTAGTTTTTGTTTCGTAACATCGCTAATACCTTCGCCTAAAATATCGATATGTTCTATACATGGCTCTGTTGCCCAACCAACTGCTCTAATAGCAAGCGTAATTGCTTCAAAAATCAACAACATTTTACCTGCTGCTGGATTTAAACCGGTTAATAATAATAACAATCCTCCACCTGTTGTAACAAAATCCATAACATTGATATCGAGAGCCGAAAAAACCGCACTTAATCCGTCAGCAAAACCCTTGACCCCAGGAATGTTATTATATATCCACGTTCCAGTTTGCTTTGCTACACTAGCAATACCTTTAAACGCTTTAACGCCGACTTCACCTAAAACCTTCAATCCTTCACGGAACCGTTTACTTGTTGCAATTAAATACACAATATCAGCCGCGATAATCGCAAACGCACCAGCCCACGTTAAATTCTTGACTATAGAATTGTCTTTAAGTCTCCCTAACCACTCTTTTGTTGTCTCATTATTACCTTTTAATAAATCGCTTATCTCTGATAAACCTTTAAATCCACTTGCGCCTGTTAATAACCCGTATACCAATGTTCCGATTTTCCAACCAGTAAATCCACCAGCAATCAATGATACGATTTTCCACAATTTTTCTAGCTTATCTTGTAGATCAGGTATATCCTGTTTTAAACCTTTTAAGAAATCGTATTCTGGCAATTCAAGATCACCTAAACCACCACCGATACCACCACCGCCACCTGCGCCACCTCCAGCGCCACCAGCAGCAGCACCTGTGTCAGGGTTAATAACGTTCAGTTCGTCGAAACCCATCAGGTAGTCTTTCATTTTTTTAGCACTTTTAGCTGCTTTCCCGAGATTACCTGCTACACCACCGGCAGCATCTTCAGCATCTTCCATATCACCGCTGACGCTGATTCCGCTATAATCGATTTCAGGTAGTTCAAATCCGAAAAATTTCGCTATTGCTCGTGCTGCGGATGTCAAGGCTTTTACTAATCCCATAACCCATGGAATAACTTTTGCTGCGATAACGCTCACGATATTACCGAGTTCACGCCGCAACTGCACGCCTGCCGCCTGTAAAATTCTCATAGCGTTTGCAGGTGTAATAATCGTTCTAGCCATGTCACCTTGTATTTTACTTGTCCGTTCCATAACGGTGACATATCGTAACATAGCACGTTCAGATTCACTCATGCTTCGGACGCTTTGATCGATACCGTGCGCTAATGCCGTTTCTTGTAACGCTGCGACAGACAGGTTGATACCGTATGCTTTCAGCCCTTTAACCTGTCCAGACATACCAGATTGGAGTTTTTGCATAGCTGTTTGAACGTCTGTGTTAAAGAATGACGACAGATCATAACCTAATTGCGTTAGGTTTTTACTCATGATCTGCGCTTTATCACTCGCTACACCGAACCCTTCAGCCATTTGTTGAAATACCCCTTGATTTTCAATCCATTGGGATATATCAATACCCATAGCGTTCTGGACCTTTTCGGCATAATCCATAGCTGCGTTTGCACCGTCACCCATTGTAACGTTAAACAGATTCAACGCTTCGATGTATTCGTTGCTGACATTAAATAAACCGCTTAATCCGTTATATAGCCGTTTCAAACCGTGGATCATGCTACGGATACCAACTACAGCGGCAGCAAATCCGGCAGCCCATCTTTTAATACTAAACGAACCTCTCTCAGCTTCCTTGTCCGTTTTTTCCATAGCGTTCGCGATCTTGTCTAATGCAGATACTGCTTGTTGCGTGTCACCGCTCATGCTTTTCAACGAATCGCCGATTTGTTTAAATGTTACAGCTAATCCCGCACCGGTCGCATTCACTTCTATAGATACGGTTTCTACGCTATTTTCTGCCACTCTAATCCCCCCTTTGTGCTTCTGGGAGCATCACCGATTTGTGGCTTCTATCAAAATTATTCTTTAACTGGTCTAAAAACCTTATTACACGCTGTTCTTCATCTTCAACGCTTAATTGTTTCTTTTCCAGTTCTATTGGCTCTTTTAAATATGATACTTTCTTACTGTTTTTGCCAAACATGTTCGCAAGAACCGACCCTACCGCATGGTGGACATAAAGCCCTTGTAACCATGCGATAAGGTTCGCTTGTTCTAGTTTTAATTTCTCTGCTAAAAAATAAGGCTTTAACAGCCTGGGATTCATTGACCAGAACTCATTTTCTGTTATACCCATTGTTAAAGCCCTTGGAAGCATATCCTCTCTAAAAACCTGTCTTATTGGTCTTGTTTCTTTGGTTTTCTTTTTGGTGTGCTCTTGCCCTTGCGAATCATTGCCTGAAAAAAATCGCTTTCATTCATCTTTTCAGTAAATATCTTCATAATGTCTGCAAAATCGCCACCATCGATTAAATGTTGTTCCATTTCTGCGCCTGCATCTTCTACAGATACACCCATGCAATGTGCAACATAAAATCTAATAAATGACATCGGTCTTTTATCTAAACCTTCTAACGAAATTCCTGCTTCTTCTAAATTGCAAATAAAATTAAAATCGATATTCTTGTCTTGATATTCTTTCCCGTTGATAACCATTATTTATCTCCTTTATAATTTTTAAGCCCCTGTTGTATAAGGACTAATGGTTACGGCGGTATCCCATCCTTTTGTTTCTTCCAGTGTTACGTATGCGTCAACTTCGCTAACTGCGTTTACACCAACTTCGTTAATACCTAAGTTTGCAGGAACACCTACTACGAAAAATGCTTTTGTCATATTAGCTAATTTAATTTCAAACCAACATCTTAACTTAGATGCTCTTCCTGTAGCTGCTGCAGATACGATTCCTTCCCATTGTGTTTGGAAATTATCGTCTAAGTTACAGGTCAATGTCAATGTTCCACCTGGGTCCATTAAACCTGGAATATATGTTTTAAATTGTGTCTGGGACAAATCGGTTGTTTCTAATTGTTCCGGTTCGGAGTTTACCGCTGAAATGGTTTTTACGCCTAAAATCTGGGTAAAGGTAGCTGGTTTCGAACCGGATGTAGATTCAAGACCGTAACCAATTTTTGCACCAATCGTTGAGATCGGTACGGAAATTACTTCTGTTGCTGCCATCGCTATTACCTCGTAATAATTGATGGTATTCGCGATACTCTGTTTTAATTCTGATACAAGATATGGTCGTCTTTACTGACAACACATCTATAACGTGCTACTATTCTATATATCGTTGCGTCATGCTGATTTGGTATAGGCGACATCATAATACGCGTAAAACCGTTACTTAACATGATTTCGTCTACCGTTGCCATTAACGCTCTACATTCACTTTTCCTGCCGTTTTTTTTATTGGAGTAAACGTTGATTTCATACATTAGCCAGGCATGATTTTCAAGATTTTCATCGGAAGAATCTGTATATACGTAATTATCCATCTCCTCTACGGTTACACATGGGAATTGCGACGATACGGGAATATATTCACCTTTCACGGTTGCTGTATTCCCAACCCCATCATATATTTTTGTGAAAACTTGATTGAAAATGTCTATCATTTCATGAAAACCTCTCTAAATGTCGAAATTATATCGTTTCGCAACTGTTTTGCCGTGCTATACATCGGCATATATGCCGGATTACCGTAACTATGGCTTAGTTTATGGTCTAGTTTATCTTGCTCGTTCGCGTAATAATACCAGCCTTCGTAATCTAACCCATGTCCACCGCCTGGATATGTGCCAGGACCGTAACCTAATTCACCGGCTTTTGGATGCTGTGGTTCACTGTATGTGATTCCCGCGCCAAACTCGATAAATAATACGTCTGTGCCTGATGCTCTGATAACATATCCATTTCCATTCTGTTGCATATCTACTGCGACGTTCGTATCGCCTTCATAACCGCTTACGCTAGAAAACGCTGCTTTCGCTAAACTTACTCCTTTTTCGGCTAGTTTCTGTGTAAATTCTTTTAATTTTTGTTCGCTTTGGAACCGTTCTAATTGATCTATTGCCTTCTCTATCGATTGTTGCGATAAATCTATTTGAATATTAAGCACCTGCATCAACCTTCCGTATCGCATAAGTGATACTGTTTATCGATGGTGCTCGACGCGTGACGATATAATCATGCGGGTGTGTTGTATCTAAATCGTCTACCCAGAGAATCGTTTGCTCGTCTATTGGACAGTCCATTTTATCTGTGACAATAACCTTGTCGTAGTTTAACTCTATTCCAAACAGGTCGACAGATTCTCTCCCTTTGTTAGGTGAAACATTTGCCTTGAATTTCACTGGTTCATTATACGTTATTGTTAATTCACCCGTTTTATATCCTTCACTGTCAACAGCCATCGTAGCACCATTATACGTTGCGTAATATATCGTTTGTTTATTCCGTTCTAATACTCGCATGTTATCACGACCAATACATAAATGTTGCATGCGGTTGGATATCACGTAGCATACTTTCAGGGATATCACCGCTTGCATAACTGCGTGTGATTCCGTTCTCGTTGTGCGTCAACTGTCCTTCCGCACCGCGTTTATTCACTAGATAACAGGCAATATTTATTACTCTAGGTTCATACCTGAGTGGTAAATCAAAACGTTCTTCAAACGGATATAATCGGTCTAAAATCGCTCGTTGTGCTATTTCGATATAGGTGAGTAATACATCATCGGATAATCCAATATCACCTAGTATTTCTTTTAATCTACCTAACACGATTACTCACCTCCATTATTACGGTCCAGGTGTAATTTCTTGTGTCGGAACAGGATTTTCGCTGGTGTTACCGATTACTACACCAATATCATCAGCGTTTGCTACATTCACAGCGATTGCACTGTCGTTACCAATAACTACGCCGATATCGTCGGAGTTATCTACGGTTACGGACAACGGTGTGGTTGTATCGATAGAGCTTGCTACACTGCCGCCCTGAACATATACTTTCTTAACGAAATCAGCAGGATCAAATGTTTGTTTAATACCAGTAAATTTACCATGATACCATTCTGGACCGTGATCCAAACCAACCTGACCGAAAATCTGATATTTTTCGCCAGCACCAACTTTTGCTAACGGTTCTAAGAAGAAGTTGCCTTTTCCTGGAACTGGTTGTTCTACAGGTGCTAATACGTTCAGATTCAGGATCAACGCTGTTCCTGCAGGTAAATATGCGCCTAAATACAGGTTTAATCTGCCTAACGGTGTGATTACGCTGGATAATGCAATACCATTGATTGCTCTGTCAGCCGGAACGATGGTCAATCCGTTTGCTGCTGCGTCTGCGTTTAACTGCAACATCGTGGTTGCGTCTACCCATGCACATAAATCGGAAATATCTGCACTGTTACCAGCCATGGTCTGCATCATTACTGCTAAATCCCAAATTCTCAACGGTGCGCTGGACATCGCTTTTACGTTAGTTGTGATCGCTGCAACTAAACCTCTTGTTTTGTTGATAGTTGCGTCAGAGTTTGCTTTATTATATACCCCGTTAATAAACGTGTATTCGATATCGTTTGCGATTTTCTGCATCCGTGCTGCAATCTGGAAATCCAGTTCATTCATCGGGTTTGCTACCTGGTTTGCAATATTTACTCCAGACAGTGTTCCCATGTTACTCTGTTTCGCATAACTAATATATACGGATTCGTGGAAAATCTGTGTTACGTTTGTTTTCTGTTCTCTGCTTACTGCGGTTGCGTCCGGTGCTGTCAAGGATGCAGTTTCGCTAATAGCAGGCTGGCTACCGCCACCTACGCTGTATTCCTGTCCTGTTACAAATTCTACGTGGTCTGTGTATTTTCTTCGACCACCGATAATGCTGGATAACGGTGTTTTCGTGTTACCCTTTACATAGAGCATCCCGGAATAGTTCGGGAATGCAAAACTTTCAACTACTACGTCTGCCATTTAGTTTACCCCTTTCTTACTCTGTTCATACTGTAATCGCTGATAATATGCCAGTTTCGTCATGTCGTGTTCAGCGATTGCCGCATCGATCTGGTCGGCGTAGTTTACCGATACAACACCAGCATTGCTCTGCGGTGTCGGTATCTGTTTCTGTAGATCAGCTTTTACGGATTCTCGGACTTGGTTAATAAATTTTTCCTGGTTCTTAAATACCGTTACCAAATCATTGTTAATCAAGGCTTCAGCTGATTCGGCTGCGAGTTTCTCATCGTAACCCAACCGCAAAAATTCAGCCCGATTTTCACTCATTTTCACTTTCCGTAACAGCGAATCGTAATCCGTTTGCAGCTGATTCATTTTTTCAGCCGCTTCTGTCTGTTCCAGTTCGCTCTGCGACATTTTCGCTTTTAACTCTTTCCGATACTGCGCCGCTTCCGATGCGTATTTATCGGCAGTATCTTTCGATACATACCCTTTATAAATATCTACATCTTTTAACGCCGCTTCCACATCACTTAACGTCATATCATCACGATACGCGTCACCTAAAACTGTTTTTAAATCCATTACGTTACATCTCCTTGCGTTTTTACGTGTTCTCTCACTATTCGTGCGTTTTTTTAACGTTGGTTCTCTCCAACGAAAATAAAAATACCGCTAAAATCTACTATTTAACGTAGATCGTAACGGTATTCTCAGATACTCTCATATGATTCACTTTTTTACATCTCGGACATTTTATTTCCGCTTCACCCTGAAATAATCCTAGTTTCTTATCACATTGTTTGCATCGCACTTCGGTCAGTGCTGATTTCTTCGTCTCTGGCATTTCGTTTTTCTTCCTGGTATTTTTTACTCATCTCGTATACGTCGATACTGTCTTTAAATAATCCAACTGTCTGATACGCTATCAGCGGGTGAATACCGTCGTTCAGCAGTTCGGTCAACGCTTGTGATTTTACGAGCAAATTATCACTGTATCTCCGATTAAATTTAATATCAATACTGTTTAAATCTAATCCTAGATTCTCCTGTGTATTTAATATATCTAATACTATCCCTAAAAACATTTTTTCTGATTCAATAAACGACATTTCATCGTCACGCGCTCTTGCTTCGGTCTGTTCCCAACCATCACGATAAATTACTGCCGCACCTGTATCGCTGGAACTGCCGGCAGTGCCGTTCGTTAACGGTAATCCACAAATATTGCGGATTTTAAAATTCAGATCGTCAATTAAAATCTGCACCTGCGACTGATTCAGTTCACTACTGATCAGTTCAACATCAGGCTGCGCGCCGTTACCAACACCAGGTAACACGATCGCTTTTAGTTCATTTATCTTTTCCATATCGATATCTTCAGCGTTCACACCTCTGAATTTCATAAACGCTTGCACGAACTGTTCTACCGCGTCCGCACGGTTGCTCTGTAACGCATTTATCGCATCCATTAGCGTGATTACCGGTTCGAACGCCCCTAACCGCGCCCGATTCATGTGATATTCAATTATCGGTATCTGCGGATACGAATATACCCGTTCTTCCAGAATATCCGCACCTAACACTTTATAGTAGTGGTTTTTCGTAAATACCTCAAATACACCTGTTTTCGGATTATACGATACACCCATCAGCGGTTTCCGACCGAATCCGTTATTATATACCACGAACGCGTTTCGTGGGTCTAAATTATCAAACTCTAACGGATTACGCGCCAATACCATCCGATACGATACACCGCAAATATACGCCCATTCACCTAATTCTTTATCTTTGTTATTTTTACCCAGTAAATTCATGTATCCGTTCAGCGTGGATATTTTATCGTTGAACGCTTCATCTTCGTTCCGACGCGCATACTGGATCGGTTCGCCTAACAAATATCCCGTTTTGAACGATACGATCTCATACGCGTGGTTCTCAATTACCGTGTTCTGAATATCTTCACGGACCTCTTTTTTCCGTTCGATCACCTGTGGGAATACACCACGATACATATCATATAAATACTGTATTTCCATACGGTTCATGTTATGCACGCTTAACGCGTTATTTAATACCGTCAGTAGATTATCACGGGTGATTTCAGTTTCGTCGCTATATATAATTCGTCTGCCTGTCAATATCACGATCTTAACACCTCATAAATATTCTTCTTATATTATAATTATACCATATCGCATACCCGATTTTTCGGGTTAAAACGGTTTTTTAATATAAACTATCTCACCAATAGCTAAATCCTGCACGTATAACGCCAGCTGCGCTAACGCGTCTACAACGTCGTCGTGCGGATTCCTTCCTAACAGCGTGTAGTTGCACATTTTCTTTATCATCGCACTATACATATCACCACGGTGTAATACCCGATCATCTTTAAACAGCATGTGTTCTTTTACAAAATCACTATTCATGATAATCTTCGTCTGTTTGTGTCCGGCACTCCATTTCTTCGTGATGTGCGTCCGTCCACCGTGTTCCTTTACAATCCGCTGTATTTCGTCCGCTGCACGTCCACCCGCACTGTTCGATTCTATCCGACATTTTTGCACGTTATGCTGTAATAACATGTTCGCACACAGAACATTCGTCACTTCAGGTAACGCGTCACTGCAGACACAATCATCAACATATATATCGTTACCATACAGGTATCCGACCAGTAATACCGTGTCGTCACCGCCACCTTCAGCCGTATCGACAACCGCCATAATCCCATCAGGCTGCTCTGTAGGTAATTCGTAATATCGGCGTAATTCTTCTTCGCTGTATAATAACCCTTCCCGTTCAATCGGTTCGTTCATAAATAATGCCCGCCATGTCAGGTCGTCTAGCGATTCTTTCATGTCAATAAAATAATCTGTCGAAAAACCAACTTCATATTCGTAATCAAAATTACTCTCACCTCGTTCGTTTAACGCAGGCATCGTGATAAACCGCGCTCGCTCTGTGCCGTAATATAAATCCTCTAACCGTCCGATCACATCATGCACGGACCATCTCGTCGCGATGTGGATTTCTTTACAGCCGGTTTTCTTTCTCGACTTTAAATCGGAATTGTAACTCTGCCATAGTTTATCTAACCGATTCTTGTTTAACGCTTCTTCTATCCCAGAACATAGGTCGTCGGCATATAATATCATCTCGCATCGGGTGGCACCCGTCAGCGTCCCCCCTATCGCTCTGCAGGTCAGCGTCGGGAACCTGTGATATCGATTTAAATCAATACTCTCATCGTCAGCACTGCTCTTATAAATACTGTTTTGAAAAAATATCTCACGCCATTTGTATTCCGTATCCGTTATCAGATTATATACGCCTGTGTAAAAATTCTTCGTCAGTCTGTCAGAATGCGCACTCGCTAAATTACATTTATCCGGATACATGCCAATAATCCAACTTAAAAAAAATAATCCTAACGTGCTCTTACCCGTGCCAGGCGGCATGCTTACACATAATAAATCAACCTTATCGTCAACCATATCCTGCATCGCATCAACTATCGGTTTTAATTGTTTTCTCCTCGGTAAATAAAACCGCTTCTCAGGTTGCCGGTCCAGTTCCATGTATAACAGATATTCCTCAAATCTCGCTCTCGCTCCAAATAATAACGCGTTTCGATATAGCTTTACAAATTCAGGATCGCGCGTCTCTCTCGCTTCATGTGACGCTTTCTGCCAGATAAATCGATTCAGTTCGTAATCTTCTCGCATCCTCGCTATATACCATAAGTTTTTTAAGTTTTCAGGATTACTCAAATCAGTCTGTAATATTCTCCGAACAATATCATAGTCAGATTTCATATCTATTCACCTTCCTGTATTTTTATTATAACACATCAACAATACAGGGGTATTAGGACAAACGCTTGCGCGGTGAATGATTATGCTGACGACGTGATAATTATTCAAACCCTTTTTATTTTTTTAAGCTCGGAAGGGGGGATAACTCCCATCGCGGACGATTCCGTGAATCCCCCCTGGGTATGTTTGAAAACGGCTTGCCGATTGACTTACAATATATAGTTGGATAGCCAACTAATTATATGATATGTATAAATATCCGTATAAATTTATAAATATTTTTATTGCTTTTTGTGAATAAATGATGTATAATATAATCAAAGAAATAAAAAAAAGGAGTGATGAATACTCGCAAAAAAAACAATAAAAAAATGTAAAAAAATGCAAAAAAAGTTTGACTTGGTTTACAAAATGTGATACAATAAAGGTGACCTAAAAAGAAAGGATAAAATAAAAAACCGTGAAGCGTGAGAATCCTGGCAGACAACCACGCAGCACGGTCAGACAACCAAACAAGAGGATACCCTCTTATTAAGTCTATTTTTATTTTATCACTTCCTTCAAAAAAATCAAGAAAAAAATAAAAGGAGTGTAAAAAAATGACATTTTACAAAAAAGAGGTTTTTGAAAAGTTCGACAAGGCTTTGGGGAAAGTATGGGAAGAGTTACCGCTAGCAGTTTCACATGTTAGAATTTCCAATGGTAACAGTAAAATGGGACAAGTCCCATCAGTCTCATTACTGCCTATATATACATGCCCCGCAAGATGTAAAGAAACATGTGCCACGATATGTTACGCAGCTAAAATTGCCAATATGAGAAAAAACGTGAGAGAAAGTTACGCAATAAATACAGTTTTAGCTGATTATGCTAAACACACATTTTTTAAAGAAATTAGGGAATTTTGTATGGGTCAAAGGTTTTTCCGCTGGCATGTGTCGGGCGATTTTATCAATTATGATTATTTTGTAAACGTCGTTGAAATTGCGAAAACGGCATATAAATGCGATTTTATGGTATTCACGAAAAAATGGGAGCTAGTCAATACATACGTAGACAGAGGCGGAATTATCCCGAAAAATTTACATATTCTTTTTTCCGGTTGGAGCGATCCGGAATTAAAGCCGATAAATCCCTATAATTTTCCGGAAACGCAAGTAATTAAAAAAGATATGGCGCCAAATGAAAATTGGAAAATATGCGGCGGAAACTGTTACCAATGCGGTTGTAAGGGATTAGGTTGTTGGCAAGCTAAAAAAGGCGACGTTATTGCATTTTATGAACATTAAAGGGGGTGCTGATAGTGGAAAATATTGAGAGAATAAGATTTTTAATTTGGTTAATAACGGCGGCGGCTGGAATGATAAGTTATATGTGGCAAGATTTCAAAATAAATGAATTAAAACGGGAGGGAAATAAAAATGGCAACCTTTAAAATCGATAAAAGGCAAATAGATACAGTATTAGACATGTTAACAACTCGGCGGGAAATCGTAAAGTTATCAAAAGGTAGAGAAAAGGAAATTGAAAAAGCCTATATGGACGGAATAAAGGACGGCATTGAATTTATGTTGGCTGGCTGGTGGAGTAGCGATCACTATATAGTGATTTACGATGATCAAAAAAATAAATATGAATTAAGAACGTTAAATTTTTAAGGAGGGTAAAAAAATGAATTATTTTGAATTACAGCACAATGTGAATTATAAACTACATCATACCTCATACAAAAAGGGGTATGTATCAAGAAAGTTAACTGACAATGAAATTATAGCCAAGGAATATAACGGAAGGTTCGGAAAGGGTTATACAGTTTTAACACCTGCATATAATACAACAAATTACTGCCTGATCAACTATTATATTGAAATACCGCCGATTTATCCTAAAACTGTTAAAAAACTAGATAATGCAACGGAAAAACAGAAGATGAAATGGATAAATAATCCGAAAAAATTAAAAATAGATATATTGAAATACTATTTCACGCAAGAGCATCAGGATTTTGATAAACTACTAGAATTATATACAGAGTGGAAAGAATATATAAAGACCCTTACCCCTGAATACACAGGGGAGGAATATTGGAAAACACCCTGCCCTGTAGACCGTAAAGACGTTGTATTAGAAATGATCAATAATGTTTTAAAATACGGGAAGATAACATACCAACATACTTATTTTGGGGATATATCAAGAAGTAAAGATAAAATGGATGATATTATAGACTATTGCCGCACGTATATAAGGAAATGGTGCCATGAGTTAGGCATAGAATATAATGCCTTAAAGGTTATACAGTATTTAAGACCATGAAGAACAAACTTATAAAATCAAATAAAAGGAGAAAATAAAAATGAATATCAATGAAAAATTTAAAGAGTATGCAGAATTGAAAATTATGGAAGAAGAATTGAAGGCGGAAATGGATAAAATTAAAAAAGAAATTACCGATTATATGGAAAGCGAACAATTATTTGAAATCCAGGGAATAGAACATAAATGTTCATGGAAAGAAGTAGTGTCATATAATTTGGACAGAAAAGAATTAAAAAAACAAATGGCGGATATATATAATAGATTTTTAAAAGAAAGTAAAACAAGGAAATTTTTATTTAATTGACTGGATCGCAAAAAAATCATATCATAAAGAGAGATGAATAAAAATGAAGTATATTGTTATCGACGAAAGAAAAAACGGTTACGGAGATATGTTTTCGGAAGAATTTGACAGTTTGCGTAAATCTATCAATTATGCAAATAATCAATGGTATTATTGGACCGAAAAAGAAAAAAATGAAAGAAGACTTTTAATAATTGAAAGCGTAAATCCGGATGAAGAAGCAGAGAATTATTTTGATGGCAGAATTATTTTTAATTCAGACTACAAGGAAAAGGGGGAATAATATGTTAACATTTTTATGGTGGATCGCGGTACTGTTTGCGGCGTCCCCAATGATAGCAGTGTTTCTGATCATCCACGCACTGAAAAAAGCCCAACAGCAAAAAGGCATAGAAGCACTCACAAAAGCCGAACAAAATACTATTGCAATAGGTGTAGGCGCAACGGTTTACAACGTTTTCAAACTAATACTTACGATCGTGGCGGCCCCAATTATGATAATCCTTTATGCGTCGGGCTTGATAAAAAAATAAATACACTCCTATTCATAGGCGGATTATATCCGCCATTTCTTTTACCTCTTCTTGTTTGTTAATTAACAAACAATCTCACTCACTCCCTCTTATATGGCTATTTCAAAATATCCCATACAAGCCCAAAAAACGCCCTATTTTAGGCTGTTTTTATTACGCAATGTTATATACTAGCACTATTCCAATGCATTTATATTACCCCATTTTTACAGACCTATATATATTTACATGTGCCTTAAATCATGGAAAAATCGGCTCATTTTGGCGTGTTTTATGCTTTTAGGTATATCTATATACGTTTTTTAATTTACCCCGTTTTTAGCCGTTTAGGTTTAATTAGGCTAACTAACTACATATCTCTCTATCAAAATCCTCTCGGTCAAATTTTGGTCGGTCAAATTTGGGCAAATTTATTTTTTCTTTCTCTGTCGCTTTTTCGGTTGGTCAAATTCAGCCTCCGGCAATGCGTCGTAAATGTTGATTATGTCAGCTTCATTCAATACAGGTGCTTCTAACGGGTCTTTCGCTATTACTTCGTGTTCAACTTTGTCAACCATACCGTAATAATTCTTCGCTCTGAAAAAATATGTTACCGGATTTAGTTTGCCTGCTACTACTAATTTAGCGTCAAATGATTTGATAAATTCCATTGCAAATTTTAGTTTTGATACGCAGTTCGGACCTAAAGGGCAGGCTCTCCTTCCATTTATCCATTCATTTACCGTCCCAGTAGTCAGTCCTAAATAAACACACATCTCTTCGACTGTTGGAATGATCCCATTATTAGCACACAGATCGAAATATTCATCAATCCGATCAGATAATTCTTTTTCCGATACAACTTTCGGTTGTCTGTATGCAAATAGTAATTCTCTTAATAATTCCTGAGCAACTTCTCGTTGTTCTGCCATATTATCACCTCTTGCTTATTATAACATACGCGCGTAAGGGGGGTCGGTAACTCCCCCCGTCTGTAACTCCCCTGTGTTTTTTTATTATTATTCATAATTCTGTATATATATACTGCATTTCAGTTGTGTAAGTAATGTGTAAGACATTCGTAATGGCTGAAATATAGTCATATCAACAGTTTCAAGAATCGCATTACAAAAATAACGCCCTTACACTTTTTCGTCCTATATTATATATATATTTTTTATATATAATATTATTTTTTTTTACTTCTTTTTACTGTAAGAAGTGTAAGAAATGTAAGAAGATAATAATATACTAGATTTTACGCATTACACATCTCTTACGCTCCTTACAAAATATCGTCACAAAATGTGAATAACTCTAGCGGCTTTGCCGTTCATCCATTTAACTTCTTCTGATGTGTTAAAAAACTCCTTAAATTTCATGAAAAATTTGTTCCGAGAAAGCGATCTGTGCCCTGCTTCGATGCACCAATTTGTATAAATATTGTATAATTCTGCTTTGATATATACATCCGATTCTGGATGTTCTTCCTTAAATTCGGCTACAAATATTTCGATCGGTTCCGATAATTGTTTAAACTGCGTCATCAAATCTTCCTGTGCATTCGTATCAGTGAATACACCGTCTCGTTTCAGCATCTTATATCCTTCGTATGCCCAATTAAAAATCCCTTGTAATTCTGCTGTTAATTTTTGTTCGATATAAATATCCCGTTTAAATTGTGTCGGATCGCTTGGGTTCGGCTCGTCCACGAATTGACATGGAAAATTCACGAATAACAATCGTCTGTCCAAACCCTTAACCGTGTTGACGGTTGGCATTTCGTTTGTCGAAAATACCAGTTTACACCGAGGATTAAAATCCACATAATTCTGATGTTTATAACATGCAGATATTTTTTC
This sequence comes from Candidatus Saccharimonadota bacterium, assembly GCA_017645955.1. GTDB lineage: Bacteria > Patescibacteriota > Saccharimonadia > Saccharimonadales > Saccharimonadaceae > Nanosyncoccus. The sequence continues at coordinate 18,160 of JAGCNM010000043.1, forward strand.
GCCTGTTGAAATTCGTTTAAGTAGATTTTCTGTGTTTTTAATATTAGAATCGATATCTGAAGCGATGTTTAAAATGCTGTCCTTCAGTTTGATTAAATGAAAATCCTTCAGCATATCGTTCGGTTCGAGATCGCTGCATACTGATGGGTTAAATAATCGCTGTAATACGTTCAGATATACCGATTTACCGTTACCACCGGCACCGATCAGGCAGAAAATTCGCTGTAAACTGCAGTCAGAATATAAAACATAACCTGCGATTTGTTGTAATAATTCCTCGGACCGACCGTCATCGAACGTGATCTGATTGATAAATTTTTCCCACTGCGGACACCGAGCAGATGGATCGTATGGATATTCCGATTGGAATGTGCAGTAATCCATCTCCTGGTGTTGTCGAAACGTTCCAGTGTCGAGTTCCAAAACACCGTTCGTGAACGACCATATCGGTTTTTTATCGAATAATAACGGTTCGGTTAATTGGTTTTTCATCAGGGTAATAATAGATTTTAATTTTGTTCCTGTAGCAAAGTGTCCTAAGATTTCTGAAATATATCCACCGACGTAACTGTCGGGAATTTTATTCCATATTCCTGTGATCGGTTTATCGTATTCGTAAAATCCCACGGAATCGATGTATTTGATTTTGTGATCCCGAATAACATCGGCGATAACTGCGGTTTCAGCCGGCGGTTTATAGCAAGCCTTCTGGATTTCTGATAGCCAATTCGTGGAAAAATTGCTGTTTTTTAAGGCGATTTCGAAATATTCAGCCATATCTGCGCGTTCGGTAAAACGGGCTAAATTAAACATAAAATCCTTGAATTGCTGTTTATCCGATACTGTGCTGCAAATTAGTTTAAACCCGTCGTATAATGATAAATCCTCGATGGCGTTACCGGCTGCATAGTATTCGCTAATGTCCTTAAATTTTGTTGGAATATCGGCGATTAAAAATTTAATCCCGTGCCGCAATAAGATTCGTGCCATCTTCAGAGTAAATTCCTGACCAGGTTTATCGTTGTCGAAAGCTAACACGATATTCTTAAAGTTTTTACACACACCTACTACATAGTTTATTTGTTTACTGGAAAAATATCCACCTAATGTCGCAAGAACAGCGTATTTAGATTGATATACCGATAACGCATCGAATGCACCCTCGCACACGAATATCGTGTCGGTTTCACGGTCGATAGTATTACAGCCCCAGACAGCCGAATGATCCGTATATTCGTTGTTTTTCGGTTTTAAATATTTTGGTTCCTGATTCGGCTGTGTTGCCCGTGCGATATGTGATACGATCAGACCGTTTTTCCATAACGGAATAGTGATACGTCGTGATTTTGGATCATAACCGATTTTTAATGTATTGATAGTTGTGTCGGATATCCGTCTGCTATGTAAATATTGGGTTATTTCGGTCGTTAATTGTGTATTATAATAAAACATACCGTTCCCGTAATTTTGCATATAATCACGGTAATTTTTCGCGTTAAAATTTGACTGCAATCCGACGAGTTCTGCGAGTTCGTTGATAGCAGCTGCACGGTTCCCACCGTATTTTACGCGGGCTGCCAGATCGATAACGTCGCCACCGAGATTATCCGAAAACGAAAACCAAAAATTATCGTGAACCACCATCGAGGATTTGTTCGTGCCGTTGTGGAACGGTGACACACACCGATCGCCTGATTTATGGATATTATATCCGAGCCGCTGTGCATATTGCACGCAGCTGATACGGTTTTTCAGTTCCTGTATATCGACCATCAGTAGACCTCCTCGTTGTGATATAATACGAAATTGTTCGCGATAAAATTATTCGTCTCAGGGACCTCCATCGTGTAGAGATAATCCCGATTAGTTGTTAATTCGATACCGAGAACCTTGTATCGTTGTCCGGTCCATGCACCGGACCGTCCGTTCGCTAAAACAATTAGAATATCGTTGATTTTAATATCCTTAGCGCGTTTCCAACAGTATTTCCCGTCGGTTTTAAACCACTGCGTTTGTGAACAGGTGATATTAACGTTATTACTGCACCGTATTGTGATAGGTTGCGCCAGTCCAGGTGTTTTAATAACCGGTCCTGCGGTTTGTTTAACGGTGAATCGCTCGTCCTCCGATAACGAAAATACTGTCGGTGTTTGTCCTTCCAGTTCGGAAATCGGGATAAATCCGCGTGTTGTCGCAAGGATCGTATCACCCGTAACACCCTTATAATAATATGTTCGGATTCTCGTCACCGGTATCATCCTCCCGTGCTAATATATTCGGACTGTATTTCGCGGCATACATCCATGCGATTGTTTTAACGATAGATTCGATGCACTGTGCAGCAACGATACAGATAATAATTAGCGTAATAGATTTTATAAATAACTCCATTGTTCGTTCCCCTCCCACCGTAAATATTGTTTGATTTCGTCGTGTGACCAGCCGATTTCCCGTAATGCATAAGCGGATATCGTATAACATTCGACGGCTGGTTTGATAGTATGTCGTTTCACTAGAAAAATTGCAATTTCAGGGCAGCACCCACGTATAATCGAAACGTATAGTGCTGCGTAATTATCGTCGTTATACATTTCGGCAGATACCCCCGAAATTCAGATTTTTAATACCATTCCCGTTTATTCCATAACCGTATTGCTTCTTCGGCAAACGGTTTAAATGTTTCTGTGTTTTTAACTACCTCAGCGTTCGTCGGCATCTTGCCTTCATATATTGTATTATGCGGATCACCTTCGGATTTTAGCATCCAACCTGTTGTGACAGGTGCTCCTCGCGATAAACATTTATTACATACAACATAACATTTCCAACGGTATTTCTTCTCTAAATCAGTGTAATAGAAATCGTGCTGTTTAAATCGGACCTTAGAATATTCATGTCCACAAAACGGACATGGATCGGTTTGAA
>JAGCNM010000044.1 GCA_017645955.1 Candidatus Saccharimonadota bacterium
GAAGGAGTGCTCGGAATCGTTGCCGGACGTTTAGTCGAAGAATTTAAAAAGCCAGCTTTTGTTTTAACGAGGACAACTGACGGAGTGTTGAAAGGCTCTGGCCGCAGTTTTGGCGATTTTAATCTTGCGGAAGCATTAACTAGAGTTAAAGACATAATTATCGGCGGTGGTGGCCATGCCCTCGCTGCTGGAGTAAGAGTTGAACAAAAAAATCTCTACGCGTTTCGAGAGAGAATTAACGAATACTATAAGAGTTTAAACCTAAAAGACCAAGAAAAATATCTAAAACAAGCCCCCGATCTCGATATTGAAGACTTAAGCGAATGCTCGCTAGAGTTTCTAGAAGAATTAAAATCATTAGAACCGTTCGGACAGGGGAACGAAGAGCCGATTTTCTGCCTAAAAGGCGTCGAAATCAACCTAATTCGTAAAATGGGTGCCGAAAATCAGCATCTCCGTCTTGATATCAAAGATAAATCCGGGCATATCCTAAAACTTGTTAGTTTTTACGCCCCAGAAGAATGGCTTGACCTTGATTATGATACTAAAATTGAACCAATTATAAAGCTAATTGAGAACGAATTTAACGGCGTCCGTTCCGTAGAGGCAAGAATAATAGATATTCACATGGGCGGGTGACGGACATGGAGGGGGTCCCCAAAATTGCTGTCAATTTTGGGAAAGGAGAATATCCGGCAGGACCCGCCCAGAAAATATATGTTATAATCATTTTATGCGAAAGGTTATTGTTAAAACTAAACTCTCTTCTCGCGAAAAATTCGAGGAAAAGCTTTCCGACATTGACCTCGATTTTTCCGCTATTTATTGGCAACACGACCGCGTCTATATCCCGCGCGACTATAAAAAGAGCTCGAATTATCCTCGCCTCGTCATGCGTACTGAAATGAAATCGGTTGATAAACCGGCGAAGTATAGCCTAATTTTGAAGCGCCATATCGAGGATTCTGGTATCGATGTTGTTGAAGAAACGGTTATTAAAGATTACGAAAACGCAGTTAACATGATTTTACAACTCGGCTTTAAACTATCTGGTGAATTCTCTCGTCGCCGTCAGGACCTTCAAATGGGTGAAGGAACTGTGATTTATCTTGATAAAATCGAGACTCTTCCTGGATATTACGCGAAAATTGAGTCCGAAATCGGTCCTGACGACTCTGTCACCGAAGCGAAACTTGACCTCGAAAAAACTTTCAGAACTCTTGGTGAATCGAACTTCATCGACAGCCCTTATTCTGAATTATAGCCCTAATTAGCCTCTTGGCGGTTCACCATCTGGCTCGCCAAGTAATTTCTTCGACTTTATCTCGTATCTTCTTCCATTCACTGGCGAGACATAATAATCTTCATTTAAAAGATTCACAAACATCGTGAGATCCTTGTCGTCCATAATAATAATAGATCCATCATCATCAGTCATTAGCTCAAGCTGCATTTCATCCGCATAATCAAGTAATTTGTCTTGCGGCATCTCTTCCGCAATATCCATCGCTTGCACTTTTTTCAAAATTGGCTTTTTGTCCGCAAGGAGGGAATCAAGTGTTAATCCTTCAGCGAACGATAGTTTATACTTCTCAGTTATCTCTTTCGCCTTTGCTTCGGCAATCACCTGAGACTTGTAATCGTATTGGAATAGACTTTCAAATTTCGCTTGGTTAAAGACAATAATCGTCTCATCAACGATGGCAACCTGGTTATCGTCCGGCATTTTTAGCGCAATTTCCGCTGAAAATGGTTCAAAACTCTCGCCGTTGATTTCCCAAGAAGAGGCACCTTTTAAAGCTGATGATGCTGGGAGATTCTTTGCGATGTAAAAAGTCTTCATTCCGTCATCACCCGGATAAGTGAACTTCGCGATAATTCCTTTTACCTTCTTAAAATCATATTCATTCTCAGAAAAGTAATCAATATCTTTATATTCGTTTTCGATTAGATGGATTAAAGTTTCCGCTCGTCCAACTTTCGAAAGGGAAGTGCGATAAACTACTTTCTCTTCGCCGTCAGCTCTTTCATAATCACGAACCTCTAGCCCCTTATCAGCTTCCTCAATAATAAAATGCACAGCTTCCTGCATGAACATTGACTTAACCGCTCCAGTTAATGCATCAGAATACTTTATTTTATAAGGCGTGTAATTCTTATTAAACAAAAACAACTCCGCTGAGACATTGTTTTTTACTTCGTCAATTTCATTCGCCCACAGAAAGACATCAAACGGTTCACCTGAATTAGAGTTTTCCATATTTACCTCACTTATTTTTCATATATTATAGCATATCTATAAAAACAAAAAAGGGAAAAGCCGGCCCTTCGGCCGGCCTAATTGTTAAGATGCGGTGTAATTCAGGTTTTTGATGCGAGATCGTAGTTCATGAATGGCTTCGAGTATTTCGTTTTGTTCTTCTTCGTCTGATAATCTGTTGTAAACTTGACTCTCTAAGAAAGCCAGATCATCGTCTAAACCGATGAAGATTTCGATATCCCCGAAGTCTTTGAACTCCTCTAAGAGTCCAGAATAATCCCGCTGTAGTGCCCGAATATCATCTTGCATCTCTTCGAAAGTTACGCTCGCCATGTTTACACCCCCTCTTTGCAGCGCGTTGCTCTACTTATAACATACATTTATATAAATGTCAAAGAAAACAGATATGAGCCCAAAAATCAATAGAGTATGTTCGGTTATTATGGCATATAAAGAAAGAAAATCAAGCGAAAATGTTCGGTAAATTAACAGAGGAGTTTTCCACAATAGTGTAAAACGATCCTGAAAAAAACTTTAAAAAAGCTCTTGCTTTTTCCAAAAAAACATACTACAATCAACTTAGCGAATAAAACAACAAAAACGCTAAACAAAAAGTCGTACATTAAAAAAGTTTGAGATCGGCCAACTAGGAGTTTTGGCACGCATTAATATTAGCGAGATGCGTCAAAAAAATCGTGCGCTCCTTCCTTAAACACACCTCCCAATAAAACTCTATATGGTCTAAAACACAATAAGTCTCTCAACGGCTGCGATATAAGATTAGCTTCGCGCTGGTAAATCGTGGTGGATAAATTGTGTCATCAAACAAAAATTTTAACAGAAACAAAAATGCCGAAGTTTCTAGTTGATCGGTCTCAAACGTTATATAATTAATACTATGAAGGAATTACATAATCCAGTATTATTATCAGAAGTTCTGGCATACCTAGAACCGCATCCCGGAGAGAAATATTTAGATTTAACGGCCGGTTACGGTGGTCATGCTAGTAGAATTTTGGATGTGACACGGAACTACAAAGATTCTTGCCTTATCGATCGCGACGAATTTGCAATAGACTATTTAAAAAACAAATTCCCGTCGGCAATAAAGATTATAAACCAAGATTTTTATAGTGCGGTGCTACAACTTTTAGAGTGTGGAAAAACTTTCGATATAATACTAGCTGATTTTGGAGTTTCTTCTCCGCAATTAGACGAAAGTGAACGCGGTTTTTCGTTCAAAAACGAAGGCCCGTTAGATATGCGGATGGATCGTAGACAGGTTTTAACGGCAGAAAAGATTGTTAACTGTTATAGCGAAAGGGAACTAGCAGAAATTTTTATCAAATATGGCGAAGAAAAGCCAGGACGCGCAAAACTGCTAGCGAAAGAAATCGTACATCATCGCCCAATTAAAACCACAAAAGAGTTAGCTGATATTATTTTAAGTAAATCGCGCTACTCAAAGCTTCATCCTGCAACTAAGATATTCCAAGCCATTCGAATCGTTGTTAACAATGAGCTCGAAGAGATTGAAAAAACTCTTCCGCTTCTCCCGAAATTACTAAATAAAAACGGTCGGCTCGGAATCATCACTTTTCATAGTCTAGAAGATCGATTAGTAAAGAACTATTTTAAAGACGCAAGCAGCTTAGGTGAAGAATCAGAACTAAGTATTATAACCAAGAAACCAATCATTGCGGAAAATCCCGAATTAGTTATCAACCCGCGTGCTAGAAGCGCTAAACTGCGAGTAGCAAAGCGGAATTGATAAAATAAAAATTAAAAACAAAAAAGGAGGCAAAATGCCAAAGCAAATCATTGTTGCGAACAAATCTCGCAAACAAACTGTTAAGGTAAATTTTCGCTAGTCTCCCTTATCTCGGGCGGTAACCCCGCCCGAGGTTCCGAGACGGCAGACATGGACCTTTAGGTCCGCCAATTTAGAGTTCACACCGGAGAGTGTGGAGTGTATGACCTTCCCGGGATTAGCTTTTGTGACTTACTTATAGCTCTGGCCACAAAAGCCCCCGGACTAAGATCGAAAAAAACAAAAACAAACATCAAGCGAGGAAAAAATGATCAACCAAACAACCTATGTCACCAGACGCGAGACCTTCGGCTATAATAGCTTTGCTCGCAACCGCAATACAATTCGTCACACAAAGCGTAGTCTTGGTTCAATTTCTCAAATTGTTATTGTCGGTATGTTGACCATGATTTTTGGCTTGATTTATGTTGCTGAAGGAACTAAAGCTACAGGATTTGACTACGAACTTTCAAATGTAGAATCTGAAATTACGGAAATGAATGCAAAGTTAGATGACCTTGCTGTTGAAAAGGCGCGTCTCAACTCGATTGCTGCAACTAGAAATAGCGTTGTCGCGGCAGCGATGGAAGATGCCACGGTAACCGGTTATGCCACGGAGTAAAATTTTAAAATCAGTCGTTCTATTTTCACTTGGTGTGATTTTAGTACGACTCTTTTTTATTCAAATCATTGAACACGACACTTGGGTTGCTAAGGCTGACGAACAGCATACTTTACTTGAAACCATTACTGCACGTCGTGGCGAAATTTATATGATGAACAAAGGCGAGCCAACCGCCGTTGTTTTGAATCATACCACTTACCAAATCGTTATCGACCCAACAGTCACAGAAAAGGAAGATGCCGAAGAAGTAATTAAGACTTATGCAAAAGATTACCAAACCGCCGATCTAAACCAAGTTTATGACACTGAAGGATTAAGGTATTCTATTATCGCAAAAAACATCCCGCGCGAAATCGCCACAAAAATTGCCGAATCTGGCATACCAGCCATTTGGCTTAAAAAGACAAATCAAAGAGTTTATCCCGAAGGAGAATTAGCCTCAGGCTTACTCGGTTTCGTGAACGCCGAAGGGAAGGGCCAATATGGCGTCGAGGGATCTTTAAACACTGTTCTTGCCGGAAAGGACGGTATATTAAAAACAACCGCTGATGTTAATAAAGTAGCTTTATCGATCGGTAATGATAATCTTAAAATCCCAGCCGAAGATGGCAAGAATGTTGTTTTATCTGTTGATAGTGGACTAGAAAGGGGAATTGAAGAACTTGCTCTAAAAGCCATTGAAGACACCGTTGCGACTAATGCCGCGGTTTTAGTGATGGATCCAAATACAAGTAAAGTCATCGCAATGGCGAATCTCCCGAACTATAATCCGGAGAACTATACTACCGTTGAAGATGCGAGCGTCTTCTTAAACTACACTCTAGAGGTCCCCTACGAACCAGCTAGTATTTGTAAATCATTCACTTATTCTGCGGCCATAAATGAGGGAGTAATGACGCCTGACACAACTTATTTTAACAATCATGTTGAATATGTCGATGACTGGCCGATTGAAAACGCTTCAAAACATAGCTTTTTGTACGGTAATATTGATATGCGAACCGCACTTTATTGGTCGCTAAATACTGGCTCAATTCATGCCTTGAAGCTATTAGGTGGCGACACCTCTTCAATTAACCAACAAGGTCGCGAAAAACTTTTCGATTATTACTATAATAAATTCCGCCTCGGCCGCATAACGGGCATCGAACTATACGAAGCCGAAGGTTTTATTCCTGATCCAAACGAAGGTTGGGGGCGCGATTCGACCTATGCCAATATGACTTTTGGCCAAAACCTTAGCATTACTATGCTCCAAACTGCCACGGCGTTTTCGGCAGTTGTGAACGGCGGAGTTTACCGTACCCCGACAATTGTAGAGGGTACTTTTGAAAATGGAGAACTAAAGAAGGGAACCAACGTTGAAGTAATAGAAGACAAAATTCTATCTGATGAAACTTCTGCTACAATGCGCGAATTGTTAGTCCATAACCGAGATTATCTTGTTCGCGCTGGCGTTGATCGTCCCGGCTATGCAATCGGTGGAAAATCTGGTACCGCCCAAGTCGTTAAAAATGGCGTTTATGATGATACTTATGCTGAACTCGTTGGCTCCTATATTGGTTTCGTCGGACCAGAAGGGGAGTTGCCAAAATATGTAATTATGGTTAAAATGTGGGGAGAGGGTCGAAGTGTGGGAAGCGATGACGCCTTAGGCTTGTTTGGTAACGTTTCAAATTACATAATAAACTATTTTAAAATTAAACCGAGGGAATAATATGACAATTAATGATGAAATGTTTTATGGGCTGCTCTTAGCGCTAGCTGGCTTCCTATTTTCGATGGTTTTGACGCCATTCTACACGCATTTCGCCTACAAATATAAATTCTGGAAGAAGCAGAAACAAACTACCGTAGACGGCAAATCTCTCCCGGTTATGACTAAGTTACACGCCCACAAGTTTAAACATGTTTTCCCAACCATGGCGGGCCTAATCGGCGTAATTGCCGTAACGATTGTAACTTGGATTTTTAATCTTGATCGTGGCCAAACTTGGCTTCCGCTCGTCGGCTTTTTAGGCGGCGCTTTTGTTGGTGTAATTGATGATGTTATTAATATTTTTGGCTCTGGCAGGGGAGCAGCAGGCCTCCGTGGGCCAGTTAAATTCTTCTTAATCTCTGCAGTAGGCTTATTGCTAGGTTGGTTTTTTGCCGTAAAACTCGGCTGGACCTCGATTCTTATCCCATTCATCGATAATATTGAAGTAGGTGTTACTACAACAATTCTAATCTTTGCCTTTGCGGTCGTAGCTACCTCAAACGCAGTAAATATCACTGACGGCCTAGATGGTCTTTCGGGAGGGCTTGCGATGCTGGCTTACGGCGCTTTTGGTGTTATTGCCTTGTTCCAAGGGAACATTCTTCTATTTGGCTTTTGTATGACAGTAATTGGTTGGCTTCTTTCTTATATTTGGTTCAATGTGCCACCGGCCCGTTTTATGATGGGCGATACTGGTTCATTTGCCTTAGGTGCCGGCCTTGGTGTTGTTGCAATGATGACAAATTCATTCCTCCTTCTCCCAATTATCTGTTTTCCAGCGGTTATAGAGACACTCTCCAGTCTTATTCAACTAATTTCGAAGAAATTCTTCCATAAAAAAGTCTTTATCTCCGCCCCGCTTCATCACCATCTTGAAGCCAAAGGCTGGGGCGAAGCAAAAATCGTTATGCGCTTTTGGATTATCGCCGGAGTTTGCGCAATCGTGGGCATCTTTATTGCAGCAACCGGAGGCGCAATTTGAAAACTCGTAAACACAAATCTGATTTAGTTATTCTATTTTCGACTCTCGGGCTAATGGCGCTCGGTCTAATCGTTATTTATGCTATCGGCCCGATGCGAGCTAATGTTTTAAATTCGACCTACGGAACTAATTATGACTCAAATTATTTCTTTCTCGGACAATTACGCTCAGTTGTTTTATCTCTAGTCGCATTTTTTGTCGCGTTTAAGTGGATTCCGTATCAATATATTAAAAAGTTTGCAAAACCAATCATGATAATCGCTCTAGCAATGTCGGTCCTGCTTTGGCTCTTAGCTGTGTCGGGCTCAAGCCTCGCGAAATGCGAGCTCGGTCAATGCCGCTGGTTTAATCTCGGTTTTGTCAGTTTTCAACCTGCCGAGTTTTTAAAACTCGCACTAGTATTTTATTTGGCTGATTATCTCGCACGCAAAAAAGAAGAGGGAAGTATAGGCAAGTGGAAAGAGTTTTGGCTCCCACTTTTAATCATCTGTGGTGCTTCTCTTGGGCTTGTCGTTATTGCGCAAGGTGATCTTGGAACCGGTGTTGCTTTAATTGCCATTATCTTCGGTACTTTACTAATGTCTGGTATTCCAATGCACCAATACTTGCTAATGCTTTTAATTACTATCACAGTGGCCGTAGGTGCTGTAGTTGTTTCTCCGCACCGCATGGAACGTATTGATGCCTGGGTTGCAACACTATCTGGTGGCGAAAGCTCCGATTCAACATACCATGTCGATAACGCTATGCTCGCTATCGGGGTAGGTGGTTTCTTTGGGGTCGGGGTAGGAAACTCAGTCCAAGCTACTGGCTATCTCCCAGAGTCAATTAATGACTCCGTCTTCGCTATCATGGGAGAAACCTTCGGCTTTGTTGGACTATTTCTAGTAATAGCAGTTTTCGCCGCACTGCTTCTTCGGATGTTAAAAGTTGCAGAGGGAACGGCAAAACTAGATGATAGACTGTTGGTTGTTGGGGTGTTTTCATGGACCTTAGCTCAGGTAGTAGTTAACATTATGGCGATGACTGGTCTTATCCCAGTAACCGGTATTACGCTCCCACTTCTCTCTTATGGTGGTACTAGCATGGTCTTTATTGCTTTTGCTATTGGGCTCGTTTTGCAACTTTCGTGTTATACTAGTAGAGAGGTAATAAAAGAAAATGAAGATACTAGTAGTCGGCGGGGGGTCGGGCGGACATATCACTCCAGCCGTCGCCGTCGTTCGTGAAATATTAAAGGAAAAACCTCGCGCTAGCGTTGAGTTTTGGACTGATCCGAAATACTATAAAAACGTTACGAAGTTAACTACTGAAATTGGTTTTTCTTGGGGAAGAAAGAAACAATCATCTCACGCGTCTCCTTATATTCGCGTGCGTCGCCTTCCAGCGGGTAAGCTCCACCGTTATTCTAACTGGTCATTTAAAGACTATTTCACACATATCGATCTCACCTTGAAAGATATTATTTTCGGCAACATTTTAGGGTTTTTTGGTTTTCTTGCTGGTATTATTACAAGTTTCTTTAGGCTTTTATCGAAAAAATCTCGCCCTGAGATTATTTTCTTAAAAGGTGGCTATGTTTGTCTTCCGGTCGGGCTAATGGCTCGTCTCTTTAAAATCCCTTACATTATTCACGAATCAGACGTAGTTGCTGGACTTGCCAACCGTCTATTAATGAAAAAAGCGAAAAAAGTCGCCTTCGGGACGCCACTTTCTGAAGAAATCCTAGAAAAACATCCGAATTATGTTTGGACCGGCATTCCAGTTGGTGTTGAGTTTAAATCAGTTAGTCCAACGAAACAGCTTTCTCTTAAAAAAGCTTTTTCCTTTAATCCAGAAAAACCTCTCGTCGTCATTACTGGTGGCTCTCAGGGCTCCGAAAACTTGAATGATACAACGCGCATTATTTTACCTGAACTATTGAAGTTTACTTCCGTAGGCCTGGTTGCCGGTCGTAAACATTATGAAAATATGATTGACCTAAAAGACTATGAAAACTGGGAAAAAGCCAGCCTCGATTCAAATTTCCGTATGTGGGAGTTTAATACGACGATGGATGAGCTCATGGGCGCAGCGGACGTCGTTGTCTCGCGTGCCGGCGCAACTACCATTGCCGAGCTAGCAGCCTTAAAAAAATCGACTATCTTAGTTCCGTTTGAGGCGCTTCCGGGTAGCCATCAGGTTAAAAACGCTGAGCGTCTTGAAGAATTAAATGCGGCTGTTGTAGTTAAAGATTCCGAAATGCTAAAAGACCCAAACGCTCTACTCGAAGCAATCCGTCACCTTGTTAAATCGCCTCGTCTACGAGCCGACATGGCCGATCGGCTCCATGAAGAAGCTCGTTCAGACGCCGCCGCTCGCCTTGCTAAGATAATCTTAGAGGAGGTTTAAGGGTGGGGAAGAAAGAGAGAGCCGAAGTCGTTAACGAAGAACCGACGCCGCCGAAATTAGTAAAACGCCGCGAAAACCGTAAATCGTCTTTTAAACTCGGTCGGACTATTGGCGAAAAAAGGGAAAAACTTGAAACCGCAAACGAGCGTCAAGCCGCCCGTAAAAAAGACAAGAAAAAGAAAGCTTTACGCGTCATCGCGACTATCCTCGGCTTCCTTATTTTAATAGCGATTCTAATAGTTCTATTTAAAAATTTAACTAGCGGTAGCGATGAGCCGGTTATTCCTGAAGAGGAAATTAGTGTTGATTATGAGCCGACAATAGAAATCATCGATGCGGCAGACTCCTCAAATAAACACATTACGGCTCGTATGAAGCGTTATATTGGCCGCGCTGAAAAGGATTTTCGTGATTTAGGCTATCAACCAACTAAAGCTGTAATCCCGACTAATTCCATCCGTGAAGTAGACTTCTATCTCGAAGAAAAGACAGGTTATATTAAGCTCACGATTGACCGGGATTCGGCAATCTCGGTTGAAGATGCTGATCGTATGCTCCGTTATCTAATAGAGAGGGGAATTGAGAACTTCGAATATATTGATGTTCGCATCGACGGTAAAGCATATTATAAATAGGGAAAACAGCGCTGTTCGGTTTTTGTTCTTCTTCTGATTCTCTTCTCTCGTTCGGTTTTTGTTCGGTACTTTTTGTAAGATAAATATAGTAAGCGCGTAGCGATTTGCCGAAAAAACAGGGAAAAACACAAAAAAGGGAAACAAAAACGGGGAAATGTCAAATGTGGAAAACTCCAGCCAAAAACTCCAAAATTCAGATAAAAAGCTAATTTAGCATTGGAGTTAAGACTTTGGCAGTTGTAATTGTTACAAAAGTCGTCAGACATTCGCGCTCTAGCGCAAAAAATCAGGTTCTATTAATAAGTTAATTGCACTCAATAATAACCTGCAAATGCACTAATTATTACTCATGAGCGCTCATGTAACTGGACTTTTGTAACAATCACAACGGGCAAAATCTAAAAAATAACTCCAATGCTAAATTAGCTTTTATGACTAATACTAAACAGTTTCTAGGCTTGATTCCCGCCCGCCCGGGATTATTTACCCATAAAAGACGATTGTCTAATCGTCTAAAAACCATAACCGTAATGTCTTAAAATCTATATTGTGCGACGTTAAAGCTATATTGAAATGGACATGTCGAGTTTTCGGATTTTGTCCATCAAAATCCTCATGCCGGGATTTTTTAAATATTTAATTCTCTTCTAATATCTCTAATGTTTGATTGCTAAGAATCCGTCAACCGAGTTATCTATATCTACAAATCCATCCGTTCGTCTTATAGGGGTCGACAGAGAGATCGGCTGGTGGGACGGCTGAATCGTAACAGGGGTCTTCTCTTGGTATTCTACCTCTGGTTTAACAGAGGGAACTACAGGGGTAGATTCCTGCGCAGTTTGTGCAGTTTTTTGCTCTTTTGGCTCTTTCCTCTTTTTGTCGAAGCGCTTTTTTCCCTTCCTAATATCCTTCTTTACATCTTTCTCTTCAACCTTTTTCTCTTCTTTTTCCTTTGCCTGCGCAGTTTCGACTAGCTTTGCTAAATCTTTCAAGCCTAATCTTTCTTTACCTTCGGCGGCATTTGGGCTCAAGTTTTGGCGTCTAAAATCAGCCTGAGGAGTAGTCAGTTTATTGTTCGGCTTTTGTTCGGTACGATTAGCAGACTGACTTACGGGCTTAAAGACTGGCTTTTCGGTAGTATTGATTACTAATTTTGGCTCTTCCTGACGACCGGAATCCGATAATTCCCTCTTGTATTTCTCGGACTGCTCAATTGTTTCGCGAATTTCCGCCTCCACCTCGAGTCTCGGTCTCGCAAATTGATCCCTAGAATGTGCAATAATAGCCTCAATATTATCATCCGGCGACTTCGGAATCGAAAGAGTTGTAGCAGAGAACGCCGGGACTTTTTCGCCGTTAATAATCATCGAAATAACGAAGTGGCGGTTATTAAGTTGGATAATATCGGATTCGTCGAACGTCGGCTCGAACTGTTTGACTAAAATCGGAGCATCATCAGCCGAAACACGGAAACTAATCGTCGTCCCTACGTTCCCGAACACAGCATCGCGCACTGAATCGGTCATTTGTGCGACATATTGGTTCGCAACAGTTAAATTAAGGCCGTATTTGCGCGCCTCAGATAGAATGACGGCGAACGAATCGGTAGCGAAGTTCTGGAACTCATCCACATAAAGATAAAACGGTCTACGATCCGCAATATTCGGAATGTCCGAACGTGACATCGCTGCAAGCTGTATTTTAGTAACTAAGAACGCACCAAGAATCGCGGCGTTATCTTCGCCGATTAGACCCTTAGAAAGGTTCACGACTAATATTTTACCCTCGTCCATAATCTTTCTAATGTCGAACGAAGACTTTGGCTGTCCAATTATGTTTCGGATGATTGGGTTTGCTGTAAAAGCCCCAACCTTATTTAAGACTGGCGCAATTGACTCATTAACCTGTTTTTCGTTCCATTGTCCGAATTCATGTTTCCAGAATTGTAGAACTGTTACGTCATGACAATAATCAAGCGTTTCCTTACGGAAATCCTTATCTGTTAGTAATCTCGAAATATCAAGCAAAGTCGTTTCTGGACGATCGAGCAAGGCTAGGAGGGTATAGCGTAAAATATGCTCGAGCCTTGGGCCCCAAGAGTCTCCGAACATCCTTTTAAGTACGCCAATTACCTCAGAGCAAATATTCGGTTTTTTCGCCGGGTCGCTTACTTCGAGCGGGTTAAACGCAACAGGGAAAGCGGTGTCAGCTGGGTTAAAATAAACTACATCATTAACACGTGAATCTGGCACAAAACGTAAGTTATCAATCGCGAAATCACCATGCGGGTCAATAATACAATAACCTTGGTTATAAAAGACATCGGAAAGAGCCAATAACTCCAAAAGTCCGCTTTTCCCTGCCCCTGTTTGACCGATAATATAAACATGACGCGAGCGGTCACGGCGCAATAGTCCGAACTGATGATTGATTCCTCGGAAATTAGTTAAGCCGAAAGCCGAAACATTCTCGTCATTGGAGGCCTCACCAGTTAAAACCGGTAGTTTTGCCGGCGGCTCGGCGGTTTTTGAAGTTGCCCAAACAATATTCGGCGTCTCGACCGAAGTATGTGGCAGATGATAAACCGATGCAAGTTCTGAAATATTTAGAATAAATCCACGATCGGAGAATTTTCGCATCTTATAATCGTCTAAATCGTTCGCTTCGAAACTTCCGCCGATTTGTTTAAAACCGTTCAAATTCGTTGAATTATACTGTTTAAAAGTACCGACTAGTGCTTGCATGTTTAATCTTGCGTCAGTCTGGTTCTGACCGAGATAAGCCAGGCGTATCTTTACCTCATAACCAAGCTTTGTAGCCTTCTCTTCGGCTTTCGATATGCGAGTTTTATCGCGTTCAGATAGTTCAACCTTAACTTCGGAAGTAGTTCCTCCAGCCGGCGGCCTAAAGAGCGCGCCCAAAACTTCAACTAACCAAGTCCAATCAATTCCTGTTCCTCCGAGGATGGTTTTTTGTCCAGATTTAACCTTCTGAACCCATTTATCAGTCGAACTTTTATGCCAATCATCCGGTATCGGACGAGCTAAAATCTGAATCCAGAGCTCTTCTGATTTATCAGGGCTAAGTTTTGCTAGAGTACCAGTAATCCCGGCGAGTGGATCGACTTCGAAATTGTCGAAAGTTTTAATCGGTAAAGCTTCAACGTCCGACAACCCGAGCTCTGTCGAATAACATACTGGATACTTAATGCGGTCATCGACATAATCCTCGTTCATTTTATAAATCTGGACCGTTGGGTATTGTGAATAAATCTGTCCTTCCACGAAGCTCTGTAAAACCTTTGGCGTCCAAACATAGAAGCGAATTTGTCCAGCAGTCGATACGATTTCAAAAGATAAGTGTTCCTGAACTCCGCCCGAGTTCTTAAGCTCCTGTTTATCGCGTAAGATGCCGTGTAAAGAAGCGAATAACTGTTCCGCGGCGAGCTCTTTTTTATCATTCTCGCGGGGTATTTCTAACATTAATAATACCGAGTCAACGTTTAAAACCTTGATTTTATTAAGCTTTTTGTAATTGCGATACGTCAAAAACGCTAGTACTCCCACCACCGGAATCCAGAAGATAGGCATTAAAATAAAATGTATGACTTGTTCCATAAGACTATTTTATCATATATTAAGCTAACGTATAAGAATTCTTATCAATTTTCTTGAACAACTTCTTATTTTGAAGATTAAGAAGAATTGTAGTTTCTTTTACTTTTCGAACTCTTAAGACCTGTTTAACGATTTCTTCGCGCGACAAAGGCTCTTTCGACTTTTCAAGAATCGAGGTAATAATTTCAGATATAGTTCCCTTTTTGTAGCCCCATGAGCTAAGTGCATAAATACCACGTCCAATTAGGATAAAACGCGAATCCTTGATTAATTCGTTATGAATCGCCTGAATTGTTACATTCTTTCGTTTAAAGTTCGACTCTTTGATTTCTTTAGCAATATCCGAAAAATGCATTGGCTCTTTTTTTGATTCCAAAATAACAAAAATCTTATCGCGAATGTTTTTCGGATTAACTGCCGGCCATTTCGAAAGGCCCCAAAGCCCATTTAAGGTAGAAAGAAGCTTAGAAATTGACGCAATAGCTTTTATATGGTCAGGATGCTCATAATTTAATTTACTGTCAAGTTCATCAAGCGTCATTGGAGCTTTATTCTCTTTTATTACCTTAACAATTTCATCAACTTTTTCACGAATCGCCTTACTATCACCATATTCAGCAATTCCAACCGCCGCGTTATATTTATCGTTCTCTTCCACTACTGCAAGACTTTTTGAAAAAGTAGCAATAAAATAAATACCGGTCTTTTCGGACGTGGTCGCGGTTCTACCATATACTTTATTAGCGAGATCAGAAATCTTCGCTACCCTACCCATTTCAGTTAAGTTTCGAATTAAGAGTTTTTCAGCTGCTGCGAGTTCTTTGATTTGATTGTCTTCTGCGGAAATTTGGAGACGAATCAAGATTGCTTTTTCGAGTTGTCTAACACGCTCTCTAGTAATCGAGAGCATCTCGCCAATTTGTTCAAGGGTTTCTTTAGTACCGGTAAGCCCGAATCTTCTAGAAATGATTTCTTTTTCGCGATCTTGTTCAATGATTTTCAAGCTTCCGTCTATTGCATTTTTTAGGATTTCCGCATTTTGGTCCATTACATATTTTCCTCGCCCCACCTCTGTTATAATTATTAATTTGTACTATAATATCATAAGTTTAGTAAAATGTCAACTATGAAATTATCATTCAGTCAATTCTATTGTAGCACATTTTTTACAATTGTAAAAAAAAATATTGTGACTTTTATTACCATTACCTTCTTGACAACATCAACCATAAGAAATATAATCTTTTGTAAGAGTGTAGAGTTAAACAAAAACTATAAGTCATACATTAAAACAAAGGAATATAAAAAGTGCTAAGTTTTTTGAAGAACAAAACGGTGATTGTTGCGTGTCTGTTTTTTATTCCGTTATTCTTCTCCACTTCGGTTTTCGCTTACTCGGCTTCTATTACGACTTCCGGTACAGTTACGATTGACGTATTACCTAAAGGTAATGGAAGCGCAGGAACTAACATTAGTGCCGAAGAAATCAATGTAGTAACAGATTGTCGAGCTGGATATAATCTGACAATTTCGGGTCCAAGCGACAGGAATCTATATCGCAATGGTGATAGCTCGAATAACACCTCGGGCCAGTATTTTACCCCAGTAGACGGCACGTCTGCATTAAAAAACACATCTAACGCCTGGGGTTATTCTCTGACTGCAAATAACGAAGATGGAGTTTTCGCTCCTCTTTCGAATACTCCAGCTTTTCTTAAAACTACCTCCCAAACCGCCAGCCAAACTAACATCAACGACACATTCTCAATTTACTATGGCGTATCAGTATCGGCGAGCCTAAACCCCGGCTCTTATGCCATGTCCGGGAATGGCGCTATAGTATATCAATTAACGATGGATTCAGACTGTAGAGCATTTGACGTCGCCTTTAACGCAAACGGTGGCACAGGAACGATGGGCAGCCAAGCTATTACTGTTGACTCATCGACTAAACTAAATGGAAATAGTTTTGACGCTCCGGCTATGGGGACGTCTTACCAAGACGCAGATGGTACAACCATCCCGGCTGTAGCAGATAAATTCTGGGTCTTCTGGGGCTGGAATACGGAAGTTGATGGAACCGGCGATTGGTATAAAGATCAAGAATCGGTCACGAATTTAGCGAACGAAAACGAAACCATAACCTTATACGCACAGTGGAAACAAGCGGTTATAGAAGATATGGCAACTCCGACATCGGGTACAAAAACAATTACTCATAATACGATGCAAGATATGTCTTCCGTTACCTGTTATAATTCAGAAATCACTACTAAAGCGGCTCTTGAGGCTGCTAGTAAAACCGGAGCGGTAACTTTGACGGATGATCGTGACGGTACGGTAAGATCCTATGACGTTTCCAAGCTTGCCGATGGAAACTGCTGGATGACCACCAATCTTGCCCTAGGTACAACTACGGCGGTTACCTTGTCCTCTGATGATACCGATTTAGCCGAAGGCACGACTTTTACTTTGCCGGCTGGAGATACCGCAAGAAGTACATCAAATACGGCCGCTAAGATACGCCTCACCAATTCGAGCGGGTCAACAGCAAACGGTGTTTATTATTCATGGCCGGCCGCAGTAGCTAATACGACATCCACAAGCGGTACTTTAACCACTTCAATTTGCCCTAAAAAATGGGATTTGCCTACGAGTAATCAATTCTCGACATTAATCAGTACTTCAGCATATTCACCAACTAACTCTCCTACAGATTTACCAAGCCATTTTAACGCCAACGGTGGTTATACTGACGGCAGAAGTTCTTTTACAAACGCATCAACTTATAGTTATTACTGGTCTGCTTCTTCTAATACAAGTAATGCTACTAGTAGCGCAATTGGGGTGATGGGAGATAGTTCCTCGCTTAGTACTAGTAACAGCAATAAATATTACAGAAGAAACATCAGATGCGTGGCTAATATGGATGAAATGATGCGAACTATTACGTTCGTAAATACAGCTACAAGCGAAACACAAGAAATATCTTTCACGATGGGGCAAAATGTCACCATCCAACCAACGACTGCTTATACTAGAGGTGGGTATAAATTAACCGGTTGGGACACTAATAACGCTGGGACCAACATAGTTTACACAAATGGGCAGTCCGTCGCTAATCTATACTCTAATTTAATAGTTTATACAGTGTGGGCGCCTTCTTATACGGTTGTATATAATGGCAACAACTCGGATGCTGGAGCAATGTCTAATGTTAGCCATACAAATGTAGCGGAAGGTGACACGCTCAATCTCTTTGCCTCCAATTACAGCCGAGAAGACTACGGTTTCGCCGGGTGGTCATTTGATCAAAGCGCTCAACCTGGTGGCTCGTCAAGAATCTATGGCCCGAATGAGACAATTTCTGCCCCAGCGTTTACAGGCACTCCTGGCGCAAATGCTACCATGACATTATATGCAGTTTGGGTTCATTCCGCAGGCGACCTACAAAACTGGACCGGTTGTTCATCACTCGCTAAAGGCGCTGTCACTGCGCTTTCTGATGCTAGAGACGATAATACTTATGCCGTAGCCAAACTTGCGGATGAACAATGTTGGATGATTGAAAATTTGAGACTTGATAATACTAATTCTGATAACTCTACTGGCGCATTGTCGCAAGGTTATGGTGTCTCGTTCGCCGGCCTAGCCAGTCCAGAAAGCGCGAACTTTTCCAACAGTACTACAGCAAATAGTCTATATTATTCTGGCACCGCTAGCGGTACGGCGACAATCGACATCGGGACAAACAGCAATCCAGGTTATCATTTCCCGAGATTTAACAATACAAATACTGCTTCTAGGGTAGCCAATATGTCCAGCGCGAGCAGTAATGTCTATTCCTACGGTAATTACTATACATTTGCAGCA
Organism: Candidatus Saccharimonadota bacterium; assembly: GCA_017645955.1. Taxonomy (GTDB): domain Bacteria; phylum Patescibacteriota; class Saccharimonadia; order Saccharimonadales; family Saccharimonadaceae; genus Nanosyncoccus. Next base: position 17,953 of record JAGCNM010000044.1, read on the forward strand.
GCTATCGCTAACACTAATCGAACCGCTTCTGTTACGAACACATCAATCTGTCCAGCTGGATGGCATATTCCGACCAGTACATCTGGAGGTATGAGTAATCTCAGTATTCAGCTAGGCGGGAAATCTAATACTATGAATTCAAACACTACCCCTACTGGCGAAGAAATATCAAAAGTGTTTAGAAGTTATCCCAATAACTTCATTTATTCCGGAGCTGCTAGTGGTAGCTCAATCATTTTTCGTGGCGAATACGGAAACTACTGGACCGCCTCCCCGCTTGGCAGTACTGACATTACGTACGCCGACTATTTAACGTTTAGAAAATTTGAAGTAAGCCCCGGTAACACTAGTAATCGTAAATCATCCGGCTACACAGTAAGGTGCATAATAAATAGCTAACATACTTATAAAACCTTTAACTTTTTACCATTACCTTCTTGACAGCCCCAACCATAAGAAATATAATCTTACGTAAGAGTGCAGAGTTAAACAAAAACTATAAGTCATACATTAAAACAAAGGAATATAAAAAGTGCTAAAGTTTTTTGGGAGCAAATCTCAATTCGTTATTTGTTTTTGCCTTGTCCTTTTTGCTCTCTTTTCTAGTTCGTCTAATGTCTTTGCTACATCCGCTTCTCTTTCTACTTCTGGAACCGTGAATGTTGATATCATGCCAAGTAGAGACGGTAGCGTCGGTACAAGCATTAGTGCAAGTGAAGTTAACGTCGTAACGAATTGTAGAGCGGGATACAATCTTTCTATTTCCGGCCCAACAGACCGTAACCTATATCGTAATGGTGATAGCACCAACAACACACAAGGCCAGTATTTTACTCCAGTTGATGGTACATCTACCTTAAAGAATACCACCAACGCTTGGGGCTATTCCCTTTCTGCTAATACTGATTCTGGTGTCTTCTCTCCCCTTTCCAACACACCTACGCTCCTAAAAACTACCGCCCAAACTGCTAGCCAAACTGACATAGACGATGATATTACAATTTATTATGGCGTATCAGTATCAAATAGCTTAAATCCCGGTACCTATGAGATGGCTAATAATGGTTCTATTGTCTACCAACTCACCATGGACCCAAGTTGTATAGACTATGAAGTTATCTTTAATCCTAATGGTGGTACTGGGACTATGGCAAACCAAACTATTATAGTTAATGACACCACTAAACTCACGGGTAATTCTTTCACTGCTCCAGCCATGGGTACGTCTTACCAAAACGCCAACGGTACAACTATCCCGGCAACTGCAAACAAGCTCTGGACCTTCTGGGGATGGAATACCGCAGCTGATGGCACAGGAGACTGGTATAAAGACCGCGAATCTGTTGCTAATCTCGCAAACCAAGGTGAAACCATTACGCTTTATGCTCAATGGAAGCAACCAACACTAGCAGATCTTACTACGACCACACCAATAGGCACCGAAAAAACCATAGACCATAACACCATGCAAGATATGTCCGCTGCAGCTTGCTGGAATTCGGACAAATTCACTGCCATAGGTACTCCCTACGGACAAGCCACCCTTACTGATAATCGCGACGGAACTGTTAGATCCTACACTGTAGCTAAACTACCAGATGGCTATTGCTGGATGACGCAGAACCTTAACTTAGGTGCATCCACCGCTATTACTTTAACCTCAGATGACACAGATCTTGAAGAAGGTACTACTTTTACTCTCCCTGCATCTAATCCGAATGATTTTTCAATTTCGGGCTATACATCCGTAGTCTATAAACCTACGGTTTATAATGATGTTACTATCCCAGATTATACAGTCAATGGAACTACCTATAGCGGCAAAGTGACTGCCTATTATTCTTTCGCCGCGGCGACTGCGGATGCTAATAGTATTAATAAAACTAACACGAGCGCACTATCTACCTCTATTTGCCCTAAAAACTGGGACCTACCAACTTCATCACAATACTCTACTCTGAAATCTGCTGGCAGTATCAATACATATAATAGTACTAATGCTAGCTATACTGGTAAGAACGCCGGCAATGAACCATATTATTTCGTTTATGGCGGTTATCGTAAAGCAGCAGGCGCTACAGTTAACACAACCTATTTTAATAATCCTACTACTTATGGGTATTTATGGACAGCAAACAATATTACTTCTTATAATGCTACGATCGCTCTGGTTTACTCAGGCGGCGGTTTGAGCTATTCCAGTAACCAAAATAAATACTATGGTGCAGGTGTTAGGTGTATAACAGACATGGATAACGCCTCTTATAAAATTACATTTGTTAGCACCGGTGATGGCAGTACGCAGACAAAAAAAACCATTATAGGTAACAGTAGCAGCTCTCTCTCTAATACTGCATTTGCGAGAGATGGGTATAGGATTATAGGGTGGGATACTGATAGTGCCGGCAACAATGTAGTTTACTCATGTGGAGAAGTTTTTACACCATCTTCTGATATGACGTTGTATACTGTTTGGGAGCCAGTATATACTATCCAATATGATGGCAATGGTGCAGACGAAGGTGTAATGACTAACGTAAAACACACTAATGTAGTGGGTGGTGACGTCTTTGATCTCTTTGCTTCTAATTATAGTCGCGCTGGTTATGGCTTTGCGGGTTTGTCATTTGACCCAAACGCTCAACCTGGTGGAGCATCTAGAATCTATGGCCCAAATGAAGCTATTGAAGCCCCAATATCATCTATCCCAGGCGAAATCAAAACTCTTTATGCCGTATGGGTAGCTAGCGCAGGTAATCTCCA
>JAGCNM010000045.1 GCA_017645955.1 Candidatus Saccharimonadota bacterium
AATCCAGTTTTGGTATTTCTTCACCGTTAACGGCCATTCACCCCAGCCGCGGTTCGAAAAACGGAAGGCAATATCATCTGAGAGACGATAGTTTTTTAATAACAACTTTATATTATTACAGCCGACTGGTTTATAAACATGATTTGGACTACGCCAACCTAAAATTGCATCCCAACCTTCCGCTAAAATGCCCTTATAACCATGATCTTCAGCCCATTTTGCTAATTCGTCGTTATAAGACAATTCAGTATTGCGGAAAACTTGGGGTTTGACGCCAAAGATTTGTTCAATTTTCTCGGAATGAATGAGCACCTGGTCTTCGAATTCCTGACGGTTAAAGAAGAAGGCAAGCGAATGGTAATGGGTCTCGTTAATAATTTCAGCTTGGCCGCGGTTAACCATGCGTTTGATTGATTCGATTAGGTCCGGAGCCCATCTTTCGGCCTGCATGAGCCAGGTTCCGGTGATAGAAAATGAGACTTTAAAATCTGGATGTTCGTTCATCTTTCTTTCTAATAGGCTAAGCATCGGGCGATAGCTTTTTTTAGTCACTTTTTCGAAAATTCTCTGATTGTTTTCGCGCGCATCATAGTCACATTCAAAATAATTCGAATTATTTGATACGTCAAAAATCGAGTATTCACGGTAGCGGACTGGTTGGTGGATGTGAAGATAAAGACAGATTGCGCGCATTATTTTCTCTCCTTCATTGCGTCATCGTAGATTTTTAGACACTTTCTCGCAACTTTTTGCCATGAAATCTGCCTAAATTCTTCTTTTGCGTTTTCTTTTAAGACCCTAGCAAGAGTCTCGCTGCTTGAAATAGCAACTATCTCGTTCGCCAGTTTATCTTCATCCCAGAAATCATATTTAAAGGCGGAATATATTATTTCGGAAACACCTGATTGTTTAGTTAAAATCAGCGCATTGCCATGGTAGGCTGCTTCAAGCGCAGTTAAGCCAAATGGTTCAGAAATTGAGCTCATGATGAAGATATCAGAAACTGTATAAATATCACGAAGCTGTCTCCCGCGGATAAAACCAGTAAACAAAACATTTTTCGCAATACCTAAATCAGCAGCTAGTCTAATTAATTTATTACGCTCCTCGCCATCACCAGCAAAGACGAATAGTAGTTTCGGATTTTTAGAAATCGCCTTTTTCGCCGCTCGCATTAAATACATCAAACCTTTTTGGATTGTAAAACGGCCGACGGTCGAAGCGATAGTATAACCTTTTGACTTTAGATCATTAATGTAATTGTAATAATTATTATTAAAGATATATGCGCCATTTTCATAATCGTCGTCGAGGGAATTATATACGACATCGATTTTAGAAAGTGGAATATTATATTTTTCATGGACAATGCGTTTTGTTAATTCGGAAACAGCTATGATTTTGTCGGCCGCCATGAGACCTTCGTACTCAATTTCATGAATGAGCGGATTTCCAGTTTGCATACCGGAACGATCAAATTCAGTTGCGTGGACATGTGCTACAAGCGGAATATTATACTTCTTTTTCGCAGCGACTGCTGCTTCATATGTTAGCCAATCGTGGGCATGGATAACGTCTGGACGATGTGTTTTGATGAATTTATTAACAAACTTCCCGTATTCGTTTTGAATTTCACGAATTGAAGTTAGCCTTCCATCTTTAAAGGTTGGGATGATTTCTTCGCCAATTCTTAACGATTCGTAAGAGCCTCCCCCATAGCGGAACAACGGATCAACATTAGTTGCAGAGTAAATATCCATGAAATCAATCTCTGAATACTGTGCGTTGTATGGCAAAATGAAGCTTATTTCAGCACCTTCGTTAGCAAGGGCACGTGACAGGTTTAAACAGGCGACGCCAAGACCCCCACTATTGTGTGGCGGAAGTTCCCATCCTAACATAAGTATTTTCATCTATATAATTTTAGCACATTTTTTGGTTTTTGTGATAAAATTAATGTATAAAATTTAAAGGGGTGTAGCTCAGTTGGTAGAGCAACGGTCTCCAAAACCGTGTGTCGCGAGTTCAAGTCTTGCCACCCCTGCCATTAATGATATAATGGAGGTATGATGGAAGGTAAAAATCTCAAGCCCCGTGCGTTGCTTGTCTTTGGTGCGCCTTGTAGTGGCAAAACAACATTCTGCGAAAAGTTCGCAAAAAAATTTGGGTTGGCATTTTATGATTTACATGAATTAAAAGAGAAATACGGGTTTTCACGAAAGAATCTTCTGGTTGTTTTGGAACAAGTATTAAAAACCAAACAAACAATTTTGATTGAAGGTGAGCTTGAAACCGAAAAAGAACGTGAAGAAGTGCGAAATTTGTTACGCAGTAAGGGATATGACCCTTCGTTAATATGGATTCAGACTGATGTTTCTACGATTCGATCGCGATTAAAATCTAGATATAAAAATCTTGCGAAAGCTAAAGAAATCTATGAAAAGGCCGTTAGTTCAATTGAGGCTCCGACGGAAATCGAAAAACCGATAATTCTATCCGGAAAACATACCTTCGAAACCCAAACAAAGCACGTTGTTTCTGGTTTAGCTGAGCTTAGCGACAAATAAATGGTAATTAATGATAAAGAATTCGGCGAAGTTATCGTCCGAAAAAATCCTCTTGCTCGAAGTGTGAAGTTTTCGATTTCAACTTCTGGGCGCCTACAGATGTCCGTTCCGAAGTATACTTCGGATTTTTTGGCTAAAAGATTTTTAAACTCAAATCGAAATGCGATTCGCGAAAAATTACCAATTAAGGACCCGGGGGAACAACGTGCAAGAGACTATCAAAAAAAGGTTTTAATGAAGAAGGCGCGGGAATATTTACCGTATCGACTTGAGTATTTAGCGAATTTATATGGATATAAATATACAAAGTGTCGTTTAACACACGCAAATACGAGATGGGGGAGCTGCTCTTCTAATAAAACGATTTCTTTAAATATTGGGCTTATGAAGGTCCCCGAGGTATTGCGCGATTATGTCATATTGCATGAACTAGCCCATTTAAATCATATGGATCATTCAAAAAGCTTTTGGGCCGAGGTCGGTTCGCATGATAAAAATTATAAAGTTCATGAAAAAAAATTAAAGCATTTTAGTCCTGGTATTTAAAAAAGCTTGTGTTATAATTAGGTAGTAGGAGGAGAGTGTGGAAATCGGTAGACGATTTAGCCTTAAATATGTTTTTATAGGACTATATTTTGTGGCATTTTTCATATATGTCATAATCGGTCTAAAACCAGCTGAAGCGGTCGACTATCAAGTTTCAGCTCATCTATCTATCCCATCAATTGGCTTAAGATCCAATGTTACTAGCTTAACTCTCGAAAATGGCGAAATACAAACTCCAGATACCATAGTTGGGAGTTATTCTGGAGCTGAGAACAAAACTTTACTAATTGGTCATTCTAGTACAGTTTTTCAAGATTTAAACAAATTAAGGCTTAATGACGAAATTGTTTTAAATGATGATACTTATATTGTAAAAAAATATGAGGTTTTGAAAAAAGAAAATATAGTAATGCCAAAACTATTGGAAAGAAGTAGCGAAGACACAATAGTAATTATGACTTGCGCTGGTAAAAGCCTTGGCGGAGGCGATGCAACGCATAGGCTAATTATTACGGCTGAACGAGCTTAATTATAATTTCTTTAGTTTAATTGCGAAACCGCCACCTGGCGCTATGTAAAGGTCTAAGGTATTCGTTCTTTCGACGCGTTTTTTTGTGATGAGAATGCCAAATGGGTTGTCACGATAATGCGCTTCGTCGGAATCAGAATAGATATCAGCCTCGTACGTTCCTTCGGAAAGAAAATCAAGATGAAGATTAATCCGTCGGCTAAATTCATCCGTGATGCCGCCTATATACCAATCGTTGCTGTCGCGATCTTGTCTTGCGACTATATAGTATTCTCCAACTTCTCCTGCGAGTGGAATAGTTTTCGAAAAACTCGTTGGAACGTCGGCTATAAATCTAAAAACATCAGGGAAGCGTTTTTCATAGATGAATGGTCGATCGGCGGCCATTTGCATCCCGGAATAAATAGTCACAAAATAAGCTAATTGGCGCGCGAGTGTAGTTGCGAGACGTTTGACCGAGTTCTCGATGTCAAAAATGCCACTCGTATAATCCATCCCGCCAGCGAGCAGTCGCGTATAAGGAAGATAACAGGCATGTGACGGGCTGAGGGCTCCACCTTCATATTCTTGTCCACGCGCACCTTCACGCGTTAAGAGATTTGGCCAAGTTCTTTCAATGCCAGTGCCCTTGATCGGCTCGTGAATGTCAAGGCAAATATGTTTTTTAGCAGCTAATTCAATTGTACGTTGGTAATGATTGACGCCAAACTGGGAGTGATGATACTCTCTTCTACCGTTGATTAGCATTTTACTGCTCGCGTATCCACTTTTTATATAATGAACGTTCTTAGCGGCGTAATAGTTATAGGCTTGTTCGATTTGTTTCTCGTAGTTGTCAATAAAACCTACTGTTTCGTGATGGCCCACAATTTCTATATCACGAATTTTCGCGTAGCGCGCAACTTCTTCTAAGTCGAAATCTGGAGTCGCGACTGTAAATTTATTATTAATGCCATTATCAAGCCAGTCTCCCTCCCAGCCATCATTCCAACCCTCAATGAGGACCCCCGACACTCCTAGACGTACGGCCGCGTCGATGTACTCTTTGGCATGTTCCGTAGTCGCGCCGTGTCTATCTCCTGGCGCCCAGGTCCATTCCCCGACATACATTGCCCACCAAATACCAATGAACTTTAAGGTTTTAACCCATGAGAAATCTTGAGCTGGCGGGTCATTTAAAACATACATCACTTGATTGGTTGTTAATTCAATTGCTGAATCCGCTAGCATGATTAAACGCCATGGGGTTTGAAACGGCAATTGAATATGTGCTTTAGTATTATCGGAAAGAGGTGTAATATCGGATTTCAAGATGTTCTTTTCATTTAACTTTAAAGTCATTGCGCCGTAGTTATAGAGTGCTGCTTCGTGTATAGCGACATATACTCCGTTTGGTGTTTTTAAGGTTAGCGGAGTATGGACAGATTTTTTAATATCATAAACTGTACTTTTTTCGTAATTATATTCATAGCGATCGGGTTGGTAGGCCGGTATTTTCCAGGCAACAGTATTTAAGGGAATATTAAACTCCGTGAGTTCGTCTTTTATTGTAATTTGACTAAATTTCGGCTGTGGAGGGATTTCGTAGCGAAAAGCGACTGCGTTATTAAACACCCTCACTCTCAGGGTAAAAATACGATTTGGATACTTTTTTTCGGCAAAATAATAGGCGCTCTCTACATAGTTATTATCGATATATTTATTTTCGCCCCACGGCAACTCAACGATCTCTTGGTGTTTTTTGCGTTGCGAACGAATCAGTTTTAAATTTTCGCCTAGCGGTTTTTCGCCATAAATCAAAAAACCCAGACTAGATGGTTTAATAACTAGTTTTTCATTTTTATAAACTGCGTACGAGATTCTACCTGAATCTAAAATAATCTGACATTTGACATTTTTATCCTGGGAATAGATCTCTTCGTTAACTTCATTTTTAGTGAACCAACTTAGCATAAGCTTATTATATCACGTCTGACTGTTTTAGTTGGACACCATTCCTAATCGTTATGATACAATAAAGATATGGGACAGAGGAATCGAAAACGAAATTATTTAACTGGAATTATTTTGTTTATCTTTGCTTTTGCAATTGTTTTCTTTGGAGTACAGTTTATTACTAAAACAGGGTTATTTAAAATTCCTGGTGTAGTTTATTATGGAGAAGAGTTAAGTGAGGCAGAACTAACATTATTACAATCAATTTTTACTGAAGAAGTTGAGCTAGACAAAGACGTAGCAATTTCAGCCAATGATTATCTTGAGCTACCTGAATTAAACGAAAATGATTTTCTTTTTAGCGTTTTGGTGCCGGTGACTGATTATTATAGTGCTGAAACCTATGTTGCCGCTAGTAGCCCGAGTGAATTATTATTAAAAGCTGCGGCGGAAGATAGCTCGATAAATTTGATTAATGTTGACGAGCTGAACTTTAAACAAAAGCTTTTAAGTATTAATGATGATTATTATTTGAATAGTTTTAATTCTGGTGCAATCTTTAGAATTATTACATTTGAGTCAGAAAAGTTTGATGAAGAAATTAGGCCGCTTATCGAACAAGCATTCACGAAGACTTATCTGACGAAAGATACTACACTTTCTTTCGCGCAAACTGGCGTAACGGCGCTTTCGCGTGGGATGAACGCAAAACTATATGAAGTCGGCGATGCAAATTATTTCGCGGCTGAAATTAAAGATTATCTTTCGAGTTTCGATTTAACGCACACTTCAAACGAATCTTCTTTTTCCGATTATGCTGGGCCAAATAATATCTGCTCAGATCGTCGTTTTATTGATACTTTAACGGCGATTGGATTAGATATTGTTGAGTTAACTGGGAACCACAATCAGGACTGCGGTGACGAGGCGGCAATTGAATCTGTAGATATATATAATGAAAAGGGGATAAAAGTAGTCGGTGGCGGGAAGACAGCGAAAGAGGCTAAGACGCCCTTAAATATCAATCAGAAAGGTAATAATATCGCTTTTCTAGCCTACAATTTGTCTACTGGCGGAGCAACTTTAGATGATACGCCTGGAGCTAACCAGTATGACGAGGAAAACGCGGTTGAAGAGATTACAGACGCAAAATCCCGTGGCGATTTCGTGATAGTTGATATTCAATATTATGAGTGCAGTACCTATGTTGCGTTTGAAGAAGATACTACTTGCGACTACGCAAATTCTTCTGCAGGCGACCAAATTGGCTTCTTTAGACACCTTATCGACATAGGTGCGGATATTGTAGTTGGGACGAGCGCCCATCAGCCACAAACTTTTGAATTATACGGGAATGGCGCGATTTATTACGGACTTGGTAATTTGTTCTTCGATCAATACTGGTGGCCCGGAACAACTCGTAGTTTAGTTCTCGAACATTACTTTTATAACGGAAAATTGTTGCAGACTAAGATTGTGCCGACTGTTTATGATGGAACTATGCAAACGCGAGTTTTAGATAAAGAAAGTTCAACATGGTTTCTCCAAAGGCTAATCAGCGAAAGACCTTAGTTTCTGACGACAATGCCGTGCCGATGAAGATTCTTTCTTATCTTTCTATTATTGTTGTATTCGAATTGTTATTATTAACTCTAATCACAGTCAATAAAAAACTATTAAGTAATGATAATCTTGCGGTCGGTAGAATCAGTATTTCAAATGATTTGCCCAGCGAAATCGATTTTCAGCCAATCGTCGATGAATGGGTAAACTCTTTTGATAGTATGAAAAGTGTAATTATATATGATTTAGACCGGAATGAGATAGCTGGTGAATATAATAGTAGCGCTTCTTATTATACAGCTTCACTTTATAAATTGTTTGTGGCCTATGAAGGCTACACTATATTACAATCTGGAGAATGGAAGGACGATGACGCTTGCGGAAAAACTGGGCTGACTATCTTAAACTGTTTAGATTTAGCAATTAGAGAATCAGATTCGAAGTGTGCTGAAACGCTTTGGTCAATGATTGGCACTAAAAAATTAGACAAAATAATGAAAGAAAAGTATGATATTACCGATTCTGACTTAGCAAATTTCGCGACGACGCCAAAAGACGTATTAAAAATGATGACTATCTATTATGGGCATTTAGAAATTAGTGACGAGGCTTTGCTAGCTAGGATGAGAGACTCACTCTTAAACCAACCCGAAACGGATTATAACTGGCGGCAAGGTTTACCGAGCGGTTTTAAGAATGCTAATGTCTACAATAAAGTCGGTTGGGATTATAATTTCGAAGAAGAACATTGGAATTATTATCATGACGCAGCTATAATTGAATATCCAGAAGATAATAGGCATTTTGTCGTAGTCGTGATGACAAAGAATACCCCGTACCAAAAACTCCGTGAGCTTGGTAATAAGATTGAAGATAATTATTATAATCAATAAGTGCTAAAGAATTGCGACCAATAGGTTTTGTAATCACTATCCATCTTAAAGACAAAACCAACAGCTAGTTTTGTATAATCTGGGTTAAGAATATTCGCACGGTGCGCTTCGGAGCCCATCCAAAGTGAAACTACTGATGCCGGGGAAACCGCTGCATTACCGATTGCAAGATTCTCGCCACTTGCACCGCCCGAATCTGGCGTAGGACAAGCCGTTGACCAGCTACTGCCATCAGGGCGAGTGTGGCTATACATAGAAATGGTTTCGTTCGCACGTGTATCAGCTGCAGATTCGCAAGTCGTACCCCAACTTAGTTGTTCAAGGTTGTTCTTTGTGCGAATTTTGTTTACGAGCGTAAGGACTTCGTGCTCCCATTGTTCAGCTGGTGGATCAACTACTGTAACTGTGATAGAATCTCTTCGCTTACCATCATATGTACCAGCAGTAATGGTCGTCGTTCCAATTCCACTAATCAGCGGATACCTGCAAGTATCGTCGTCATAGCCGAGCCATGTACGAGCTGAATTATAGAAGCCGCTTATGACGTTCGAATCAGATGTTTGCCAATACATCTCCCCGAGATTGCTTAGCCCACCGCCAACACAAATGTCGATATCTGGTGTGGCGTAGATTGTAATTGACTTTTCATTCCACAATTCATCAGATGAAACTTCAGAGCTATCAAATTCGTGGCTAGAGGTTGAGACATAATCGTCGTTCCCGACATAGTTTACGACTTCCGATTTGGCGTTTGAGTTTGAGGCCGAATCGAGAAGTTCAATTTCTTTAACGTCATTTGAAACCACATCTGAACGTTCGCCAACTACCTTAAAATCTAAGCCGCCATTAAACCAGATGGCGCTTGCAATTGCAATCCCGGCAATCAAAATTGCGACAGCATTAATCGACAGGAGTATGGTCCATCGAGTTTCTTTTAACATTATTGCCGGCATACAATCCTTACTTCTTATTAGGTTGATTCTTAGAGTCAATAATGACTGACACAATATTGATGATGGTTTCGATTTGAACTAGATCTTGGCGACTAAAGTTCGTCTTTCCAGTCGGTTTCCCGAGCATCATTTGGCCATAAACTTTATCGTTCACATCTTTAAGCGCTGCAATTGCAGACAGATCAAGGTGTTGCCATTCTGGAGATTCTTCATTTATTCTTTGCCAAATACCATTTTCTGGTTTACCTAACTTTGAAACCATTTTAACTTCTTCTGCGGTGAATTCGTGCGGGGATGAGCTATAGATTTGGTTATCGATTAGAAAACCAATATACTTATAATGCATGTGTTCTGCCAAAAAACTGGCAAGCTCATTCAAGCTGGTTTGTCTTGGTGTTGTTTTGACTAGTTTCTTAATTACATAGGCTGTATCGATTTGCTGGTTAGAGATGAGTGATCGAATGAACATACCTAGCTCATTCATTGCCGGCAACAGCAATAGGACGATTAAAATCATGATAAAGTTCAAGATAATAACTTCGGTTGATGGCGTTGCGCCTCTAAACATTGCAGCGAATACGATTGAGAAGATAACCATATAAACTACTGCAAGGGAAGTAATAATAACAATATACGATAAGATTTTTAGCCAGGTTGAGTATAGATTAAGAATCCTATAACGAAGAATTGAATAGTAAAATGCGATGATTGTCGTAGAGATAGCTAGTGGCCCTAACCAAATTAAGTCCCAGCGCCACAATGGTAGAATTAGGTTAAAGATTAGTGATGTTGTCCCTGATACTGCAAACCCAATTAGCAAAACTAAATCTCCGCCGCGTTTTTTTATTGATGTTGAATTAATGATTTGCTTGAAGAGGGTAATAATCACCGCCGGAACAAGCAGACAGAAGAAGCCAATATAAGTAAAATAGAATGGCCCAATATTTGTAACTAAGCTATTGCCGGCTTTTTCAATTATAATATCTGTATACAGTAGGCTCGGACTATTAACGAAAATAGCTGTCAAAATTAAACCAAATACAACAAAGAAGCTAGTTACCAGTTTTCCGTACTTTTCTTGCCAGCTAATATAAGCAAGCAGGGCAATATCAATGAAGACCGCACTAATATAAGTCCAGTTTGTGTGCCAAACCATATTTAAGGTCGTGTCTGGCGTAGCTCTTAAGAACAAACAAATCGAGATTGTCCATACCGTTGCAAAGATTGTTGCGACAAAGAACCAAAAGGACTTGAGGCGTTCTCCTTTCTTTGCGCCAAAAAATACTGTTGCGCCAGACAGAATTGTCAAAATAGACACCGTGACTAGCAAAATTACAATTAGTTGCATTTACCTCCTTTGTTTCATTATATCATAAGAATTTCCAACCGTTGTCACAATATTCGTAATCTTGAATTCCTCATATTCTTCATCGTCAACGTAAATCGTATATGACTCCGTTGGGATGAATTTTTCGGAACCTCCGGCAAAATGGTTAAACGATTTCGCTGATTCGTGTTGTAAAACTGTTTCTCCTGCTGAATCTCTAATCTCGACTTTCGTCTCGGCGGGGTATACTTTTTTAAAATAGATATTCACATTATAGATAGTCGAACTCGTGCCGAGGCTTTCCGCCATTCCGGCTGCTCCGACCGCAATTACTTCGCCACCTCGCATTACGATATCTAAACTACTGTCCAAAGCACCATTACCGTTATTAGTTGGACCGTCTACAACAACTGAGCCGTCATTGAAATATAGGTAGCCATTAGAATCGATACCGTCTCCGGCGGAATTAATATAAATGTTACCCCCATTAATCGTAATAACGCAATCTTCGTCGGCATCAAATGAATTGGCGCCCACTCGGTTGATAGATGAAGAATCCGCTCCGCCTCCAGCGTTGATACCGTCATCTGATGCTATAACGGAAATTTGTCCTCCATTAATAGTTACGATTTGTGCTTCTAATGCTTCGTAGCTTTTTAGAACGTTGATAGCCCCTCCGTCGATAACTAACTCGCGGTCGGCGTGAATACCGTCATCGCCTGAGGTGATTTCGATGGTACCGTCTTTGATTCCTACGTAGTTATTGGAGTGGATGGCGTCATCGTATGAATTAATAGTATAGTCACCATTTTTAATTAAAATACTATTGGTCGCCTTAATACCTTTGGCGCCGGCTTTAATATTGAAATCGCCGTTTTCGATCAAAATAAAACCTTTGTCTGGGGTTTGATCATTTGTCGCTTTAATAGCATCAGTATTGGCGTCGATATTAAACGTCCCATCAATAATATATACCGAGTCTTTGCCGCGCACGGCATCATCGTTTGCTGTTATATTGTAAGTTCCCGAATTGAACTTCAAATCATCTTTAGATATAATTCCGTCTTCGTAATTTGCAAATACAGTTAAAGTTCCGTCTCCCTCAAAGGTTAAATCAGCTTTTGAATAGATGGCTCCTTTTATATCATCGTTAGCGGTAATTGATGAATAACTAATCCCGTCTTCGATTGCATTTTCGCCAACCAATTCGATAACCAGATCGTCACCCTCTAAGCAGAAAATTGCAGGCCCGGCCGAGTTTTTTATCGTGACGTTATCTAAAATTAACTTAACGGTGTCTTCTTTATTTGTGTCTATCATAATGTAGCCGTCTTCAATAGCTCCAGTTAAATGATAGATGCCGGACTTTGTAATTTTATAAGATTCGGTAAGTTCAATGTCGATAACTGAAAAGCGACTCCAGTCAATCGACTCATCACCGTCATCAACATTGATTGTGTTGGCCACCCTGAGCGTTGAATTATCGTTCTTTGAAATATTGATTAGTAACGTGACGATAATTAAAGTCGTTAGTAATACGAAGAGGGTTAGCCATCTAAATCTAGATTGGCTCTCTCTCATCAAATTTCCTCCTCGAGTACTGGATGGGAAAGAAGTACTTTTAAGTTACAGTTTTTGACTCTGATTTCATCAAGAAAAGCTTTTTCTTTTACGTTGTTTTTTAGTGTAATATCATATGTTAATTTATAAAGACTGCCCATATTCATCGTCTTCATTCGAACGAGTTCAGCTTTTCTTGTATATTTTCTAAAAATGTCGTCAAACGCATCCTCATAATCTAAATCTTCTGGAATAACAATTTTTAAAACACGTTGGTTACGATTTGGTTCGAGAAAATGAGTGAAGGAGAAAAAGAGAATTGCTACAACAGCAATAGTTGTAATTACTGCACCAAAGAATACATGCCCCATACCACAAGCAAGACCAATCATCATAGCGAAGAACACACTTAAGAGTTCTTTGGCATTACCTTGAATCGAACGGAATCTAATAAGCGAAAACGCACCGAGGATTGCTATTGAAGTCCCAAGATTACCATTAATCATAATCATGACAGCCATGACCAGAAGTGGCAAGGTCGCAAGGGTAACTAAAAAGCTTTTACTGGTCTGGGACGTCAACATATGGGTTACCGCAATTACTATGCCCAACCCTAAAGCTACTCCGGCGCAAATCAGAGCCGTCGCGATGTCTAATCCTGCGGCGGTTGAATCAAATATTGTGTTAAACATTTTGTTCCTTTCTTATTTTTTCAAATATTTTTCCAACTTTACTAAATTGCTCGGGGTAGGTTTTGTTTGCCGACATGGCTTTTGCTAGCCAGAGCGGTAAAACACCTTGCGCTTTGATTTCCATTATAATATTGCGCTCGTCTTCAAAGTAGATTTTATCACTTTTTGACTTACTTAGGCGCAAATTATTGTCACGGTATTTTAGTTTTTCGTCAAACGTTATTCTCAGTTTATCTTCGCCCTGATAGCTTTCACGATGATACATAACTAGAATCTTTGGTTTTAAGTCAAACGTTTTTATTAAATAATCGACTTCTTTTGCAATTTGCAAATCATCTTCAGTTTCTATTGAACGAGCGGCAAGTTCTAGCATGGTTGTTTTTTTCGCAACAAGTTCTTCAAAATCTTTCTTATTAATCATGACGCGGCGTTTAAAGCCAGGATTAGATCTTTTCATACGAATTTTAGTTTTTATTTCAAGGAAAACACGATCATAACCGCCATAAGAACGGGCGCGCAACTTTTCTTTAAAAGTTGGTTGGTCGATCGACTGAATAATCAAATCATAATTGTCTGTATCAAAGTATAAATTATATACTTCTGATTTAAAGTATTTATCCTTGTCCATATGGTTTTTAAGAACTTTGAGAAGATTTCTTTTTTGTTCTTTGGTGATTAGATACTTCTTTTCAATACGGTCGAAAACATTAGTTTCCATATAGTTCTATTATAACAAATCTGGAACCGAAATTTGGTTTTAAAAAACGCTTAAACTAATTTTTTCAACTTTATTTATGTTATAATTAAGTTAATATGTTGGAGATTCGGGGAGTTAGTAAGGTCTATTTTACTGGTGGAATAAAAAGGGCCGTTCTTAATAAGGTTTCGATAAATTTTCGTGTCTCGGAATTTGCTGCAATTCTTGGGCCTTCTGGTTCTGGTAAGACTACTTTGCTGAATATCATAGGCGGGCTAGACCATTATGATTCTGGTAATTTAGTGATTAATGAGAAAAGTACAAAAGACTTTAAGGATAAGGATTGGGATTCTTATCGTAACCATAGAATTGGTTTCGTCTTTCAAAGTTATAATCTGATTCCTCATCAGACTGTTTTACAAAATGTGCGACTCGCGCTAACTTTGTCTGGTATTTCTAAGCGTGAATCAATCCGACGAGCAAAAAAGGTACTTAGTGATGTCGGTCTTAGTGATCATATCGAGAAACTGCCGGCCCAGCTTTCTGGCGGACAGATGCAACGTGTAGCTATTGCTAGAGCGCTCGTAAACGATCCTGATATTCTACTCGCGGATGAGCCAACTGGCGCACTAGATTCGGAAACCAGTTTACAAATCATGGATCTTTTGAAGAAAATTGCGAAAGATAAACTCGTTGTAATGGTGACACACAACCCCGATTTAGCGAACAAATACGCAACAAGAATCATAACTCTAAAGGATGGGAAGATTACTTCAGATTCGAATCCTTATGATGGAAAAATAAAGACCGATTTAGATCTCGCTGAATCCCAATCAAAAAGTAAAAAGACAAAAATGTCTTTCTTTACGGCGGCTGGACTTTCTCTGAAAAACCTACTGACAAAAAAGGCGAGGACTATTCTAGTAGCCGTTGCTGGCTCAATTGGGATTATTGGGATTGCTTTAATCTCGGCAGTTTCAACTGGCTTCCAGAATTATATTGATAAAATCGAGGAAGATACCTTAACTTCTTATCCACTAGCTCTACAAAAAGAAGCTGCTGATATATCCGGCATGTTACTCAGTCTTTCGGGAAACGAAACAGCCGAACAGATTAATGGAAAGATTCGTGAAAACCAGGTTCTAACTTCTACGCTCGGCACCATTTCAAATAATGATTTACCGAGTTTTCTTGATTATTTAAACTCTCATCAAGATGAGATAATGGACGATATTCGTTTAATCGAATACCAATACAATGTTGATCCATTAATATACACAGAAGATGCCACTGGCGAAATAGCGAAAATGAACCCGAGTAATCTGTTTTCTTCTTTAATACCTGAGACATCACTTTTAAAAAACTATTCGACGATGACTTCGGTATTTAGGCAATTTGATTTAGGTAATTTAAAAGACGGGACTGAGCTACTGGCTGGAAGATATCCTGAAGAATACAATGAAATGATGGTGGTTTTAAATGATAAAAACCAGATTTCTGAGCTTTTGACGTATTCACTCGGTTTTCATGATTCGGATGAATTAAATGAAATTATTGCAAAAATCATGAGCGGCGAAAAAGTCGATATTAAAAACCAGCCGCTTGAATTAAGTTATGAAGATTTAATGAATGTTGATTTACGTTTAATTTCGCCGCCTGATACTTATAAATACAATTCTAAGTATGGAGTATACGAAGATATGACTTCGGATAAACAATTCATGCGCACTTTGTTTAATAAGGCAGAAAAGATTGATATTGTTGGAGTTGCGGTCGTTGATAGCGAAATGATGTCAACTGGTAGTGGCATTGCATATTTACCGACACTAATTACCCATATTGTTGACATAACTAGCCAATCAGAGATAGTAAAAAAACAACTAGAAAACCCCGAGATTGATATTTTTTCAAATACCAAGTTTGGTGAAGAAGAAAACAATTTTAACTTTGAGTTTTCTGATTTAGTTTCAATTGATGAAGTGGCATTATCAAAAGCTTTTGGCGTCAAGATTGACCAGAATGCTATTTCCGAAAAAACACATGAGTATATAGAAGCAATCTCAAATGATATTACAGCAGATATTACGCCCATACGCGAAGCTTTGAGCGAAAAACTAGACGAAATAAAAACTAGTTTTATGAGTAAAATTATGGAATTAATACAATCCGGAGAATTAAGCTATCAAGATTTGCAGGATTTTGAGAAGATGGGCGCTTTGATTGATGAGTTCATGGAAGGAATTGATTTTACAGAATTTGAAGAAAAATATTTAATTCCTGCAGATTCTTTTAGAGCAACTTTTGGAGGCTTTCTAAAACTTTCACTCGCAAATCAACAAGAAATGTTAGAAAAAGGATTAGATTCTTTTGCGATAGCGATTACTGAAATTATCATGAAGAAGGAAATCTTAACAAAAGTTGGGGACCTTTCGTCTTATCTAGCTAATAGCTTTGCGGGAGCCTTTAATGTTGATAAAGATGCTTTAATAGGTGCATTTAAATTAAACTTTTCTAAAGAAGAGTTGTCGCGGGTTGTTTCGGCAATGTTTACAAAAAAGAAGACCACGCTTGTAACTAACTTATCAGCGCTTGGTTATCAAGATATGGATGAGCCTACAACTTTATCATTTTACTTTTGGAGTTTTGACGGTAAAACAAGGTTTATTGATTTTCTTAAAAACTACAACGATATGATGCGCAGTTTAGGTATGGAGGATAAAGTGATAGATTATACTGATGCAACAGGTATCTTAATGTCTTCCGTTAAGACGATTGTTGATGCTGTTTCGTATGTACTAATTGCTTTTGTTTCTATTTCGCTAGTCGTGAGTTCAATTATGATTGGTGTTATTACTTATATTTCAGTATATGAAAGAACGAAAGAAATCGGCATTCTACGTGCGATTGGCGCCTCGAAGCATAATATTTCTTCAATCTTTAATGCGGAGACATTTATCATCGGGCTTTTGTCTGGATTATTTGGCGTCGGAATCTCATATTTGTTAATCCCAATTATTAATATGATACTTCACCATTATACTGGCGACATTCCACTTTATGCGACATTGGATCTTAGAACGGCTGTTTCTTTAATAATTCTAAGCGTGATTTTGACTTTAATTGCTGGTCTAATCCCGTCACGTTCAGCCAGCAAGAAGGATCCGGTTGAAGCCTTAAGAAGTGAATAAAAAAGGCCCTGACTTAAAATAAGTCAGGGCAATGCGGATTAGAACAACCTACAACTGTAGAAGACAGGCGCCAATGTGTTTGCGACTGTAGACATTGTTTTGATAAAAATATCTAACGCCACACCAACTACATCTTTGCGGGTGTCCCCAACCGTATCGCCAACCACAGAAGCCTTGTGTGCGGCTGAACCCTTTTTATATCCTTTAAGGAGTCCGGATTCAATATACTTTTTTGCGTTGTCGAAAGCTCCACCGGAATTACCGTTGAAGATTGCTCGGGAGATTGCCATGATAGTACTGCCGCCAAGTAGCCCGAGTACGATTTCGGGACCAAACGGGAAACCGAATACAATCGGCGAAACGAGGGCAAGGATTGAAGGGATAAACATGTATTTTAATGCTTGATCCGCCGCCATGCCAATTACGCGATTGTAGTCGGGCTTTACTGTACCTTCAAGTACGCCAGGAATTCTTAGCTGACGTTCGCCTTCTTCCGCCATTAGCTTTGCAGATTTAATAGTATTGTCAGTCAGAAGTGATGTAAAATACTCAATTAAACCGCCGCCGATAATGCCGCCAACAATTATCATGATGATTACCATGGGATTATCGAAATCAGATTTCGGGTAACTACCAATGTAAGACATGATAAGTGCGACCGTAGCAAAAGCCGCCGAACCAATTGCGTTGCCTTTACCGATTGCTGCTGTGGTATTACCTACCGCGTCAAGCTCATCGGTAATCACGCGAACTTCTGGGTCGAGATGACAACTTTCAGCGATACCACCCGCGTTATCCGCGATTGGGCCAAAAGCATCAATCGAAACAGTCGTTCCGACAAAGCTAAGCATTCCGAGTGCCGCGATTGCAATGCCATACGTTCCGGAAAGCAGCCCTGCAACGATCATTGAAATACCAATGACGAGGACGGGCAAGATTACAGAACGCGAGCCAATTGCGTCGCCTTTAGTAACTACGAAAGCGTCGCCTTCAGTAGCCATTTCGGCCAATTCCTTTACCGGCTTATACTTCGTACTAGTATAATACTCGGTAATTTTTCCAACCGCGACGGAGCTAATTATTCCAAGCAGAGTAGAAATCCAGGGTGAAATCCATCCCCAACGGAAATCGTCTAAGCCGGGAATGTTTTTGAAAAGGAAATATGAGCCAAGAAGCGCAATGCCCATCATGATAAGCGCAGAAATATATGTTGCCATATCTAACTGCTTACCAGGGTCTTTTGCCTCAGGCCAATATTTGACTTTTCTTACTCCATTTGGGCGCAGTACCTTTTTTGTTCGTCTCCGATTTTGAATTATGACCGTATAGACTCCAATAATACTACTTAGGAGTCCACCGGCGGCCAAAACAAATGGGAGCATGCAGGCAACCGTAAGTGCAGACGGATTGTCCTTGAATAGCTGCGTCGCAATTAGGATACATGCGGTCGGAGTAGCCACAAAGCTCTCGAGCAGGTCAGAGATGTTGCCAGCGATGTCGTTAACACAATCTCCAATAAAATCTGCAATCGAGTTCGGCATTCTCGAATCATCTTCAGGCATATTATAGATATTTTTACCGACGATGTCAGCCGAGATGTCGGCAGCCTTGGTGTAGTTACCTCCAGCCACCCGATTAAACATTGCTACCAGGGAACAACCTAACGAATAAGTTGTTAGTCTGATAGTAAGAGCGTTACAAGGGCTCTTAAGGATTAAACCATATCCAATTGTGTCGCTATGAGCCCCACCGGATAACAGCCAAATCACTAAGAAGCCAAGTAGTCCAAATGCGGGCACTGTAAACCCGCTGAGGCTACCGCCAAGCAAAGCGATTCGGATGGTCCTACTCATTGATTTTGATTGCCTTGCGGCATTTGTGGTACGAACGTTGGCGTACGTACCAGCTCTCATACCGATTTCAACTGCCGTGATGCTCATGAATGAACCAAACAGGAACGAAAGACCAGACCAGGATTCTCTAAACAGGGAATAAAGGGCCGCGACGATGAGAATTGTTGGGAAAATTATTCGATATTCTCTGCGCAAAAAGGTTTTTGCACCAGAGCGAATGATTGCCGCCAATTCCACCATGCTTTTGTTGCCTTCTCTTTGGATTTTCAAGTTAATGAAGTTTCCAAAGACTAGTAATAAGGCAAGGGCGATAATGACGAAAGATGCTAGATACAAAATCATCGCTATCTTCCTCCTAAAAATAAAAGTACATGGCGGGAAAGTACCGCCACGTCTATTTATATTATACCATAATACAGCATAATAAGCTAGGATAGATTGAGCTGCTTGAAGCAACGCGAGAGATGGGCGCCAAAAAGCTTAATCTTGACTTTTTTGAGGTATTGTGTTATAATGGAAGGATATGCCAAGGGCAATAGTACATTTACCAAAATCTTACTTGAGGAGGGGGAATATGCAAGTAGATTCGGATCATAAACTGATTAATCTTAGTGAATCTAGGTACGCCAGAAAGGAGGCGCTACGTACTTCATTGGATGAATTATTCTGGGATAATCCAGATGCTTATGTTCAACTATGCCGGTTTTGCGAACAACGCAAGAATAGGATTAGCCCAGGGGTAAAAAAATTATTAGTCCAAAAAGGTTTTCTCACCAAGACTGGTGGTCTACCAAAATCTACTAATGAGGTAGTTTATGAAGCTATTATGGGGCAAAAACCATATTGGCTTGAATAATCAAACGCACTGGCTCACCAAAAGGTGAGCCACTTTTTTAGACTGCTCTCTTATCAACACTTTTATAGATGTTATACCACATGTTCTCAGTGGCATTAAGTCCTCTTGTCTTCATGGCAGCTATGTGGTTATGAACCGTGACGTCATCACGGTGATGCGCCTGATACTTGCTAGTCGGAATAGTTGGATCAGGATTTTGTACAAAGGCATCTTTCCAACCATCACGATTGTTGCCGGTTTGCCCTACCCAAACGTAAGACGCATCATTCGAAAAGCTTTCAATTGGTGCAGCTATTGCGACGTTGCTATTTCTCATGCCATAACGAATAATCATATAGTTCTTATTTCTTTTGTTGCTATCTTGAAAAACACCTTTATACACGTTCGCATTTGGATCGAAAACTTTAATTTTAGCGAATTCAGAAACAATAGCTCCTAGTTTTTGCACGCTTGTAGGAGGCATATTGACTGGCAATACAGC
The DNA here is from genome assembly GCA_017645955.1 of Candidatus Saccharimonadota bacterium. Taxonomy (GTDB): domain Bacteria; phylum Patescibacteriota; class Saccharimonadia; order Saccharimonadales; family Saccharimonadaceae; genus Nanosyncoccus. The sequence continues at coordinate 19,641 of JAGCNM010000045.1, forward strand.
CCCAGTATGATTATAAATTGGATAGCGTTCTATATCTGGAAACAAGCGCAAAGTAGCTGGTTGTTGAGCAATGTTTTTAACCAGGTCCTCGTACATTTTTATTAGCTCTTCTTCAGAGATCTCTTCTACCTGAGTTAATTGAGGAATTGGTTTTTGTTCTAATTGTTTGAGGTATTTTTCGACTTCTTCACGCGTGCTAAGATATTCTTCAAGTTTTGTTTTCCATTCGTTATCGGCGTTTTCCTGAAAGGCGTCCATAACACCAAGAAAATCGCTAATACGTTCTTTGTAGTTAAAGTTGTCGAAATACCAGTCTAGCGCCTTAAAACCTTTTTCGGTTTCTTTATCGTTATTTTTGATTGCTTCTATGATATTGGAAAAACCTTGATACGATGCCGTTATGATTTTTCTATCTCTATCTTCTTCATCAAAATCATCGAGGTTCACTCCGACTTTCTTCATGAAATCAACGACTTCGTTGCTTTGTTCAAATGGAATAGAATAAACGATTTTGCCGTTATGATTATCAACACGAGCACCAGAGGAAATCGCATATAATAATCCGTCTCGCTTGGCACTTAATAGGTCTTCGTTCGAAACTGTTTTAGCTTTTTCTCCGATTAGATCCCGCGATACGCGTACTTTTAAGTCGGATTCTGCATCTGAGGCCTCGATAGAAAGACTATCTTCCGGATCAATTCGCCCATGAATTCGATCTTGTTCGCGTGCCCAGAAACCGCTTCTTAGCAAAGAGTCTGTAGGCGGATCAACTATGCCTTTTTCTAACAAACTAGATACACCAAATGAAGCCCACCTAGGCACGTTTTTGGAAAAATTCTCATCATAGTAATTGTATAGTTTTTCGGCTTTAGCTTCTACGGATTCCGGGCTACGAACACGCTCGCTTGGCTGATTGACTACTTCTCTTTTCTTGGCGGATTTTCTAGATGGATGGTATATTTTTTCTCTTACAGGGGCATCCTCGTAGGCCCGTATCGCCGCTTCGCCAGCTGCACGGTCAAACTCTCGACGACGCTCGGCAAACATAGCTTCGCGAGCCTTAGCGGCTTCTTGCCTTTCAGCTTCTAATCTATCTTCGATTGATTCTCGTTTAATACCGCTCGGCATCGGTTCTTTGCGGTCAGATTCTAGCCAAGATTTATACTCTGGCTTTGGGTACAACACCTTACCATTTTCTACGCCATATCCATGGCTCAATAAATCACTACGTACTTCTCGCGGTGATTCGTCTAAATTATAGATACCTGCTGCTTCGCGTCTTGCGATTTCTGCTTTAGCATTCTTTCTATCCTCTGGGGACGTCTTTGGCGCCGTAGCTATTTCCGTTATAGTCCAGTCGCCTAGTTCGCTAAAATCGCCTTCGCGACCACCAGCGGGACGATTTTCTATTCTTTCTACCATCTGAAATCCTTTTTAACTTTAAAAATACGATAATGTTAGTGTTTATTATACACTATTTTAGGATATCAGCAATGTCTGTTTGCAGATTTAGTTTTTGAATTTACCCCTACTAGATATTGACAAATTAAAGCACTTATGCTATAATTAAGGTATAGGGCTTTTTTGGCTCAAATCTAGCACTAGAGTAGTGAGTACATTGACAATTTTAAGAAGGGAGATAGCGACTATGACAAATGCAATATTACAGATTAGATTCGATGCCCTAGTAAGCAATTTCGATCCTAACGACGGAATTAACGTTGAGAACACTAACTATGAAATGCACAAACATTGGCGGGATTTTCTGGAGGCTGGCTTCGATGTAGGTTCGGTAGTCAGAATGATGGCGCCGGCAGACATCTGGAAACACTATGATGAACTTCTCGCGTATGGCGCAAGACTCGACATGACCAATCTGTTCTCTACTTTTAGTGGGGAATTCTTTGATGAAGATTTCACTAAAGAACATTGGGACGAACTGGTCAATCGTGGCGTCTCGCCAGATGTTCTGGCCGACAGGCGTTATGCCGGTTGTGACGTTTTCGACACAGCTGACCTCAAAGACGTTCTTGCTAAAGGCGTCAGCGCGAAAAAGGCGTTTGAGCTGATCAAGGATTGGCTCGAGTTTCGTGAAGCATGGCCAGAGGAACAGGCAGAAATTCTGACCTGGCTTTATGAACACGGGCTTTCGAAAGCCGATATCAAGGAATGGCTCATGAAGAACGCAGGAAGCTACATGGAGGATTATATCGTTGAATCCGGTTCGGATTTCTACGAAAAATTCGACATGGCAGACGACGCTGTTATTGACCATTGGCTTAGTCGCAATGGTTATCAGTATTTCTGCGAGTACAGCCTCTCCGACTTACCAGATGCAATCAGCGTAGACAAGCTCATCAGTTTCTTCTCGATGAGGGAGATTATCGACAACTGCTCGCCGTATAGCTTCGATGACTTCATTTCGGATTATCTCATGGCGGGCAAGGATATCGATATTCTGGCGCGGAAGTATATGGATGAAATCGGCTATTCTGATCCGTCCTATTCTGGTGCCTTATTTGATCTTGCCTATGCAGGAGCATCTGTCGATATCATCGATCCGGCAAAGATCAACATCCTTTCTTAAAACAATCGCTTTTTTTAAGAGCGAAAAGTCCCCGGCAGCCAGTCGGGGCTTTTTGCGTGTGTGCATGGAGGCACTTCTTACTCATTAGACAACAAAAAATGGCTAGGGCGGAAGGATTCGAACCCTCGAATGGTGGGACCAGAACCCACTGCCTTACCACTTTGCGACGCCCTAACGTAATTTCAATTATATCATAAATCAAAAAATAAATCTAAATAAAATCAAGCACGACATTTTATTCCGCTTTTGGTATAATAAAAAAGTAAACTAAACAGGGTGGAAAATGACCGAATATCATCGCCTAGAAAACATTGAAGACGTCGACGAATT
>JAGCNM010000046.1 GCA_017645955.1 Candidatus Saccharimonadota bacterium
CCGCCCCCGCGGTAAGTTGGGAGTAGTTTTAGCAACCGAAGCATCGAATTTAGACAGTTACTTTTATTGCTAAAACAGAGATAAATTAGAAACCGGTAGGGAAAAACCAGACCGGTAATATGGTTATGCAATAAAAACCATAAGCAGTCAAGAAAAAGCACGTGTTCTAACAAGAACGCAATAATTTTGATATAATTTTTAGATGAACATCCCAATAACACAGTCAAAAGCCTGGCAAAAACTCCAAGATGACCTTGGTGAAGCTAGCTTTTTTGAAAAAGAAGCCAGTTTCCAATATCTAGCCATTTTAAAATCTACCCCTGTTGGGAATTACTTATATCTTCCATATGGCCCAGTCGCTGAAAATAAAGAATCCTTTAATAAAGCCATCAAATCCATTAGACAAAGAGCCGATGAAAATAATGCAATCTTCATACGCGTTGAGCCTGTAAATTCCGATTTAATAAAGTCATCTGCTAAAGAGATTAAAAAATCTACCGATTTAAACCCTAAGGAGACCTGGATATTGGACCTAACGGGAAGCGACGAGGAATTAAGAGAAAAGCTTCCATCGCGCCTTCTAAGATACTACAAGAACGCTCAAAAGAATAATCTAACCATCGAAACATCGAACAACCCAGACGACATTAAATATCTCTTAGATTTGCAGAAAGCCCTTGCGTCAAAGAAGGGAATAAATACTTTTTCTGAAGCATATCTAAAAACCGAACTAAGTCAACCGTTTGCCACCCTCTACCTCTTAAAATATGACAATCCTGAGACAAATAACAGAGAAGTAATTGCTGCTGGACTTGTCTTCGACGATGAGACAACCCGCTATAATCTCCAAGGCGCTCAAACCGAACAGGGAAGAAAGCTTCATGCAACTGGCATTTTGACAATTAAGCTTATCCTAGATGCTAAAAAGAAAGGCCTAAAAACCTTCGATTTCTGGGGAATCGCCCCTGAGAATGCACCGAAAGACCATCCATGGGCCGGCTTTACAGCCTTTAAAAAGACATTTGCTGGCACCGAAGTAGCCTATGCCGGAACCTATGATATCGTCCAAAAACCATTCAAATACAAACTTTATAATATTGTTCGTAAACTAAATCGCTTGCGCCGCCGAATCTAAGCGGATATGGTATAATTTTCATTATGAAACAGATGGGCCTATCTAGCGCCGAAGTGGAGGCGAAGAAAAAACAAGGAAAAGCTAACGACTACAAATCAAAAGATTCAAACTCAGTCGCTAAAATAGTTGCCCGCAATCTGTTTACTATCTTTAACCTAGTTAATTTAATATTAGCCCTCATGGTGTTTTCAGTCGGCTCTTATAAGAATCTTCTCTTTATCTTTATAGCAACCGCAAATACCATGATTGCAATCATTAACGAAATACGCGCCAAAAAGACCATAGAAAAAATGAAAATTCTCGCCGAACAAAACCCGACGGTCGTTAGAAACGGCAAACCAACTCAAATTAGCCCAACAGAAATCGTCGAAGACGATCTTATGATTCTCGGAATAGGTGACCAGATAATCGTTGATTCGGTAGTTGAAGAGGGAATTATAGAGGTAAACGAATCGTTCATCACCGGCGAATCAGATAACATTAAAAAACAACCTGGAGATAGGCTTACCTCTGGGAGTTTCATTGTTTCAGGCTCTTGTAAAGCAAAGGTTACCTCAGTTGGCGCCGAAAATTATATCACGAAGCTAGAATCATCCGCCCATACAATTAAAACAGCCGATTCAAAGCTGTTCAAAATCATGAATAACATCGTAAAATACATTTCTTTCGCTCTCATTCCTGTCGGCGCCCTACTCTTATGGTCGCGTTTTCGTGTCGAAAATAGCTCTCCCGAAATAGCTATAACGAGTACGGTTGCCGCTCTTATCAATATGATCCCGGAAGGCCTCATCCTCTTAACCTCATCTATTCTTGCTCTCTCGACCATTCGTTTGAGCCGCAAAAAGGTTCTCGTCCAGGATCTCTACAGTATAGAAACCCTCGCCAGAGTAGATTGTATAGCCCTAGATAAAACCGGTACCCTAACTACAGGAAAAATGAAGGTAAAAGACATCATTCCGGCAAAAGGAGTATCAAAAAAAGACCTATATAACACTCTAGCCCTTATTTTGAGCCACGCTACCGCTGACACCTCTACGTCTCTCGCTTTAAAAGAGATTGTATTTAAGGATGACAAATATAATACGTCAGAAGAAGTTGAAGAAGTCATCCCATTTTCATCTGAACGCAAATGCTCCGGCGTCAAAACCAAAAAAGCCACTTTCCTTATGGGCGCTCCAGAATTCATCACGAAAGAAAAAATAGAAGTAGATGGTGACCATCGCATCATAGCCATAGTAAAGGACAAAAAACTCCTAGGATATGCATTGCTTGAAGATGATCTCAGAAAAGATGCCAAAAGAATCATCGATTACTTCTATAAAAACAATGTTGATATAAAAATTATCTCTGGCGATAGTCAAAAAACTGTCGAAAAAATCGCTACCGCAACTGGCGTGAAAGACATTGCATCAGTTGACTTATCTAAATTAACCGCCCCAATAAACTATGAAAAAATAGTTGAAAAGTATAACATCTTTACAAGGGTCAAACCAAACGAAAAGAAAGCCCTAATTAAAGCACTAAAAAAACAGGGAAAGACCGTTGCTATGACAGGAGACGGGGTAAACGATATCCTAGCCATGAAAGAAGCGGATTGCTCTATCGCGATTGGCGAAGGGTCTGACGCTGCCCGCCGTTCCGCAAAACTAGTTCTCTTAAACAACGATTTTGCATCAGTGCCTTCAATCATTGACGAAGGCCGCCAGACAATCAACAATCTTGAACGCTCGACCGCACTCTTTCTCGCGAAAACTGTTTACGCCTCAATTCTAGCCATTCTCTTCGTATTCCTCCCTTTTAGATATCCCTTCACGCCAATCGAAATGACACTTCTAAACTTCGCCTGCATCGGCTTCCCGGCCTTCATCCTTGCTCTTGAGAAAAACACCGAACGCATAAAAAATCGCTTCGCAAAAAACATCATGCAGTATTCTGTTCCAATCGGCCTAACAGTCACAACATGTACCCTTATCCTTGCTATCGTAGCTCATTACACAAACTTCTCTCAAACCGAGCTCACCACCGCGTCCCTCATTATTGCCTTCACAATTGATCTCATCCTCATTTATTGGATATCAAAGCCACTGAATACGCTTCGGATAACCTTACTATTTACAATCGTCGGCATCATCATTGCAACATTCCTCATTCCACTCATTCGTGATTTCTTCGAACTCGCCCTGCTAGATAAAAACAACCTGACTGTTACGATCCTCATCGCCGCCCTTGGGCTTATCGTTTTTGCAGTTGTACGCCGTTTAATGAATTACTTCTTCTCGCGATTATTGAAAAAACGCCCCAATATCAGCTAAAAAACACCAAAAACTTATTTTATGCTATAATTTAACCATAAGCAAAAAGGAAATCGCATGGAACAAGAGAATAATGCGGCCGGCGTAGTTAACACTCCGCCAGTTGCTCAACCAACACAGCCGGAAGTTGAAACAAACCAACCAGCTCCGGAAAACATCGAAACAATCAATATTCCGCAATCTCCAGCACCGACCCCCGAAGAAAAGAATAAAAAGCTCTTTATTATAGCTATTGCGGCTGGCGTACTTGCCGTCGCTGGTCTAGCCTTCGGTATTTACGGCATGACCCGACCGGCTAAAATCTCGAACTTCACAGTCCAAGCAAAAAACGATGAGGGAACTGTTACCGAACTTAATAAAGACAAAATCGACATCGATGATAAATCTAACACAATTACCATTCCTGACACCTTATCTCCACTCGGCATTAGTAAGGAACTAGCGGCTTCTGTAGTGAAACCATACCTCCATGACCTTGGCGCTTTCTCTGATATCCTTAACAATAAATTCAATGAGAACAACAAAATCAGAATCGCTTTTCAAAACATCGATCCTCAAAACCTCCTCTTGTCTACAGGTGATTCATTTAGGGTTTCATATAGTGACCTAAACAATATGTATAAGTATCTTTTTGGCAGTGATACTAATTTGGAAAAGAAGAATTATAACAACCAAACATTCCTCTATGTTCCAGGCGACAACGCAACATCTGATTACTTCCTCGTCTACCCAGGTGGCTACGGTGGAACAGGCCTAACAAAATTCACGGCAATTAAAGACGCCTACTTCGAAGACAACAAATTGATAATCGAGATGTACCGTGAAAACCTTTCTTGGTGTGGCATAGTTATTCCAGAACCTGACGTTTGCGTAGATCAGCAAACCTGGTTCTCCGATAACGACTTTGAGGCGAAGCAAAAAATTATTGAGAAATTTGGCAACAAGTTATCCGTCAAAAAAATGTATTTTGGTAAAGACAATGGACACTACATTTTAGAATCAATTGTTGATGTAGAAAAAGAATCAGATACAATACCGGACGAAGAGGAAACTACTGAAGAAGAAACAACCGAAGAGGAAACTACTGAAGAAGAAACGAAAGAATAAACTAAACAATACTAATTCTCGGATAGATATTTAGCGTATACGGATCAGTCGGGCTAACCCCCGACTGAATTTCGTAATAAGCTGCCGCCCCAACCATTGCTCCATTATCTCCCGAAAGAGTCGGAAGCGGGAAAAATGCCTCAGGTAAAGCCGTCCTTAAAGCCTTATTCGCCGATACTCCGCCCGCGACTACGACTGAACGCGCATCAGGATATTTTTCCTTACTTTTCTCTATCTTCTCGCATAATATTTCAACCGCAGTTTTTTGAAAAGAAGCAGCAAAATCGTAAATTTGTTGCTCGCTTAAGTGGTTTTTTAAATCATGCGAAGGATGAGAAATTGGCAAGTTCAGCTCTTTTTGCACAGCTCGTAAAACCGCAGTCTTTAGCCCAGAGAAAGAAAAATCTAAATTAGGAACCTTCGGGTGTGGTAAGTGATACTTTAAAGCATCTCCTTTTAATGCCGCCTCCGCAATCGAAGGTCCACCAGGATAGGGAAGCCCTAAAATCTTCGCCACTTTATCAAAACATTCCCCAACTGCATCATCAACCGTCGTCCCTACAATCTCAAACCGATTATGTCCCGACATATACAAAATCTGCGTATGCCCCCCCGAAACCACTAACGCTAAAAGCGGGAATGTTGGGAGATTACCAGAAAAATCTTCAGACTCGAGAGCCGAAGATTTTTCTGAACTAAGCCAATTTGCGTACACATGTGATTTCAGATGATGCACTGCGTACAACGGCTTATTGTGCAAAATCGCTAGAGTTCTCGCCGTTAATGTCCCGATTAGTAGCGAACCAAGTAGCCCCGGCGCATGCGTTACTGCTATTGCGTCAATCATGTCCCAGGAACAATCCGCGTCCGATAAAGCCTTATTGATAACTGGCATCATTACCTCTAAGTGGCTTCTTGCCGCTACCTCTGGTATCACACCCCCATATTCCTTAAAAATATCAATTTGCGAAACAACTACGTTCGACAAAATCCTGACCCCGTCCTCAACGACAGAAGCCGCTGTTTCGTCGCAACTTGTCTCAATTCCTAATATTTTCACCCCAAAATTATACCACATACCCCTATAAAATGCCACTTTCCATTGACAAAACATAACAAGTATGCTATAATTAGAAAACGTAGTTTTGTTGGTAAATAAAAAAGAGGGGTGGTTAAAAATGCAAAAGACCAACGAAAGAACCTTAAGAATGATGGAAGAGTTCATCGCTTTGCGCGAAAAGGGATTTAGTATCCCTGACATCGCAAAACACTTTGATCTCTCAGAGACGACAATCTACAAAAACTTAGGCAAAATTGCCGAAAAGGCCGGCGTAACAAGGAAATCTCTTCTTGATAAGCCTTTCGAAGCCGACCATTCCGGTCGCAATTTTACCCCAGTAAAGCCAGTCAATCCGACTGATTTTCGCAAGCACCACACGGCGGCCATGGCAGAAATCGACTATCTTACGCAAACCATTGGCCAGACCATCGAGGATTACGAGGTAATCGAAAAAATTCTAGACGAGGTGTTAAACAAATGATGGAATTACACTCATTAACTGCGAAGCATATCAGAGTCCATATCAAAAATGGCTCTACCCCAGAAGATCTCATGGCTCACTATTCCTGCACCGAAGCAGAACTGAAAGAACACATCCAACGACTCTATAGCCAAGGGAACGGTAAAAGGGCTCAAGATATCCTAAACGCCCTAAAGGCAAACCGTAAGAAGCCGAGTCGGAAATCCAAAGCTGGAGCCGACGCCGCCGTCGCAACGATCCCTGTAACAATGAGGACCTTAGGCGAGTTGATGGACGATTTAGGCATCGAACCGCCTCCGGAGAAAACCTTGGCTGACTTAGAGGAAGAAGAACGCGTCCTTAGTGACGAAGTCATGGCCCTCGAAAGCCAGCACAAAGCGCTCGCCCAAAAGCATCATGCCTGCATCGGCAACCTCAGAAATCTTCAAGCTAAACTTGAGGAGATTAAATCGCTGCTTCAGTCCTGTCGTGACGACTACGAGGAAGGTGTGGCCGAGGCTAATACCATCGCGGATCAAATGAACGAAATCTGCAATCTTCGACGCGAGAAAGTGGTGGCACTAGAAGCAGTGCGCCAACTGATTGAGGAGAAGAAGACAGTGACGCTCTATGTCTACGCAGATGGACGCATCGAAGCATCAGATAATCCAGAATTCGACTTCGATGATTACGGATATCAAGATCTGAAACCCTGGCTTAGCGAAAGGGAAGAATGCCAAAACCTCCGGGTTCGCGACATCGATACCTTAGCTCGCCTCCTAAAGATCGACGAACAGGCTGAAAAGCACCTACTGGTCTTCGTCTTCGAAGATGAGGACCTCGAATCTGCCTTCCAGACAATCAAAGGCGCCTAAGCTTCCATCGTGCCACCCTATGTAATAGACTAGGGTGGCTTTTTATATCATGAAATGAATATTACTCATGATGATATGGTCCACCAATCGCAATTTGCGAAGCCCGATAAATCTGTTCACAAACGATTAATCTAGCAATCATGTGCGGAAATACCAATTTCGAGAAGCTCCAAACAAAGTTTGCTTTTTCTCTTATCGTATCATTAAATCCATAAGCCCCACCAACTAAAATCACTATCTCCCGCCCATTCAAGAACGCTATTTCTAACCGCTTAGAAAATTCATCTGATGATATATTTTCTCCGCGTTCGTCACAGCAAATTACAAATTCTCGTCCCGAGAATGGCCACTCTTCCAACTTCTTTAAAAACTTCTCCTCTTCAACAAATTCCCAAGAAACATCGTATGGCTTTCTCAGTCTCTTCTCGTATTCAGCGCAAGCCTCTCTGCACCACTCAACATTTTTCTTTCCCCCGCAAATAATCTTAATCATACTAACAATTATAGCATTATATGGTATAATAAGCCTACATTGGACCGTCGCCAAGCGGTAAGGCACTGGGTTTTGGTCCCAGCATTCGCAGGTTCGAATCCTGCCGGTCCAGCCACGAAATTAAAGAAAGACCTGAAAGGTCTTTATTTAATTTCGTATTTGTGAGCGACAGGATGAGAACCGAAGGTTCGGACGCCGTAGGAGGTGAGCGTAAATCTAAAACTTGTTTTAGATTTACCGAACCGACGCCCGGCGTAGTGCTTTCACGAAGTGAAAGCACGAATCCTGCCGTCTAATCATTTTTTACATTATTTTACGGTTTTCAGCTTCTGCGGCGAGATAACCTTCTACTAAAGGAGCGAAGCGTTTATAATAGCTGCTATCGCCCCCTTCCAAAACATCTAGTCTTGGCTCCCCTTTCATATTCTCGCCATCAAATATTGTAGTTTCTACTACGCGCTGGCTATCTTTAATCCTAAATTTTATTTTAACATAGTCTTGTACGCCACCATCTCCCATAAATACATTAAAATAATCAAATCCAGGAACAGAAAAGTTTCCATTATCATCTCGTGGTAGCTTAATCCCTCTTGCAGTTGCGCCCTGCATTTCCGACGAACGTTTTTTAAGAGTACTTTCAATGTAGTCAAGGCGCTTTTCTAGCTCATACTCTTGTAACCCAAAAATCCGTTCGTCGAGTATGCTATTCGCGCGAAGTCTTTTGAAATGGTAATAATCTTCTTTATCTTGACCACGCCCTATATTGCTAAATTTATAACGAAGATTCCTGAACATTGGTATACTAAACAAATCGGCTATTTTGTCGTTCAACTCGCCATACCCAGTTGTCTCATCGATAGAATGAATAATTTCTCCCATACGATTAATCTGTCTTGTTGTGTATGGGCTAGCTCTTTCTTCAATATTAACAATCGGAATATCAAAGTATTTTGCATGTCTTAAAACCACCTCATCAATGTCGTTATTAAAGGTTATTAAGAAATCTGGACATTTTGGCTTACCGGTTTCAGAATAACGCCTTAATAAGAATTCGTTGTATATTCTTGTCCCCTCTATGCCTTCAAGCTCCTCAATTTGACCTAATGCTAATTTTCTCGGATCGTCCTTGCCGTCTAAATTACACGTGTGGCCGTCTCCATTTGTGATTTCAATTATTGAATCTCCATCAACATGTTGAAATCCATACATTAGCCTTCCGCGATAAAAACTATTTGAATTATATTCAGAATTCCAATATGACGCAGAAATTGTATTACCGCGCGCACCGACATCCCGGCTATTCATACCGAATCCGACCAGCTCTTGCGTCTCGTCTTCGCGTCTAGCCCATACCGACGGGCTATTTATTATTGAGGCGCTAGTCTCATATCCATTCGAAGAGTAATCATACTTATCACGATAATCAATCGTAGTTGAAAGAAATGCATAAGGTAAACCGCGCAAATCATAAACCGGTATCTCAGAATCTTCAAATTCAATCGAACGTTTCCCAACCTCTGGGTTTTCTGAAGCTACTTCGTCCTCGAGTTGGTCAATTGTCGTTAGGCGAGCATTCAAGTCTCGTTCGAGAATTTCTTGAGTGCGTTGCATTCTATATTTCTTAGCCCTGTTTTTATCAAAATAATCTCTAGCTTCAGATAGTATCGAAAAATCTATTGGAGTAGTCTCCTGATCATTGGATTTGTTTTCTTTTATTATTTCAGACATCTCAATTCCATCATATCATATATTTTAGATTCGCTTAAACGTATCCCGTCTACTGAGGAGATGCCCAAGCGTAGGAATGCTAAAGTTATAGCATATGAAACAACAAGAAATGCTTATTTATGTAGTACAATCGATACATGGGTAAAACGCTCTCCTTCATCACAAAAAACACCGACTACATTATTCTTTTCGTCTTAAACGCGGTAGAAATGGTCTTAGAACTAGTCGCAGCGCGTCTATTGTCGCCCTATTTCGGCAATAGCAATTTCGTCTGGACCGCCATCATCGGAATTATTCTCCTTGCAATGAGTCTAGGGAACATCATTGGCGGCAAATTCGCTTCAAAAAAGCAACCCAGATTTTGGGCGGGGCTTTTTCTTCTTTTCGCGTCAATCTACATCTCTCTTACTCCAATCATTGACGCTCCGATTTTGCAATCTATCAAAGAGGGGAACATGGGCACACAATTTGCTTCGGTATTAAGTAGCATATTATTCTTCCTTTTGCCATCTACAATCCTTGGCATCATCACGCCGATTATCATGAAAGAGCGAATCGGTGATGGTAAAGATAAAGGTAAAGAATCTGGTCGCATCACAGCGACTATAGCAATCGGCAGCCTAATCGGCACTTTCCTAGGCGGTTTCTTCTTGATCCCGGCCTTAGGAACTAAAATGATTTTTGCTTTACTTGGAACGACCATTATACCGATGGTAATCATCTTAAGGCCACTACAACAGAATAAATCAAAAAAGCATCGATGGAGTTTTATTACCACTCTAATCATTGCCATTGTAATAAGCATCGTATCGATAGTGATAGTCAACAATAAAGGTACCACAGACGGCATCAGCATAGATACCGAATACGGCCGAATCATTATCGAAGAAGGCGAATATGGCGAAGACACGGTACTTTTTTATAAACAAAGCGGCGCATATTCCTCGGCTACATTTTTAGACGAAGACCGTAAGTTTGACCTAGTTTTTGACTACATAAAAAAGTACGATTTAATGTTTAATTTTCTTAACGTTAAACAGACAGCCATGATTGGCGGAGCAGCTTACCAGTATCCAAAATATTTCATTTCACATTTTGAAGACAAAACCATGGACGTAATTGAGATTGACCCAGCATCCACAGAAATTGCTAAGAAATATTTCTTCCTCGACGATTTAATTGAGACTTACGGCGAAGATAGATTAGGGCTCTATAACGAAGACGGCAGGATTTTCTTATCAAGTAGCGACAAAAAATACGACGCAATCCTAAACGACGCCTTCTCTGGCGAAGTGCCAGTAGGAACCTTGGCCACTGTAGAAGCTGCCAAAACCATTAAACAGCGTTTAAATACAGACGGCGTTTATATGTCGAATGTTCTTGGTGCCGTGCGTGGTCATAAAGGTAGATTTTTACGCGCAGAAGTAAAAACTCTCATGAAAGTTTTTAAACATGTATACGTAGTCCCTGTCCATGAAAACGTAAAAAGCGACCAGTACACTAACTGGATGGTAATTGCGACCGATAATGATAAATATCAACCCGAAGAAATAGTGAAAATAGAACTCAGCGACAAAGACGTTGTTTTAACGGATGATTATAATCCAATAGACAGTTTAATCACGACAGATTACTACGACTAATCGCCAAACGCTATACCCCTTGTGCTTTTCTTAAAAGTGTGCTATAATAAAGACATGGCTAAACGAAAGCGAAAAACCAACAGACGAACAAAAAAAGAGGCTCCAGTCGAGCACGAACTTCCTGGTGGATTCTGGCGTCAAATTACCGCGGTTCTTATGATTGCAGTAGCACTCTTTTTTGTCATCACTTGGTTTGGTCAAGGCGGTACCGTCCTCAACGAAATCCATAATTTCTTTTACAAAGGCCTTGGCTTCGCTACCTTCTTTATTCCAGCGCTCCTAGTCTATCTAGCGGTTCGCATCTTTCGTTCCGAAGACAACCGCGTAGCTGTCCCAGTTTACATTGCTAGCTTCCTCATGATTATCTGGCTTTCGGGCATCGCCGCGATTTGGCGCTTCGGCGGCATCGTCGGCGAATGGCTAAATAACCTTGCGACTAATTTCTTAAGTCAAGGCGTCGTCATTTTTATTTATATTATTCTAATCTTTATTACGACCGCCTTCATTCTCCAACTTTCTCCTGTCACTTTTTTCAAAGGAACAAAGAATTTAGTCAAACATGGTAAAGCCATAGATCAAGAAGAAAAGAAAGAAAAGAAACTTGGCGAGCTCGAAATAAAAGTGAATTCCGGCATCGGTCCGCTTGAAACTCCCGCGCCTCAAGAAAAACATTTCCATAAAACTCCTGCAAAAGCTGAACCAGTCGTCAAACAAGAGGAAAAAGCTCTTGTCGCCGTTTCCGATCCAGATTGGAAAATGCCAAGCACTAATCTCCTCACAAAAAAACAATCTCCAGCTGACGCTGGCAACATTCAACAAAACGCCTATATTATTAAAAGTACCTTCGCCGAGTTCGGCATTGATGTTGAAATGGAAGGCGCGAACGTTGGTCCGCGCGTAACTCAGTATACCCTGCGTGCTCCTGGTGGTATTAATCTCGCGAAAATCGCTGCGCGCGATAAAGAGCTTGCTTATAAACTCTCGGCCCAAACCATCCGTATCGAAGCCCCAATTCCTGGGACACAATTAATTGGCGTCGAAGTTCCTAATACGCGCGCCGCTTCTGTCTCTCTAAGGGGCATCCTTGAATCCGATGAATGGCGTAAGAATCATGACCCGCTTACTTTCGCGGTAGGGAAGAACATCTCTGGAAAACCAATCATCGCCGACCTAGCCAGCATGCCACATCTCCTAATTGCCGGTACTACTGGTTCCGGTAAGTCTGTTATGACGAATACCCTTATTATGTCGCTCCTTTACCGTAACGCCCCTTCTGATGTGCGTCTTATTATTGTTGACCCGAAACAGGTAGAAATGGTCGCCTATAACGACATTCCTCATCTCTTAACCCCAGTCATCACAGACACCTCTAAAGCTCTTTCCGCTATGAAATGGGCAGTTGGTGAAATGGACCGCCGTTATAAACAGATGGCCGAGGAGAAGGTTAAAAAGATTTCCGAATATAACAAAAAAATGGAAAAGAAGGCCGAAGAAGGTGCTAGTGACGAAGAAAAGGGCGGCAAAATGCCATACATCGTTATCGTTATCGATGAAATGTCCGATTTAATGATGCAGGCTAGTAAAGAGCTCGAGCCATTAATCGTCCGCATCGCTCAGCTTGGCCGTGCTGCTGGTATGCATCTTGTTCTCGCAACCCAGAAGCCGATTGTAAAAGTAATCACCGGTCTTATTAAAGGAAACATCCCATCCCGCATCGCATTTCGCGTCCTTACATCAATGGAGTCTCGTATTATTCTCGATCTTTCCGGTGCTGAAAAACTCCTAGGCCAAGGCGATATGCTCCTCTCGACCGAAAAGACCATGAATGGTCCTGAACGTATCCAAGGCGCCTGGACTCCGGATGAAGATATTGAAAAAGTTACTGACTTCCTCCGCTCACAACGACCTCCGCAGTATAACGAAGAAGTAATCGCCCAGCAAGTCGCAATTAAGGGAATTGGTGGCGCGAGTGGTGGCGACTTTGGTGACCTTGGTCGTCGCTTCGATCCGAATGATCCGCTTGTTAGAAAAGCTGTTGAAATTTCGCTCAGCAAAGGAAAATTCTCTACCGCCATGCTCCAGACATACCTCGGCAAAGGCCATGGTTTTGTTTCTGGACTTGCCATTTGGTTTGAGGAAATTGGTGTGATAGGTGTTCAAAACGGCAATAAACCGCGCGAACTTCTCATTTCTTCAATGGAAGAATTCGACGAACTAGCTAACAATTGACGTTTTAATAAATCTTTAATAAAATAAACATATGGACAATTCGCCATTGAAGAATTTTTTTGGGAACAAATGGGTCCGTTTAGCTTTAATTCTCGATGTTTTAATCGTGATAACGTTTGTTGTTATCATTATTATGAATCTCTCGAAAACCTCGACCATTACTCTAGACGTAACTCCCCTTGATGCTAAAATCCAACTTAACGGGGCAGAGTACCAAAACGGAACAGTCGCTATTGCCCCCGGTACCTATGAAGTGAAAATCTCTCGCGATAGTCTAGATTCGAAAACATTTTCTATTACTATCGAAACGGGCGACAACCTGACGATCGCCGCCTTCCTGAAATCCGGCACGAATGATTTCTCATTCTACAAGCTTAAAGAAAACCTTGATTCCTTCTTTGAACTCGAGAATATTGCCTCTGCAAACAACAATAAAACATACGACAAGGATTCTTCCGCCGAAGAGTTTGTCGCTTATTATCGCGGTATTTATAAGACGTTATCAACCAAATTCCCGATTGAACATCAGGAATATACCGAAACCGCCAATGGCAGCGAACTTGTGAAAGATGTTACAATCAAACCAGTTTACGATGAAGAATGTAAGACGTCTACGTGTATTAAAGCTTTCATGCTTGGCACCGATGATAAAGAGTTTATAAAATCTCTCATAGAGAAAAAAGGTCTAAAGGTGGAGGACTATGAAGTCTATTACAAGATTTATTAAAACTGGCCTATTATTATTTTTCCCAGTGTTATTGATGCTCATTACTGAGCCGGCGTTTGCCGAACTTCCGAAGTCTAAACTTAAAATGTTCTCCCAGAACAATATCCTTTTTTACGAACCAGGCGATTGTATTGATGGTCCAAGAGGTGGCAGTGGTAGTTTTATGTCTACCATTTGTGGCTCAACGCCGAAGGAAAAATATTGGTCTGCCCTCCGCCAAGTTTTTGACGAGGAACACGCCGCCGCCGTTCTCGGAAACATTAACCATGAAGGTGGCTTCGGTCCTACTCGATGGGAAATTGGCGTTCTAGTTAGTGGCGATGGCGGCCATTTTATTCGTGACTGGAACACATTATATAACTGTACCCCTGGCAACTGTCCTGGTGGCGTCGGTTCATTTGGTATTACCTGGACACTTGGCCCCTACCTTCAATACATTAATGGTAACGACTCTGGTCTATTACACTACTTCCAAACACCAGAAGAATACAGCTACGCTGGCGACATTGCCATCCAAAAAATCGGTGAAGCAGATTTCGATCGTCTCGTCGAACTAGAAGTAAGATATGTCTTAAACGAGGCAAATATTGAAGCCTTTAAACGAACCACGTCACTTCAAGAAGCTACCGATTGGTGGACGATGAATTACGAAAACTGCGTCGGTTGTTGTGGTAGCGCCGACAGGGATCATTCTTGTGAGTCCGTTCAACCGCGCAGGAACAGTGCTCAAAAACTCTACGATGAATTTAAAGATTATAACTGTGGTGGTAGTAGCAGTAGCGAAGGCGGAAGCGAAGGTGAAACGGGCGCTGGCGGGTTTGGTAGTGGTGATGGATCCAATGTCTCCTTCGATACCTCTTCAAGTTCCTCGGGCCCGTCTCTCACAGGAGCCGAAATCACATTTATCGGCGACAGTATTGCTGTTCAGTCTGAACAACAACTTGAAGCCAAATTCCCATCTAGCTTTATTAATAAAGTCGGCTCGCGTCATCCGACCTCCGGCGGCGTTTGTCCTGGTGACGAAGGTGGTCTCGCAATTCTAGAAAAACTCGTTTCTGGTAGTGGCGTCATCATGAACCAACATTCCAATGGTTCTTGTGAGCAGGTTCAAATCAGCTCTAACTCCCTAAAAAGTAACATTGTTTGGGAACTTGGCACCAACTCTGGCGGTGCAACCGAGGAAACGATTAATAGGGTAATTGGATTAATTGGTAACCGCAGGCTTTATCTTGTTACTCCGTATAATGGCTACAGTATGGAGTCGGCGGACGGTATCGCTAACATGTACCGCGAAATGGCCGCTAAACATGATAATGTCTTTGTTATTGATTGGAACCAAGCCGTTCGCGATAATGATTCTGCCTATGTTACGCGTGCTGATTCTATGGCTGTTCACCCAACTGGCGCCGGAAGAGATTTACTTGCTGATTTAACCGCTCAAGGCGTATCAGGCTCCACGTCCTGCTCTGATAGCGGAGGTTTTGTCTGGTATGGCCAGTACGAAGATGAATGGAAAGACTATCCGTTTGGCTCTAGTACAGTAGGCCCATCTGGCTGTGGTCCAACCTCCTTTGCTATGATGGCGACTTCGCTTCTTGGCCAATCAATTACACCAGATGAAACAGCAAGAATCGCGGGTGATGCTGGTATGTATGTACCAGGTTCTGGTAGTAGCCATGAAATCACCAGGGTATTGTCGGAGCATTATGGCCTAGAATATCAAGCTCTTACTGCTTCATCAGCCTCTGAGGCCGTCAGTCTAATTAATCAGTATCTACAAGACGGCTGGATGATTCATACGAGTGGTTCTGGTAGCGCTCCATTCACTTCTGGCGGGCATTATATTGGTATTCGCGGCATCGCTGAAGATGGCGGCTGGTTGTTAGCTGACTCCGGGCATGAAGAAAGCTACTCAACTCGTTCATGGGATCCATTGTCGGTCGTTAACGCCGGCATGCTCCTACAAAACATTAAAGCGATTCGTGCCTCATCCTCACTCGCTTCATGTTACAACGCTACTTCTTCGTCCAGGCTTTGCACAACATCAAATAGTGGTGGTAGCGGTTATAGCGGTGGTGGCGCAACGGGAACTGATGGTTACCAATCAAAAGGCGATGCACAGGGAATTATTGAAGCCTATAAGAATTTTGACCTCTCGGTCTTTTCGTTAGCAATGCCGGATACCGGAGACTATCATGATAACTGTGTTGCTTTCTCGCTTTGGTTTATTAATTATTATACCCAAATCTCTTACGACCCTGGTCGAACCGGAAACGGCAATGAATTTGTTAACGTCTTCTACAGTCACAACAAATCAAAGTATCCTGACATGCACATCGACTCAACCCCTTCAGTTTATGCCTTGGCTAGCTGGTCGGTCCCGACACTAGGTACAAGTTCCGGCAATCACACCGGCATCGTTGTTGGTATAGACGAAGAAAGAGGAAAAATCCTCATCGCAGAAGCGGGATGGAATCACCCGAACTTTACCGGAATACACGAATACAATCTTAGCGACGCAACTGGACCCTCCGGCTATCAGTATATTAATCTCAACAATTATTTAAAGCCTAACACAGGATTGCAATAAAATGGAAAACAACTCCCCGATTAAAATTAATCCAATAATAGTAGGTGCGGTTTTTGCTCAAATTATCTTCTTGATTGCTGCTTTCTTCATTTTTAAAAACCTCCTAAGTACAGAACAAAAAATCGCTAAAATTTCAATCGATGACTATTCGACTATCGAAAACCTAGAATCCTTTCCGCTCGACCCAACTAAAAAATCGGTCATTGAAGGACAATTAAACAGCATAGTGATACTAAACAACCCGGGCATTGCTACTGGCAGCGGTGCAACTATTCGCTCCGGCTCAGTCATTAGCACATATATTAAAGACATCGATGTGCATTATTTAAGCATGATAGTTGACTTAAAGAATCTTAATCAGTCTTACCGGCTCGTTTATCGTGAATCGGATACAATCCCGAACCAAGCCGTCCCATCAAACAATCCGGCCATGTTTTTCTGTGTTCAAGAAAACTTCGGGGAATCAAAGTGTAAAGATGATTATCCAGACAATATCGAAGATCAAATAATTTACGAAATGGTTAGAAATAAAACGTTTAGTAACTTTACGGTCGGCCTTGCTGGCGACGTTTATAATGGTGAAAAGCTAAGTTTTCGCCTTAACACTCTCTCTGATGACTCATTAGTCATATCTGCCGCCGAGGATGAACTTTCCGATTATCTCTCTTCGCTTGGCTTTTCGTTTGAGAAGTATGAACATACTGCTGGCAGCTACATTTGTTGCTCTCTAGATTGACCCCTTCCTCTAATCCGTGTTATAATTATTGCCATAAGCTAAAAGGAAATCATATGGAAGAAGAGAAGGTAACTGCTGAAGTTGTTGAAACTTCAACAAGTACCCCGGAAGTTACACCGGAGAAAACTAAAAATAACAAAGGTCTTATCGCTACTACGATTATTATGACTATTCTTGCCGTTGCCGGGATAGCTTTTGGTGTTTACGAGCTGATAAGCCCGAAAGAATGCGCTAGTAAATGTACAAATGATAGCAGCAACGCCTCGAACAGCTTTACAAATGATACAACGGAAAATAATCAGACCAATATACCTTCGATTCCTGAAGTTCAACAAGTATTGGAAAATAAATATGGCTACAAAGAATTAAGAAACACATTCGGCGGATGCACGATGATGGGCGATCCGATTTGGGATTGCTTAGGCTCCTTTAATGAAACGACGAAAATGATTTATACCATCATCGCCTCAGATGATCTCATTACTAAAAGTGACCCGTCTGCTCTACCAGAAATTATTGGCAATGTTGACTATAATACGCTAAACGAAAAATATAAGTATTATTTTGGTAACGAAAATAACATCTCTAAAGATTTACTAGACACTGATATAAAGCTTAGCAGTATAATTAAAGTACTCTATCTACCAAATAATGATAATCTCGAAGTACATTTTGTTAGTGGTATAGGCGGCTACACGACATTATATCAATTAAACAAAATCAGCGACGTATCCGGCACAGAAGACAGTTTTACGGTCACAATGTTATCCATGAAGCTAAATTCCATAGCAACTCAAAGTACAAAAGAGCCCCCCTATACTATGAGTTCAGGAGAAGACGAAAACTATTATATTAATATTCCGGAATCTACTCTTGAAGAATACCGAGAAAGCCTTTCCGAATACAACCTTAGTTTCATCAAAGAAGATGGCGAATATAAGCTAATTTCAATCGAAGAAATCTAACTCTTTCCATTTCTCTTAGACTGTGTTATAATTAACCTATTATTAGCTCAGCAAACAAGTATTTATCTGTGTTTGCTTTAACCAAAGGAGTTTTCTATGAAAGAATACGAACTCTCGGTTCTATTTCATCCTGATCTCGAGATGAATTTAGATCCTGCTCTCGATAAGGTTAAAAAACTTATCGAAGCGAACGGTGGGAAAATCACAAAAGAAGAAGCAGATGGTAAAAAGCGTCTTGCCTACAAAATTGGTGGCCAAGAATTTGCAGTTTACTATTACTTCGACATTTCGCTCCCGGCCGAAGCGCCTGCGAAAATTTCGTCTACTTTGAACATTACTGACGAAGTTTTACGCTACTTATTAGTTCGCGCCGATGAGCGTAGAAAAAAAGCTGCCTTAGCAGAGAAGAGCGAAGAAGAGACTAAAGAAACTAACGAAGAAAAAGGAGAATAACTATGCGCGGATTTAGCAAAGCAATCATAACTGGTAACTTAACTCGTGATCCAGAACTCAGAACTACTCCAAACGGCGCAAGCGTTTGTAGTTTCTCGGTTGCTGTTAATCGTGTCTATCGTGACTCAAACGGCGAACAAAAAGAAGACGTTTCTTTTATTGATTGTTCCGCTTGGGGAAAATTAGGCGAAATGATTAACCAGTATGCTAAAAAAGGCTCAGGCGTTCTCGTTTCTGGTCGTCTCGACCAACGTAGCTGGGAAGATAAAACCAGCGGTCAAAAGCGCTCTCGCGTTGAAATCGTTGTCGAAGATTTTAACTTTACGGGTTCTGCGCCAGCTGGTGGTGCTTCTAGCGCCAGTGCTAGCTCAGCGCCAAGCGACATGCCGGACGACATCCCGGATGAAGAAATTGATTTAAGTGATGTCCCATTCTAAATAATCAAGCGAAGGAGAATATCAAATGAAAAGGATTAAAAGTAGTCCAAACCTATACTTCGATTATCGCGATACGAAAACTTTACAGCGATATATCGATAGCTATGGTCGGATTGAACCGATTGCTAAAACCGGTTTATCAGCAAAGCAACAGCGCCAACTCGCAACTGCGATTAAGCGTGCTCGCCATTTAGCACTCTTACCATTTGTATCAAATAACTAGGAGGGAAAATGTACGGACCAACAGATTTAAAGAAAAATACCCTAATTACTTTAGACGGTGAACCTTATAAAGTAGTTGAGTACTCTCAAAAAGTCATGGGTCGTGGTGGCTCAATTGTTAACGTCAAGGTTAAAAACCTCATTACCGGCGCTCTTTTACCTAAAACCTTTAAAGGTCAAGAAAAAATCGAGCCTGCCGAAGTGACAACGAAAAAAGTTCAGTATCTTTATAAAGACGATGAAAAGTTTTATTTCATGGATCCTGAATCTTTCGAACAATATGAGTTATCCGTCGAAATGGTTGGTGATTCTAAAGACTTCATGAAAGATGGAGATGAAATGGAAATTCAATTTTATAATGGAACTCCAATTAATCTCGTTCTTCCAAAGAATCTTTGGCTAACCGTCACTTACACTGAAAACGCAGTTAAAGGCGACACTTCAACCTCCGTCATGAAAGACGCGACGCTCGAGACTGGCGTCGTGATTAAGGTCCCCGCCTTTATTAAAGAAGGCGACGTCGTCTCAGTAGACACGGAAACATATGCCTACCGCGAAAGAAAAAAATAGCGTAACACGGACGGGCGACGGAGCTGGGGGGACCCCCGCCGCGCGCAGGCGTAAGCCGAGCACGGTGGGGGAAGCTGCGACGGCAGGACCCGTCCGGGGCTATACCAAACTTTCTAATGCCGCAAAAGCATTTCATTATAATTTTGATGGAAAAGTGGTTCTCGACATCGGTTCCTCAACCGGCGGTTTTACGGAGTATGCTTTAGAAAAAGGCGCAAAAAAAGTCATTGCGGTCGAAAAGGGTACAAACCAAATGTTGCCGCGCATAAGAAACAATCCTCGCGTCGAACTCCACGAAAAAACCGACATCTTCGATGTTGTTTTGGGAACTGGTGACCGAAATGTGTTTGCTTCGGACCATAAGCTTGGCCGAACGGCCTTGAGTGTGTCCGAAAAAAACACATTCGGTCAGGACCCATTCCCAGACATCATCTTAGCTGACGTTTCTTTCATTAGTTTAACCAAGATTTTAAATCATGCAAAAACTAATTTAGCTAGTAAAAATACTGAGTTTCTCGTCATGTTAAAGCCTCAATTCGAAGCCGACGAAAAACAGCTACATAGTGGCATTGTTAAAAACGAAACCATCCGCCGTAATATTATTAAAAACTTTGAGCAATGGTTGAAACAAAATGGCTTTATCATTCTTAAAAAGAAAGATAATGAACTAAAAGGGAAGAACGGCAATCTTGAAAGATTTTATTATTTAACGCTTGAAAAATAAAAAGTTTAAGCTTATAATAAAATCATGAACTTATTACATGGCGTGGGCGACTTTTTCTCCCTAGACATTGGGACGAATGCAATGAGAATTGTTCAACTTTCTGGCGGTAGCCAGCACGGTTGGACTCTCCAAAAATATGCATATGTTCCAATCGATCCGAAACTCACTCAAGATTCTTCCGAAATTGGGAAGAAACGTCTCGGTGAGGCGATTCTTGGTGCTGTAACTCAAGCAGGTATTAAAACGAAAAATATTGCTGTCGGTTTGCCGGCGAGTAAAACTTTTACTTCTATTGTTGAAACTGATACTCTCCCAGACAAGGAACTAAGAAAATCCTTTAAATATGAAATCGATAAATATGTCCCGATGGCGATGAGCGATGCTAAAGCCGACTATATTATTCTTGGGCCTAGCCCGAATGATCCTGCCCGTACTGAGGTCCTAGTCAGCTCAGTTGCGAAAGAATACGCTGAATCAACCATGGAAATTATCGAAAAAACAGGTTTGAATATTATTGCTATGGAACCTGAACCTCTCACTATGGCGCGTTCGCTCGCAATTCCTGGCGCTATCGATGGTACTCTCGTTGTAGATTTTGGTGAAAAATCAACCGATCTCGTAGTCATTTATAAGAACCAACCTCGTCTCGTGCGTTCAATCCCGGGCGGTTTTGGTGTTCTTGTAAAAGCAGTCGCTGGCGGTCTTGATGTGCGCGAAGACCAGTCTCGTCAATTCATCCTTAAATTCGGCCTCGACGAAAATCAAATCGAAGGTCAGGTCTTTAGAACCCTTAACACACATCTTGACAACTTCGCCTCAGAACTTGCTAAATCAGTTCGCTTCTTCCAGACAAAATACCTTGGCGGTAAAATCGGCGGTATCGTTCTTTCTGGGTATGCTGGTATGGTCCCGCTATTTGCTGAATATATTGAAGCAAAAACTAACGTTCCAACCATGAAAGGAAATCCGTGGCAGCTTGTCCGTACTACTCCAGAACAACAACAAGCCCTCATGAGTGTCGCTAGCGAATTTGCCGTCGCAATTGGTTTATCGGAAAGGAGCAATGATTAATGGCACGCGAAATTAACCTCGTACCCGACATTAAAGAGGAGATGATTAAAACCTTAAAACTTAGGAATTTCATCTTCTTCCTCTGTATTATTGTTGCTTCAGCTAGTATCGCCGCAGTTGTCATTTTTGGTGGTATCGCCGGTGGTCAACAAATCGCCATCGATAATAAAAAGAATGTTCTTGAAACTTTTTCTGATAAACTAAATTCCTACAGTGATTTAAATGAGTTTCTCACCATTAAAGATCAGGTCGGCAACATCGCCACTTTAACGAGCGACAAAAAGGTAATCTCTCGAACCTTTAATATTCTTTCCGCTCTAATTCCTCAAAACGGCTTAGATGAAGTCTCGATTTCTGAATTAAAAATTGACCTTGTAGGCGAAGAAGGACCGAAATTCAAAATCGAAGCTCAAGTTAATGCTGGCCAACCACCATACATTGATTACAACGTCCTAGATTCGATTAAAAAGGGTACCAAATATATGCGCTATGATTACGGAAACTACGTCGATAAAGAAGGAGTAACTATTCCAGCCTACTGTATTATCGAAAGAGATTCAGATGGGGCTCACTTCGCCGACCCAACCACAAAAGATAAGTACGCCTATTGGACGATTATGGCTGAAGGCTGTAATAATTTAGATGAAAAAGATCTTAAAGAATACTCCGATGACGAGGAAGAAGAAACCGAAAAAACTAACAATGATGAAGAACCACTAGAAATTGGTGGCTATCAATTAGAAGATTATAACGGTACCAAGGTTGTAAAAATCTGGCGCACTCCACAAAAAAGTTGGTACAAAGAAAACCCTCGTGCCAATCAACCTCAAATGACCGAAAACGGTGAAATCTCTAACGTAGCACATTTCGAAAGTCAATGTATTCACTATCAGCTCACTATTAAGAAGGGTGAAGTTACTAAAATCGACGACACTGACAATACTTGTATCCTAATCCCGGGCGAGACAGACGAAGAACGCTTCCAGATTCTCGAATCCTCAAACGGTCGTGACGCCTCTGATGTATTAGTGCTTCGCTTTGAAGCCGAAATTAAAATTGAGCCTGAGGTCTTTAACTTCAACAACTCTCACCTTATCGCCCTAGCTCCGCCTGAACGACGCAATGTTACTGATTCTTATGTCCAGATTCAATCATTATTCGGTCAACGTGCAAAAGATTGCCAAGAAGGCGATACTGCCTGTGGCGCGAATGGAGGGAACTAAAATGCCAAAAGAAATCGCAATTGGAAAAAGAGCCAAGATCTCGCAAGCCCAACAATACATGATTTTGGCCGTACTCGGCGCCTCACTTGTTCTTGGCGTTGCCGTCTCTCTCGTCGTTCACTTTGTAAAACAAATTTCCTTTAATACCGAAGTTATTATGGCGGAAGACCAGGCCATTGACGCATACTCCGACGTTATTAAATCAGTCGGTGTTTGTAAAAGCCCGAACGCAAGAGCCTACTCAGCCGCTGAACTAGAAGCTTGTGATCCGGATAGTATTACAATTTCAGAAATTCCAGATACGTTGCGCGCAAACGTCCTAGAAACCCTTGCTGCTAATGAAGCCTTAAATACTGTTCCGAAGGATTCTGCTTCAAGTTGTATAAATTCTGAAACAAAAAAGAGTTACACTTATGAAGAGTTGAACAAAATTTATAACAAAGCAAAAACAACAGAAGAGCTAGTTGCTGCTAGCCAACTCATTAAGAGCTGTTCGGCACTTCGCATTATCCCAGACGCCCTTCCTGCCTATAAAAACGAGGAAGCTCTCCTTGCTAGCCTTGATAAACTCTTCCGTGTATCTGGTGGTGAGCCGGAATCGCTCAGCCCAAGTGGCACCATCGAGGCGTCCGACTTAGCAGACGGTCTCAACGCTGTTATCGTCAACTTAACTGTTGAAGACGCAACCACAGAAGAAACCATGAAACTCTTAACGAACATCGAACGCTCTATTCGTGAATACAATGTAGTCAATGCAACAATTAGCTGGAGCGGCCCTGAGATTCTTTCACTTCGCGCTCAAGCAACCGCCTTTTATCGCGATGAATCGTCGGTCGTCGAAGAGGAAAAAACAATAGTATCGGAGGATAAGCAACAATGAAAACCGATTTAGCAACAGCCATCATTTCTGCCGTCGTCGGATTTGTGGTTGCCTTTTTCGTCACAAATTACTTTACTGGCGAAATTCAAGATTTTACCTATACAACAATCACTACAACAGTTGAAGCAAGCCTCGAAGAACCTAACCGCGAAGTGTTTAATTATAACGCCCTTAACCCAACCGTCGAAGTCTTCATCGGCTCATGTGCTGAATATAATGAAGTTGGCGAATGTATCGAACGCTATTCCGAAGAGGATGAAGATAATCTAAACGAAGATTCTGAAACGGACCAGGAGAACTTCTAATGGCTCTTCTAACAAAAGAAGCCGAAGAAAGAATCATCAGCCTTCTTGTTGGTGAAGGTTTAGCCGACGGAAATTTAGTTAGCTCTATAAAAAGTGAAGCCGACGCAAATGGCGTATCGCCGTTAACTGAACTTTTGAATCGAAAAATAATAAATAGCGATATGGTCGCCCATGCCACAGCCGTCATTATTGGTGTTCCATATGTTGAGTTAAAAAACATCACTATCGACCAGGATATTCTCTCAATTATCCCAGGCGATGCTTCATCGCGCGTCCTTGCTGTCCCGCTCGGCGAAAAAGATGGAATGATTAATATTGCCATGGTCGACGTTACTAACGTCCAGGCAACCGACTACATTTCGAACCTAATTAATCAGCCAATCCGAGTTTGGATGTCAAGTGAACGTGGCGTCCGCGAAGTTCTTGAAAAATATCACGGCGATCTTTCCGGTGTTAAAGAAGCCGTTAAAGAAACCAACAGTGAAGCCTATGAAGAAGCGAAGTCTAACGTCAAAACAATTGTTCAGGATTCGCCAATCAGTAAGGCACTCACTACAATCTTAAGCTACGCCGCAAAAACCAAAGCCTCAGATATCCATATTGAGCCACTCGAAAACTCACTCATCATTCGTTGCCGTATCGATGGTGTTTTAAGAAGAATCATGGATTTGCCTAAAACCGTTGCCCCGGCGCTTGTCTCCCGCATTAAAATTCTAAGTAATCTAAAAATCGATGAGCACCGCATTCCGCAAGATGGTCAGTTTAACGTTCTCGTCGACGATAAGGAAATCGATCTTCGTATTGCAATTTCGCCAGTCACTTGGGGCGAGCAAGTCGTTATTCGTCTTCTCGATAAAAAAGGCGTTTCGATGGAAGTTGATAAAATGGGTATGAGCGGCCGTGCGCTCCGCTCGGTTTTAAATGGTATTAAAAAACCGAACGGCATGATTCTAACTTCCGGTCCTACGGGTTCTGGTAAGTCGACCACACTCTATGCTTTAATCCAACAAATTAAATCGGAAGAAATTAATATAGTTACACTTGAGGACCCAGTCGAGTATAAAATGGACGGCATTAACCAAATTCAAGTTAATGTTGACGCTGGTTTAACATTTGCGTCCGGTCTTCGTTCGATTCTTCGTCAAGACCCTGACGTAGTAATGGTCGGGGAGATTCGTGACTCTGAAACTGCTGGTCTTGCGGTCCAGGCTGCTCTTACCGGCCACTTAGTGTTCTCAACCCTCCACACCAACTCAGCTGCAGGTATCTTGCCTCGTCTTCTCGATATGGGTATCGAGCCATTCCTTCTCGCCTCGACCTTGAATGTTGTTATTGGCCAGCGCCTTGTTCGTCGTATTACTGAAAAACGTGAAACTTATAAATCATCCGACATTGAAACGAAAGGGATTAATTCAATCGTTGGCGACCTACTCCCT
Source organism: Candidatus Saccharimonadota bacterium (assembly GCA_017645955.1). GTDB lineage: Bacteria > Patescibacteriota > Saccharimonadia > Saccharimonadales > Saccharimonadaceae > Nanosyncoccus. Next base: position 25,382 of record JAGCNM010000046.1, read on the forward strand.
AAAGATAAAGAATCTGTTGCTAAAGTCAGTGAAGATCTCGGTTACCCAGGCTTACCAGTAAAAACTGACGAACACTATTTATTATCAAAAGGTATGGATTCAAAAGAAACCCCAGGCGGTTATTCTGGACGTGCCGGTCTTTACGAAACAATTGATGTTGATGAAGATATCCAAAAAATGATCGTCAATCATTCAACCGCTGCCGAAATCATGCGACTTGCTAGGTCGAAGGGAACTGTAACGATGCGTCAAGATGGCGTTCTTAAAGTTCTATCAGGAATAACAACAATGGAGGAGGTAAACCGCGTTGCGAGTGATTTATCGTAATGTTTGTGGTAAAATATAGTTATGGAAAATAGTGGGCAATTAAATACACCAAAAATCGAAACCTTACTTGAAGAATGTATTCGTCGAAATGCTTCAGATTTACATATTCAATATGGTTTACCGCCAATTCTTCGTATCGATGGCGCCCTAACTCCGATTAGTGGCATTGGTGCTTTAAGTGAAGAAGTCGTGCGACAATTAGTTTTCGCTACGCTTGATGAAGAACAACAAAAAATTCTAGTTAAAGATAAAGAATTTGATTATTCCTTTGCCTTTGGTGACATTGCGCGTTTCCGTGTTAATGCCTTCCATGAAAGAGGAAAGTTAGCCGCTGCCTTCCGTCTCATCCCGAATCAAATTCGAAGTATTAACGATCTTGGTATGCCATCAATAGTTGAAACCTTTGCCGAGTTTCCGCGTGGCCTCGTTCTCGTGACTGGTCCGACTGGCTCAGGCAAATCAACTACTCTTGCTGCTCTTGTCGATAAAATTAATCGTGAAAAATCAACTCATATTATTACAATCGAAGACCCGATCGAATTCACCCATAAATCAATTCGTTCTGTCATCGTTCAACGTGAAGTTCATTATGATACCTTCTCATTTGCCGCTGCTCTTCGCTCGGTACTTCGTGAAGACCCAGATGTCGTTTTAATTGGTGAGATGCGCGATCTCGAAACTATCCAAGCCGCAATTACCATTGCTGAAACTGGCCACCTTGTCTTCGCTACGCTTCATACGAACTCCGCCGCTCAATCTATTGATCGTATGATCGACGTCTTCCCATCACATCAACAGCCCCAGGTTCGTTCACAACTTTCCAATATGTTGATGGCCGTTTGTGCCCAGCGTCTCGTCCCAGCAATTGCCGGCGGTCGTGTTGTAGCTGCCGAAATCATGATTGCGAACTCCGCTATCCGTGCGCTTATTCGTGATGGTAAAACTCACCAAATCGATACCGCTATCCAAACTGGCGCCGAGCAGGGAATGCAGACTATGGACCGCACGTTAGCTAAACTCGTTCAAACTGGTGTAATAACCTACGACTCCGCTCGTGAGTACGCAGTCGATATCAATGAATTAAATCGTTTAGTAAAGGGCTAAAATGAAGAGGTTCAATTACAAGGCAAAAGAAAAAGAAACCGGGAAAATTGTTAAAGGTAGCATTCAAGCTGAAACCGAACAAATCGCCGGCCACCTTCTAATTGACCAGGGTTATATCCCAGACACTCTCGAAGAACAGGGTACTGGTTTGCTTGATAAAAAAGCCCGTATTACCACAAAAGACCGTATTACCTTTACGCGCCAAATGGCAACTTTGATTGGTGCTGGCTTGCCACTTGCCTCTAGCCTTCGTACAATTACTGAACAGACCCAGAACAAAAGCATGAAAGCTATTGTCGAGGAAGTCCTTGCAAGCGTAGAATCTGGTAAAAGTTTGTACGAAGCCTTTTCAAACCATCCTGAAATATTTAATGGCGTCTATCTCGCCCTCATCCAGGCCGGTGAAACTTCTGGTACACTTGATATCGCCTTGAAACGTCTCGCGGACCAAGAGGAAAAAGATGCTGCTATGATGTCAAAAATTCGTGGCGCCCTCGTTTACCCAGCAATCATTCTCGTAGTCATCATTGCTGTCCTTGCCTTCATGATGATCGCTGTCGTTCCGCAAGTCGAAGGTCTTTATGAAGATATGCATAAAGAGCTCCCAGGCCTGACGCAATTCCTAGTTAATATTACCAACTTCTTTGCTCAATTCTGGTGGCTCGTGTTAATGATTGCCGCAGGTAGCGTAGTCGGATTAGTTTTCTTCGTCAAACAAACTACCACCGGTCGTAAGCTTATGGATGGCTTTAAGATTAATGTCCCGGTTTTTGGCGGTCTCTTCCGTAAGCTTTACGTCTCGCGTTTTGCTCGCACGAGCGAAATGATGCTCGCAACCGGCGTTCCAATGCTAGATTCGGTTAGAATCTCTATTGAAGCAGTTAACAACACTATCGTAGAAGAAGAATACAGTAAAGCCCTTGAAATCATTAAAGGTGGTAAACCGCTCTCCGAATCGCTAAAAGACAGGGAATATATGCTCCCACTCGTCCCACAAATGGCGAGTATTGGCGAGGAATCTGGTAAAATCGATGAAATGCTTGGTAAGGCCGCCCAGGTTTACGAAAACGAACTCGATGAACAAATTAATAATATTTCGACAATGATTGAGCCGATTCTCATGGTAGTCATGGCTGGTCTCATTGGTGTCGTGGTTGGTGGTACTCTTCTCCCAATCTATTCTCTTGTTAACTCGGTTAATGTTTAAATTGCTCTTGATTTTTTCTAAAAATTACGCTATGATAAGCTTAAGCTTTAAAAATCTACTAGAAAGGATTTATATATGGCAAAACAAAATATTAAAACTAAAAAGGGCTTTACGATCATCGAAGTCGTGCTCGTTCTTGCGATTGCGGGTTTGATCTTCCTCATGGTCTTCATCGCATGGCCAGCATTACAACGTTCACAGCGTGATACACAACGCCGCAACGATTACTCAATGCTTTCGACAGCTATCTCGAACTATGCGACGAACAACAACGGGAAACTCAAGAACATCATTACGACTAACAACAAGCTCAACCCTGCGACTTATATCAACGCAGAAGGTACTGATCCAAACGGATGGTTCTATGAATTGAAAGTTTGTGACTTCAGTAACTGGACCTCAAAATGTGGTACCAAACCAGCAAAAGGTGGTGGCACAACAACTGCAACCTGGACTTTGCCAAGTGGCACAAGCTCAACCCTTACCTTGGGTGCTCAGGTCTACGTCATTATCGGTGCTGACTGTACTGGTAACAAAGATGGCGCTGCTTACCCAGCAAAGAACGTTTCAACCCGTGCGTTTGCTATCTATGGCTACCTCGAAAGTGGTACTCAAACCTTCTGCTCAGCTAGCCAATAGTTAAGCTAAATAAAAAATCGCCCCGCCGGGGCGATTTTTTTATATCTTCTTTTATAAGTTTGCGCAGTAAGAACCTGGCCCTTCCATTTTATAAGTCACAGCAGCTTTCTTAGGATTACTAGACGAAACCACGATTGAGCCATTACAGGTTGCACCCTTTATGATGTACATCTTATATCCATTTGGGAAATTCAAATCTTGAACTGTCCCATTGGTGTTTCCTTTAATACTCGTACAAGCTACTCCAACCCCGACAACATTACAATCCTTAATTGTTAGTACATATTTTTTATTATCCGCACCAGCAAGCGGATCCGCGAATGTTTCGCCTAAGAATGACTTATACAGTCCCGCCCAAGTAGTTTCGCCGGCTTGAGCAGCTGAAGCATTAGTCCATGTCACGTCTCCAGTCGTACTTGATGAAGATGCGGTAAGCTTTTCAGGGAATGCTCCACGATTATTGCTCTGATACTTTTGAATTGCTGTTAATAGAGCCCCGACATCATCGCGCCTTTTAGCGTCTCTTTGTGTCCTTTGTACTGCGGGTAAGGCGATAAATACCATTAAGAATATTAGACCCGCAATCGCAAGCACCAACGCTACCTCGATCATCGTAAACCCCTCATTAGAATCTCTTTTTTCCATATTTCTCCTTATGTTTAATTATAGTTTATTTCATCCAAATATCAACCCTAGCTATGTTAAAATAAAACTATGGAAATTATGGCATTAGTATTATTGTTTATAGTCGGAGCTTGTTTTGGTTCATTCTTATGTTGTCAGGCCCGCCGCCTTCATCTAAAAGGAAAAAAACTTGGCCGTCGCTCAGTCTGTCTAAATTGTAAAAAACAATTGAAATGGTATGACAATATTCCGATTATCTCATGGCTCGTTCTAAAAGGGAAATGTCGCAAATGTGGTAAAAAAATTGGTGCAACTGAAATCCTTTCCGAATTCGGACTTGGCCTAACCTTCTTTCTTTTTGGCCTCGGCGCAATCACTAATAATCTCACTCTAAACATATTTCTTCCTGAACAACCTATTATTTTCGTTTTTCTAGCCATCCTTTTCTTCTTAGTTTTAAGTCTAGCATTTTTGGCAATTTACGATGGCCTTTACGGCGAACTCCCAGTTCCGTTTCTAATCATTGCTATTATTCTTGCCATCTTTATGAATTTCTATAATTTTTCTTGGCAGGCAATCGGAAACGCGGCCCTTTCGGCTCTCATTCTTGGCGGTCTCTACCTTCTTCTTTACCTCGTCTCGAAAGGAAAATGGGTTGGCGACGGCGATTGGCTACTAGGCCTTTCGATTGGCCTGGCTCTCGGTAGTCCTTGGCTCGCACTGCTAACTCTTTTTTTGTCAAACCTCCTCGCCTGCCTCGTAATGCTCCCAAAGACGAAAGGAAAGAATAAAAGAATTCCATTTGGTCCATTCCTTGTTTCTGCATTTATAATTATTTATTCATTTTCCGAATTATTATTAAGTATGATATAATAAGCTTATGATTAAAAAGGGTGATACACTTATCGAAGTAACACTTGCGGTTGGTATTTTTTCGATGGTTGCAATTGCCATCGTTGCAGTTATGGTGGGCGGAACCTCAAATGCCCAAGCGACTCTCGAAACAACTCTCGCACGCGAGGAAATTGATGCTCAGGCCGAAGCTCTGCGTTTCATTCATGCGGCCTATCTTGCCGACGAAGAAAGTGGCGAAGGGAAAGATCCTTACACGAAGCTTTGGAAAAGCATCGTCAGTAAAGCATATAAACCTAACGGCTCCGCAAAAGATGCCATGTTTCAACAATACACCCCAACATCCTGTAAAGATGTCTACAGTAATACTGAAGTATTGAATCATGCTTTCGTGATTAATCCACGTACTCTAAACGGACTAACTCTCACCAACCAAGATAAAACTCTCATTCCGTATTCTAGCTCTAAATTTGTCCAAACCTCAACTTACCCGCGCATCCTTTATAATTCAGAGGACAGCTCCGCCAGTGTTCTTAAAAAAGCAGAAGGCCTCTATGTCATCCCGATTGTCGACCCGAAGAGCACCACCATCATTGGCGCAAGCTCGAATAAAGCATCTGCGTATTTCGACTTTTATATTCGTTCTTGTTGGTACGGAAATGGTTCCGAAACACCATCGACCATCTCTACCGTCATTCGTCTCTTCGACCCAGAGGGGCTACCAAAGGACCCAGCCGATACTCATGGCTCTACTATTCCTACTAATACCCTTGATCCGACCGCGCCAACCGAACCGGTCACTCCAGTTACCAACGCCTTAACTGTTACTTTTAATGCAAATAATGGAACCGACGACCAGACCTACCAAACAATGGAAGTCGGCGAGCAAACTACTCTTGATCCAAATCCGTTTTCTAAAAGTGGACAAGTTTTTGTCGGTTGGAATACTAGCTCGACCGCAACCACAGCAAAGTATAAAGACGGTGCAGATGTCATATTTGTTAGCGACACCCAACTCTTTGCCGTCTGGGCTCCTGCTATTACGATAAGTTTTAGACCTAATGGCGGTAATGGCAGCATGGCAAATCAAATTGCCGGCAAAGGAATATCTACCCAACTTAACGCAAACAGTTTTACCCGTTCTGGTTATACTTTTATAGGCTGGAGCACTTCAAGCTCTGCCTCCTCTGCAACCTACAACGATAGAGCCGTAGTCAGATTCACAAATAGTACTACTCTCTATGCAGTTTGGAAGAGAACCGTTACGGTCACATTTATCGACGTAGATGACAACGGTAGAGAACTCGGTAGCTATCTACAAACTGTTCCGTTGTACGAATATGCAAACCTCAAACTAAACGAATTTTCGCGTCCAGGTTATTCTTTCGAGGGTTGGAGAACCTCAAGGTACACTTCTAATGTAAGGTATGAAAACGGGGAAAGAGTTTATTTCTCAAATAATATGACATTGTATTCTACTTGGAAAAGATACATCCAAGATTTCACGCTTGCCCAATGTCAAGCCGAAGCCTCATCAAGATATGTTGAGCTAGCTGACAAACGCGACGGGAAAAAGTATGATGTCAGGTATATTAATGGTAGATGCTGGATGACATCAGATCTCCTATATGGCTCTACTATTTACGGTGGTCACTATTATGGCTATTATTATCATGGCTATTATAATCCAGACGATCCAGGAACAGATAGCGCTTGCCCGGCCGGTTGGGGTATCCCTAACGAAAATGATGCAAATTCACTAGAAAACCATGTTAGTGCGTTCAACCCATCAAACAGAGGCTTCCTCGTGTACTACGGAGGTATTCTCCCGTCCGAAGACGGCACTTTCCCTTACTATATGGTAACAATGAATGATGGAATTAGAGATGCTTTCTATGTCACCAACCGATATTATGGTGGCATACACTTCGCCAACTTCTCCGACTTCCCTTACTACTCCCGCTTCACAGATTATGCCTTCCCGATTCGTTGCATCCGTAATAATTAATTTGTTTCAGAATGAAACTTTTCGTGAATCTCACGTAAATGCTTATCTGTTACGTGTGTATAGATTTGGGTTGTTGAAATATCAGCATGCCCGAGCATTGATTGTACCGATCTTAAATCGGCACCATTCATTAATAAATCCGTCGCAAACGAATGTCTTAGCGTATGTGGCGAAACATGTTTTGTGATTCCTGCGAGCCTTGCATATTTTTCTACTACTCGTTCAACCGAGCGAGCTGTCATTCGCCTATAATCTCCCGAAGTATCAACCGCCTGCGTATTGCGCGAATTATTTAAAAAGAGTGCCGGCAGGGAATCATTTCTTGCATCTAAATAATCCTGTACTCTATCCGCTGCGGATTTTGAAATAAAAATCGGACGGTCTTTCGAACCCTTTCCGCGCACCATAAACTCTCGCCTTTCTAAATTAATTGAATCTCGATTTAATCCAACCAATTCCGAAACGCGCAGTCCGCCAGAGTATAAAAGTTCAATAATCGCTCTATCCCGCAACCCTGATTCAGTAGATAAATCAATCTGGTTCAGCATATCCTCAACCTCGTCAAAATGCAAAAATGTCACCTGTTTACGGACGACGTGCGGCAAATCAACTAGCGATGGGTCAAGCGACTTTATCTCACGCCTCGCAAGATATTTTAAAAAACCTCTTAATGCAATCAAGTGATACGTTTGAGTTATAACCTTTAAATCCTCGTCACCATTTTCCGAACCATACCGATTCAGTTTCAAGCGATATTTGCGCAATAACTCCTTCGTAATATCGCCTGGCCCCATCTCATTTTTATTCAAAACTTCTAAAGAAATCTCAACAAAACGTTCCAGATATAATCTATAATTCTCAATCGTCTTCTTGCTCCTCCCCGACTCAACTTCAAGATGCTCTAAAAAATCGTTTATGAGGTCATAGATATCCATACACCTATTATATGATATAATTACCAAAAGGAGAAAATATGGCAAAATCACAAGATTATATTCAGCGTACTTTAGTAGTTCTAAAACCAGATACCGTTCAACGCGGTATTATTGGCGAAGTTGTCCAAAGATTTGAGCGCGTTGGTCTTAAAATCGTCGGTATGAAGATGGTTATGCCGGACGAACATCTCTATAGGCAGCACTACGAAGACATTGGCCAAATGATTACGCGTCGTGGCGAGACAGCCTTCCGCTACAATGTCGAATACATGATGAGCGGTCCAGTTATCGCTATGGTTCTTGAAGGCGTCGAAGCCCAACCCCTAGTCCGTAAAATCGTTGGCCCAACCGAACCAAAATCTGCAGAAATGGGCACCATTCGTGGAGACTACTCCCATATGAGCTTTGGTTATTCCGACGCGAAGGGAACTGGCGTTCCGAATCTCGTTCACGCTTCCGGCTCTATTGAAGAAGCAAAGAAGGAAATTGACCTCTGGTTTAACGGCAACGAACTCTACGACTACTCTGATCTTAACGAGAAGTACACAAGGTAACTTTCAATTAGATTTTGGAGCATCTTGAAGGTGCCCGATAAAAAACACAACAGTCGCGGATGAGCGAGGGAACTGAAATTTCCGAACGAATCCGCCCGAGCTGTTGTATTTTTTATACGGCGCAACTTCAACACTCCAAAATCTAATTGCAAGTTATCTTTATAACACTTTTTTCAAAAACTCCTTCACCCGCGGAGTTTTTGGATGTGAGAAAAACTCCTTTGGAGTACCTTCCTCAATAATCTTACCTTTATCAATAAACACAATCCTCGTCGCAATTTCTTTTGCAAAGCTCATTTCATGCGTCACAATCATAATTGTCATTCCACGGTCGGCTAATTCTCGGATTAAGCTTAAAACATCCCCAATTGATTCCGGGTCAAGTGCCGAAGTTGGTTCATCGAACAACAACACTTCCGGCGAGAGCATCATTGCGCGCACAATCGCCACTCTTTGTTTTTGGCCACCCGATAACGAAGCGGGGAACGAATCAGCCTTGTCTAACAATCCGATGTGTTTTAAGAGTTGTTTCGCGCGTTTTTCGGCTGCCGCTCGCTTCATGAGTTTTAGTTTCATCGGCGCGAGGATTAAATTGTCCATCACAGTTAAATTATTAATTAAATTGAAATGCTGGAATACCATTCCGATATTACGACGAATCCTCCGGACGTTTTTCTCGGTCACTAACTCGCCGTCTAAATATATCTCGCCCGACGTCGGCTCTTCCATCCAGTTAATACATCTAAGGAATGTCGATTTCCCCGAACCGGACGGACCAAGCACTACCACTCTCTCGCCTTCCTTTAGCTCAAAATCAATCCCGTTTAAAACTTTATTCTTCCCGAACGACTTATGTAAATTCTTAATCTTTAAATCCGTGTTCTGTTCCATTATTTCTCCGCCCTAAGATCACTCTTTCTTAAACTCTTCTCAACTCGTTGCACGATGAAGGTAATTAGATAGATTGTTGCGAGATAGAACAAAGCCGCCACAACCATCGGTACGAGGTAACTCGCCATATTTTGGCCCGAACCAATATCCTTCGCCGCCATGTTTAAATCATACATCCCAACCATACTTACGATTGCGGTCTCCTTAATCACTGTAATGATCTCATTTCCTAGTGCCGGGATGATATTTTTTATCGCTTGCGGTGCCACAATTTTCATAAAAATTGTGTAGCGCGATAGTCCGAGCGCTAAACCTGCCTCGGTCTGGCCTTTATCTACCGACAAAATCCCGCCTCGAATGACCTCCGCCGTATAAGCCGCCGAGTTTAATCCGAACGCTAGAATCGCCGTAATAATACTCGGGAAACCTTTAATTGCAAATATTACGAAAAACATAATAAATAGTTGCAATGCCATCGGTGTTCCGCGGATGATTGTCGTATAAACTTTACAAATAAACTTCGGAATTGCCAGCCATTTTGACGGCTTCGCCGTATCAATTAACGCTATAATTGTCCCAAGGAACACGCCAATTAAAATTGCAAAATATGCGATCTGCATCGTCAACAAAAAACCGTGCAAAAGGGAATCAATATATGATGATGTACTAAACAGCTCTCCTATTTTGCTAAAGAAATCATTCATCTTCTAACCCCATATACTTTAATACCAATCTATCAATTTCAGATTGGCCATTTTCATCTTTACTTATCATCCCCGCGAGAACTTCGTTGAAAGCCTCGAGTAGTTCAGATCTATTTTTATTTACCGCAATTGCATAGGCTTCCTCAACTGGATAATCTTCTTCGCGTGTTGCGCCAGAATAATATAACGGTAATGCTTCGAGGCTTGGATTCTTTTCAACGATAAACTTCGCCGCCAGTTCATCCGCAATCGCAAAATCAATAATATGTGCATTGATCGCGTCCGCCGCTAATTGATGCGAATCAATCCCTTTTACAGTCGTCCCAGTATTTGCTAAAACTCCGCCCTCATCAATCTCGTCCTGTACAAACAAATAACCAGTGCTCCCAGTCTGTGACCCAAGCGTATACCCAGCTAGCGCTTCCCATACAACATGATTATCGCGGAGTGAAGGTGGATAGTCTTTACTATATATCACATATTGTACCGACGTATAATAGGGGATCGTGAAATTAACTTTTTCTTCGCGCGCCGGCGTGATTGTTAATCCTGCCGCCCCCGCATCGGCGATTTTACCTGCCTCGACATTATCAATAATCACATCAAATTCGACATTCTTAATCTGGATATTTTTATTCATTTTTTCCGCGACCCGGTTTACGATTTCTACGTCAACTCCAGCAATTTGCCTTTGGCTATCATAAAACTCAAACGGCGCGAACGGTACGTTAGTTTCAACTACATAATCTACCTCAGAATCTCCTTCAATCGAAAAATAAACACTTACACCCATTCCGACCGTCACCAATAAGAAAATGATAAAGAAAATTACGGATTTAACCTTATGCATAATACTATTATAATTCATTTTTTTAAAAATCATAAAAAATTAAAAAAACTTGGCAAAATTCTTAGGCTTATGTTATGATAAAAAAGACAAAGGGTCATACATGTTTAAAAACAAATATTTTGTGATGGGAATAATTATCTTTTTTGCAACTTCTTGCGTGCAAGATGTTTTTGCTGATGGTTATTCGATGACGGTCACTACAGG
>JAGCNM010000047.1 GCA_017645955.1 Candidatus Saccharimonadota bacterium
AACTCGTTACTCCCGATTACCCGTAACCGATACAAAAAAACGTCCCCGAAATGAGGTGACCCCAAAAAGTTGGACGGATTAATAAATCTATTTGACTTGATTTTGAAAGTGAGTTCGGTATTGTACCGGGCTCATTTTCAATTTTAGTTTGATGCGATCATTGTTGTAGTACCGGATATACTCTTTCAACGCTGCCTTAAAGTCATCCATACTCTCCCACTTGTTGTTATAGAGTAGCTCGTTCTTCATCAGGCCGAAAAAGTTCTCCATAACAGAGTTATCCCAGCAATTACCCTTACGGGACATACTCTGCGTGATACCATGTTCACGTAACAGATACTGGTAGCGCGAATGCTGATATTGCCATCCTTGATCCGAGTGCATTAACAAGCCTTTTGTCTGCGGATGTTTGCGGAACGCTTTCTGCAACATATCCACTACCATCTTTAAGTCCGGACGATCAGAGATTACGTAACTAATAATCTCTCCGTTCCACATATCCAGTATAGGCGATATATAGCATTTCTTGCCACATATATCTACCTGTGATACATCTGTCGTCCACTTGCGATTAGGCGCGTCCGCTTCAAATTCGCGTTTCAGTATATTAGGCGCAATCTTTCCTACTTCTCCCTTATAAGAGTGGTAACGCAACTTAGGTTTCCGGGCATATAAACCCATTTCTACCATGAGTTTGGCTACTGTCTTGTGGTTGACATCTATACCTTCCGCGCGTAGTTGCTGGTATACACGCCTATACCCATAACGCCCCTTGTTCTTATTAAATATACGTACTATATCCTTGCGTATTTGCGCATACTTGTCCTCTCTCGGACGGATATTATAATAATACGTAGTACGAACCATCCCCTTGATCTTAAGGAGTAAATCAAGGCTATGTTCGGGCTTTAATGTTTGGATGGCTTGCGCCCAATATCGTGTAGACGCTTTTCTTGTTCTTCCATTAAAGCCCTCACTTTTTTTAGCAATGCAACTTCTGCACGCAAATACTCATTTTCGTAGCGCAGACGCTCTAACTCTGTCTGCGGTTCTTGTTTCTTTGGACGTCCCATACCTTTACGACCTTTTCCTGGTGGCTTTATAGCGCGCAAAGCCTCATATCCGCCTTCTTTATAAATACGGGTCCAGCGTGTTACGGCACTCAGGGAAACCTGATATTGAGCACAAACTCGGTGCAAAGGTACACCTTTTTCTGCATATTCGCAAACAATTTTACATTTTTCTGCAAAATCAGCTCGTTTTTTGTGATGTTTGTGCAAGCCGTTTTCTCCATATCGCTCGTAACGAGCCAGCCATTCTGATACATAATGTTCTTCTATACCTAATTCTCGAGCCACGCCTTTAGGAGAATAGCCTTCTAAACATTTTTTTACGGCTTGTAACCGTTCTTCAAACGAATGTTTCATAATAAAACCCCAAAAGTTTTTTTTGTTCAACTTTTGGGGTTCATTACACGAAATGCGTTTTTTTTTAGCTTTCAGCTTTCAGCCTTCAGTTTTCAGCTTTTTTCCGATGCAGGTCTGATGCAGGTCTGACCTGGCTGATGGCTTTTTTAGCCTCCGTACTGAGCATCATACTCCTCGCCGCAGACTTTCCACAAGTAGGCCTTGAAGGTTTTCTTGCCGTTCGGCAATTCCTTCTGCGCTTTGAACGCAGCCTGGTCTTGGGTCAGTGTGGTCAGATTCTCCTTGCGTGCCTTTACGGCCAACGCAACGGTGGCGAAACGGGTGCGGGCAGCG
>JAGCNM010000048.1 GCA_017645955.1 Candidatus Saccharimonadota bacterium
CCAAATTTAGCTAAAGTTGAAATTGTGGACACCTGTGCTATTCATGTAGTGGTCGATTCGTTCGTTTCTCCGGTTGCGGAGAACCTCCTTCTTCTTTTCATAGATGTAGCCCTTGCGAGCCCAGCTCGCAATTTTGCACACACCGAACAGAATCACGAAGAAGAAGATCGCCGCGAAGATGATTACAAAAGGCATCAGGATAATTGACCAAATGGGCGAATCGAATTCCGTCAGCCCGTTGTCGAAGTACTGGATGATGCCATCGCGAGATTCGACGAACAGCAGAAATCCGAAAATCGCTGCCTCAAACGCTGCGATAATCGAAATCAGCTTGTCTTCGAACCTGCGGATCACCCGCACTTCAGAGTTCAGGTAATAACGGTACACCCCAAGGAGTACCATGCTGACGACCATCATTGCCCCGATGACCATCCACCAGTTGAAACCAACCGCAAATTCATGATAGTAAGCGTTCATTTTTTAAACCCCCTAAATCATTTGATGAACGGTACGAGGCTTTGTTTCCCCGCCCAAACTAAACCTATACCCTAATTATATCATAAGCGGAATAAAATGTCAATACTTTTCCAATAAATATCTTATAACAACAAGCTACGACCCCTATTCAGTTCCCTTAACAGAGTCGTAATCCATCCCATAATGTGCGTATTGTAACCTCATATAAGCGTCCTCAATCTCTTTAGATAGGCTAACTAGCGGCTCTTCTTTCGCTTTTGTCATAACGATGAACTTTAATGGCTTGTTTGTCCCGCCACAAATCTCCATTGCATCTCCGTAAGCAAGTTCTCCGGGGATAGTTATTTCTCTAACCCCATCTAGTCTCATTCCAACTACGCCAGCGTTCCAACCCTCAATCATCCCAAGTGAAGCATCAATCGCTCTCGAGAAGCCGGTCGGATTATCGTTGTCGTTAAAGGATGAATCAAAAACCGATTCGTCGGCACACCATCCGACGTAATAGGCGTAATAATCCTTGTCCCCTTCCTCTAATTTTCTGCCAGTGCCTTTCTTTAAGTCTCTTGTTTGTAGCCCGCTAGTATTTGCGGAAGCCTCATTATAAGCCTTGATCTCTGAGCGATACTTTGCGAATGTCTCGAAGTCCGCTTTTGTCGCATCTGTGAATTTCTGTTCTACCTCATTATATTTTGCTTCGAGCTCGGCAATTTTTTCATCGTCAATTTCAATCTCGTCACCCGAGGTAGTCGTTGTTTTTCCGCCATTTGCGATTATTAACGCATAGCTCGCCACAATCGAACCAAGCATTAAAACTGCTATTAGAATAATAAAAAATCGTTGTTTTGGACTAGTTTTTAACTCTTTCTCATCCATTTTAGGTAACTCCACTTTAATTTAGATACATTATACCACAAAAATAACCCCTGAAGGGGTTATTTTTATGTGGCCACTAAAGCTACTTTTCGGCTTTCTTAGCCCTCTGTACAATAGCAACTTTCTTAAAGCTTCCTCCGGCTTTCTTAATTGCCTCAATAGCTGATTTCGAAGCGAATTGGGTTTCAAGCTCAATTTTAGCAGTTAACTCGCCGCGTGTAATAATTTTTACTTTTACATATGGCGAAGAGATTAAACTCTTATCTGCAAGCGTGAAATTGTCGACTTTACCCTTTAAATCATTTAGTCTGTCAGTATAAACAATTTCGGCTTTTGGATGATAAGACTTAAAGCCTTTCAACTTCGGAACAGCTTGCATAATTGCACGTTGGCCGCCCATGAAGCCTCGTGGCATCTTGTTGTGCCCTGCGCGTGCTTTCTGACCTTTTGTTCCGCGTCCAGCAGTTTTACCTTGACCAGCTGAAATCCCGCGACCCTTTCTCGAAGGGCGGGTGTTCTTATTAACGCTTAAATCATTATATTTCATTACTTAGTCTCCTTTTTCGCGGCGACCTTTTCGCTAGCTTTAGTCCATTCTTTGCGTGGAACTTGCTGGCGAAGGCCTTCGATAACGGCGTAAGCAATGTTAACCTTATTGGTCGAACCGAGAGACTTAGAAATCAAGTTCTTAACTCCAGTAAGACCCATAATCGAACGTACTGTACCACCCGCGATAATACCAGTACCAGGAGCTGCTGGTTTCATTAAGATATCAGCACCAGTTACCTTTGTACGGGTTTCATGACAAATCGTTTCGCCGTCCATATTAAAGGTTACCATTGATTTTTTCGCTTTCGAAGTTGCTTTTGCAACCGCAGTCGTCACATCGTTGCCTTTAGCGACACCGATACCGACTTTGTTTTTATGGTTGCCGACCGCGACTAAAGCTTTGAATCTCATTCTGCGTCCACCAGCTACAGTACGAGAAACTCGGTCAACTGCGATAGTAATATCATCAAATTCCTTAGGACCGACTTCTGCGCGTACGCGATCCCTTCGGCCTCTTCGTTCCATTTTCTTTCCAGAAATATCACGAAGCTCTTTTTTCGCCGCCGTCTCGTCCGTCATCTTTAAAGTACCGGACTTATTAATTACTTTCGGGGCTTTTTTCTCAGTTTCTGGCATCTTAGAACTCCAATCCTTCCTTACGCGCCGCTTCGGCTAATGCCGACATTCGGCCAGCGTATAATTTAGAACCTCGATCAAAAACAACTTTCTTGATTTTAGCTGTTTTCGCTTTCTTTGCAATTTCCTCACCAATTTTTGCGGCTTTTTCAGCCATCGAACCAGTTAATTTTGAACCAACCGTCGTCGCATAAGCTAAGGTTTTACCCTCATCATCATTGATGATTTGCGCAATGATATGTTGGTTGCTGAAGTTAACCGTTAAACGCGGCTGTTCCTTAGTACCATGAATCTTTGCGCGTGTTCTCTTTGCTCTAAAAATCTTATTCATTATTTCTTACCCGCCTTTCCAGCCTTGCGAATGATAACTTCATCCACATACTTAATGCCTTTGCCCTTATAAGGTTCAGGTTTCTTCAAGGCTCGGATTTCTGCCGCAACTTGACCGACTTTTTGTTTATCGATACCCGAAACGGTGATTTCCATTTTATTGGTAGTAAGCTGGACGCCTTCTGGGGCTGTGTATTTCACTGGGTGTGAAAAACCGAGTGCCATCTCGATGGATTGACCACCGCCAGATAGCCTGAAACCTACACCATTAATTTCTAGTTTTTTCTCGTAACCTTTAGTGACCCCTTTAACAGCGTTATTAATTAACGCTCTCTGGAGTCCATGCCAAGCACGAGACTTTGGCTCGTCGTCATCTCTTGCGACGCGAACCGTAGTGCCCTCAACCGTCGTTTTGGTCTTCGGTTGAACCGGGACGATGAGTTGACCCTTCGGGCCCGCGACAGTAATTTCTTTGTCGCCGACCGTGATTGTCACTCCCGCCGGAATTTCGATGGGCTGTTTTCCGATACGACTCATATCTTTTCCCTGTTATGTTAATATCCTTACCATTATATCATAAAAATAATCTTTATTCAAGAGAAAATCCCTTATTTCTAAGGGATTTTCATTTGTTTTTCTATTATTTTGTTTCTATCTTCTACGTATGAGGTATGCAAAGCTGATAATTGATGTTAGCAGGCCAACTGCGATAGCCGTGACTAACGCTGCACTCACTGCTGAAGCGCCAGCTGCTGTTACTGTACCAGTATCTGGGGCTGCGGTTGATTCTTCTTCATCTTCGCCATTTACTCCGACTATACCGTAAGTCGAAAGGTGGGTTGTCTCAAATGAAAGCCAATACCACGCATAATCTTCTTCGGTATAAGCCTCAAGTGAAACTTCGAATCTTTCCTCTTCTTCACCATCTTCATTAAAGTATACTGCATAGAGCTCGTCATATTGAGACAATTCATTATAGGTCTCTTCGTCTAAGTCAATATAGACTACTAAATGATTATCACTAACTTCGATAACATGCGCATCGCGATCATACATCGTAATGTCGACCGCACCGAGTAATTCGCCTTCACCAGTCAAGGTTAATTCGTCAATATTCTCGACAACTAAAGCTGATAAAGTAGCTTTTCTATCAGCGATAAACTCATCGTCGAATTCAACGTATACTGGTAATTGGTCTTCGTCGTCAAAATCGCTTTCGATTCCCCAATCGCTATAATCGACTAATTTTGGATAAATCTCGTATACATTGGTGTCTTCGTTTAATTCTGCTTCGAAGCCAGGCACAATGTTTTCTTCTGCTGGCTCGGTCGTGAATTCGCCGCCAATAATCTCAACGTTAATTCTATCTGCCGCATAGTTAAGGCCAGCTGTATAACCGCTTTTAAGCGCAAAACCAATTTCTTCTTCAGTATATTTAGTCTTAAAGCCAGTTAAGCGACCTTCCTCGATTCTAACATTGACATCTTGTTCGTAGCCTGTAGCGGTATTACCGAGGTCATAAAGTACTATATCGCCGTTAATTTGTACATTACCACCGGCAATTGTGACATTCATATCATTGCCGTATGAAGCATTTGAGCTCTTATAAGAACCAGCGACTAAAGTAATGGCTTCATCTGCCATACTTGGCATACTACTATAGTTAACATCCAAACCATCGCCAGCGACGGGACTAGATTGTTTATTGATTGTACCATCTTCGATTACGATTTGGCCCATTCTGGCTACGATACCGCCATCAAGTGTACCGCCACGCATAACAAGGTCAACCTGCCCAGGCATATAAATTGCTGGGTAGCGATTCGATTTTAACAAACCACCATTGATATAAAAATTCATATCACCAGTAGTATTATTTCCTGCAAATGCTGCGTAATCAGCTACAACCTGCCCACTTTCCATTGTTACGCGACCATTATCTTTCGCATATACACCGTAGGACGAAGGGCTGATAGCGTTAATAGTCGGGCCATCAATCACGAGTTCTGCGCCGTCTGCAATCGCAAAATAACGACCAGCATTAATCGTTCCAGTACCACGAACTACAACCTTTGCTCCGTCTTCGATGTGGAACAAATCATAATCAGCCGCACCATTTATGTCTTTATTGACAACAAATATTTTCTCTACTCCCTCTCCTGATACTACGATTGTACCAGTTGCGGAAATAGTCTCAGAATCTCCTGCGAGACAAGCTTCAAATGATGCTAAGTCCGAAGCTACGCAGTCGCCTTCCGCCCAGGTCGTCGGAGCAAAAAGCCCTGACCCAGCCATTAATGCCGCCGCCGATAAAGCATAGGCTATTCTTTTCTTTGCCATAAATACCTCCATTAAGCTACTTATGATTATATATGGTCAAAATCCTTAAGTCAATATAAAATTTAAGCTTTTTCGACAATTTTTCCACCAAAAAGTCCCCTTGTTACAGGGGACTTTAAGTCTATCTCTTCCTATTATATCACACTTATGCTATTTTGTCAATCTATGAGCTTTGCGGCGATTCCCAACGAGAATCCCGAAACTAAGAACGATTGTTGTAATAGCTCCGACCATCAATGTAATAATACTGCCTTCTTCTGTTGCAGACCCATTCTCGGAAGTAAAGTGACCAGTATTCGGAGTGGTACCGCCACATCCGCCAAATGCGCAAGGATTTGTGCTTCGGTTAGTGATTACAAACCCATCCGTGGCGTTTCCTTCAATCTTAGTACTATAGTCGTTGCTAAGTTTGCCTTCTTCAACAGAATACTCAATCTCGCGTCCTTCGCTATACTTATAAAGATCTTCGAATACAAAGACCCATTCACCGTCTTTGTTCTCGCCGAACGTGGCTGCGTCGAATTCCTCACCTTCTGCTAGTAAGACTACGTAAATGCTACCTGGTCGAACGCCTAACTTATTATTACCATCTTCCCAAATCTTCGTAACCTTGATTTCGCCAGTCTTATTAATTAGTTCTGGCTCATGAGTGTTCGTAAAGGTAATCGAATTTTCTCCTTCTTCGGTATTAGTTAAATCGTAGTCATCAGATTTTAACTCTTCTTCTCCTAGGTAACCAATTACATCTCCGTCTTCATTTGCGATTGGTAAGTTATCCCAAGTAATTGTCCAGATGTTTTCCTCATCGCCTTCGTAATTATCGGACAACTGTTCAGTTTTCACAGTTTTACCGTCGGCTTTAAGATTAACTGTTAAACTACCAGGTCTTTTACCATCCTGATCGTGATTATCATCCCAAACCTTCGTTATAGTATATGAAGTTGTTTTTGCAACGTATTTGTTTGTAATCTTAAAGACCACATCGCTACCGCTACCAACCTTCTTAGTTGCGTTATTGTCACCAGAAGTAGTTAAGTCAAAGTATTTAACTTCTGCATTATTCTCTACAACTGTATAGTTACCAGTAAAGATATCTGCGTCAACTTCACAAGTTGCTTTATTGCCCGAAATATCACAATCTTCGAAGTTGATCGTCATTTCGCCTTCATCACCGAAGTCGTTCGGCCCTGTAACCGTAAAGGTCAAGTCTTTCAAGGCATTTTTCGAGACGCCCGAGAAAGTCTTCTCAATCTTCAAAGAATTAGCCTTGCTTCGATTGTTGGTTACAATATACATATTGTCGTTCCAGACATAACCATTAATTTCGGTTGGATCGAAGCTATAGGTCTTTGTATAATAATTCTTCATCTCGTCAACATCTGCTCTATCGAAGCTACTTGTACTAGTTACATTTAAGTTTTCAGTACCACTAACGAGGTCATAGCCTTCTTGAGTTTCAGTTTCTTTAATTGCGAAGGTTAAATCATCCTCGGCGGTCTCAGTATCTTCTGCAACCTTGATTTCGATGATACCCTTAGCATTAGTCGCGTATTCTTTACCATCAACAGTGAATTTTACGTCAGACATTGCGCGGTCTTTATCGTCGACCTTCTTAATGTAGAACTTAGTGCTTCCCTCATAAACGTTTGTTGCTGCCGTCCAAGTGTTCTTTACTTCGAACGAATCCTCTACGCTTTCAGCCACCCATTTACCTTCAAGAATCTCACCGTTATAAATATACAAAGTATCCTTGTTATCGCCGGTTAAGTTATTCTCGCCATCAATTCCGGTTTCCTTAACTTCGTAAGTGATGTCCTCACCATGATTCTTATAAGCTAGAACCGTAATCGGGTCCGAAGTCCATTCGCCATAGTCATTTCCTTCTAGACGTACTGCCTTCTTCTCGTTATTCTCATCATTCGTGAGATCAACTAAGATGAAAGCTGGTTGGGTTGATGGTAAACCACTCTCCGGTACATCCCAAGTCTTCTTGATTGTAATAGTCTTAGTTTCTGGAGTATGAGCATTGGTAATTGTATTTCCATTGCT
This sequence comes from Candidatus Saccharimonadota bacterium, assembly GCA_017645955.1. GTDB lineage: Bacteria > Patescibacteriota > Saccharimonadia > Saccharimonadales > Saccharimonadaceae > Nanosyncoccus. The sequence goes on from JAGCNM010000048.1 coordinate 7,255, forward strand.
ATAGCTAACGCTATAAACCCCGTCGCTCTCGTTATTTTCAAACTCTTTTTCGCAAGTAATAACCCCGCTATCACTCGTCGCGCAACCAGTTGCTTCAACAACCGTGTATTCGATCTCTTCGTCTGCATCGTCACGGAATAGTGGCAAATCTTCAAATGTGAAGTTTTCTTCATTAGAAGTACCGCTTACATCAATTGCTTTGTAGGCCACATATTCATCACCATCTTTTACTGCTACGTAAAGATCGTAATCTGCTCTTAATCCATCTCGGTCGCTATCATCTGACCAAACCTTCTTTGCCGTGATATTTTTAGTCTCATAAATATTCACAAAAGTGTTCTCATAATCAGAAACTACCAAACTTAATTCGCCTTCCTTAGTATATTCAACTTTAATCGTAAAGGAAATTCCGTCCTTAGTGTCATCTGATTGTACTACGCTTTGAATCGCCGAAGAGTCAAAAGTCTCAGTGACCGTATAATGATAAACCTTATTGTTTACAAAACTTTGATCAAACGCAATTGTTCCAAAGTTGACCTTCTTATGGTCTTTATCAACGGTCAAACTTGTTACAGTCCTGCCGTTTGCATCCTTTGGCATTGGTGCGTCGCTATCAGTACTTGAAATCGTGAAGGTGAATTCGTCATCATCGTTCCAATCACGACCCTGCAAGTCCTTCTCAAACTCTAGTTCTTTATTCTTGCCGTAAGTCGTCGTGCCTACGTATTGGTTATAAATCGTTTGGTTATCGGTCTGGTCATCATCGTCTTTTGAAACGGTTTTCGACTTTAAGATTAAATCACCCTCGCCATTATCTTCGGTTACAATTGTCCAAACCACATTTTTATCACCGCTGACACGCGATACGCCAGTACGGAAGCCTTCTTCAAGCTCAGCAATTGTATATTCAAACTCGCCCTCGTCAGTAATTTCGACTTCAAATGTCGCTGTATCTTTATCCAAATTGACGACCGCACTATCTTTAACAGCGTCGTTATATTTCATCTGGAAGGTAAAGTTATCTGAAGGCAACCAGAATATATTATTGGTAAAGCCTTTCTTTGCGAAGATATCGGTCTTTAACGAATTTACTTTGTAAGTATTTTCAAATTCCTCTTCGTTATTACCTTGCTTAATGGTACCCTCTTTGACGGTTTCCTCACCTTCGTTAAATCCAGCTTTCGCCTCTTCTACAATCTTGTAATGCCAACCCTTCGGGATATTTTCAATCGTACAAGTTCCTTCGTGTGAGATTCTATTATCTATATCTTCACCGTCTTCGTTTTTCGATAAGTTACAAGTAGTATTGTCGACTCGTACCGGCTCTTCATCGTCTTCATTTTCGTAGAAGTATACTGTAAAACCGAATTTTTGACCTTGTGCTTTTTCCTCATTTCCACTATCAACTTTCACGGTCTTTGAGATAACCAAATCACCAGAGCTGAGATAGTTCGTTATTGTCGCGGTTGAGCTCATGTTACCATGGACTACTTGCGCTGCACTACCAGTTGTTGAGCTTTGGTTATTATTGTAATCAATTAGCTTATAATCAACTTTGTTTCTATCATAACCATTCGGCAATTCCTCAGATACTGAGAAGGTAGTTCCATCCAACAAATCCTTTACCTGGATTATATCGGATTGATGAATCGTAACTGTGAAACTATTACCTTCAAATTCAACATTGCCCGAATCAGTTCCATCTCCATAGAAAATTTTATAAATACCACCATCTTCAGAAATGGTTACTGTAACCGTATATTCGTCATCAACCGTCGTATCTTCTACGTCGTTATTAACAACCTTCTTATAAACACGGATACCACCATTCAAAGTGTTTTCTGCTGAAAGCTTCGTGAGTTCATCGACGTCAATGACTGCCGTATTGCCGTCTTCACTAAATTCAACGTCATGAATATCTCCATCATCTACAATCATTGGATGATAAACTTTCTTCGTAATCTTGTAGTGGTTTGTGCTCTCCGGAGTTGTAAGCGTATAGAACTCTTCAAAACGATAAGTGTGGCCTTTTTCGAGAATGGCATATTCAACACCATTAACCGTTACGACTCCACCACCGGTTTCAGAATCTGCAATAGCCTTCAAGGTAGCTACTTCTGCTTCTGAAAGACCAGCTAACTTCTTCATCACCCCCGGCGCTACGGCATACGAATAGCCATCCGTAGTTCCGTTGGCATTAATCCATTCACTGCCAGTTGCGTTTCCTGTAAATTCATAAGTATTCACTTTTACATCATCAACATAGAAATCGAGCGTTACTTTACTGAGATCGTTGCGCTGTTTCGGATCCATGCTATCCGCCCAAACCTTGGTAACTGAAAGCAATGTCTCCGGAAGTGGTGGAATATTTCTTGTCAACTCAATAGTTACTGGAGCTGAAGGATTAGAATAGGACACTTCTGAAGTGCCTTCTATCTTCGTTGCAGTGCGATAAGTAAAGCTCGCCGAAGTGTTAGTGTTTAGATAATAATTACCGTTTACTACATCTAGCCCAAATTCGCTCAGATTCTTATCGCAAGTCTCACCATTTTTAATCTTCGCAATACAGTCTAGCGCCTCTTGGCTTGGCCATACAGTAAAGGTCACTGCGGCGGTCTCATTAGTCGAAAGAGTTCTATGAGTGGTTACGTCTCCATCGCTGTTTTTTAAGCTAGGATTCCAATGTACACTACCAGTAGCCTCGTCGAAATACGCTTCAGTAAATCCTACTCCAGGCTGGCCCCAATCGTTTGTTTCGGTGTGTGGTACTTCATATCTAAATGCCCCAGCCGTAGCGTGTTCCGCGATTGGTACTGATGTTGCCGGAGTAATACCGTCGGCGATTTCAAGATCAGCTACTGAAAGACCTTTAGTGATTTTGTCTACAATGTCGGCAAACGCTGCTTCGAGTGCAGTCTTATCGGAAGCATTGTAATAAGTGCCGCCTAAGTTTTCCATATTCGACGCATTACCGAAAGCCCCTACTGCATAGAATTCTTTACCTTTTTCAATAATTTCTTCAGCTACATCTTGAGCGGCATTGAAGTTCCTATAAGGATTAGGGTCAGTTTGACCGTTACCCCAAACCGAACAGGTCGCTCCAAAACCAAAACCGCTCCAGCTATAACAATCACTATTATTTGCACCATATTGGCTAGCGCGGAAAGTCGGGTTTCCATCTGAAACAAAGATAATATATGTCTTATCGTTGTCATTGTTGCCAAACGAGATACCATCAGCTGCGGAAAGCGCCGCCTCCCAGTTTGTACCAGCGTCATCACCGGTACTTACAGTCGTACTATTAACCCATCCTTTGAATGTGTTTAAGTTGGTTGTTGGAGCTTGTGTAGTGTGTACATTCGTAGCAAAGCCCACGAAAGCCATTTCTACTACATCTTTAAAAGCGTCGTTGTTTGGATCGTTTTGCGAGAGGAGTTGTTCTGCGAGATTATTCACGGCAGTTTGCGCTACATCCATACGGGTACTATCTGCTTCGTAACGAGTGGTGCCACTATATACATTATCACATCGTGAATCTGTATAAACTGTTCCAGTTGTTGAATCATTTTCAATCAAACTACATCGGCCACTATTAGTCCTTCTATATAGATTAACATATTGATTAGATACAAGACCAAATCTTCCAGTTGCATTTTCTTTATAAGTAGCCGTCTCATTCATACTTCCAGAAGTATCATAAACTACTACCACGTTTGCTTTTGTAGCCTCGTTCTGTTCGCTCGAAACACCCTTTATTTCGATTCTAATATCGTAAGTTCCATCGCCGTTAGCGGTAACAGTTTTTGAACTCTTCGGGGCTTCGCCCGCTGGGTTCGATGATTCTTCCGCAAAAGCCGTCAAAAAAGCTGTCGGCATCGAACCAATAGCAATCATGAAAGCTGCGAAAATATTAAATATTTTGCGCTTTAAGCTCATTATTTTTACTCCTTCGCTCTATATATTATATAGTTTGCCTAATTTTATCACGATAAAAAAC
>JAGCNM010000049.1 GCA_017645955.1 Candidatus Saccharimonadota bacterium
GATCAATAAAACTATCAGCGTCTTTGATGATAAAAGTCCATTCTTTTGCTTTGTTGGTCTCGCTTCGGCGGCGAGCTGATTAAGATATTCTTGCCCTTCCATATGCTATAATTATACCATATGAACGACGCGAAGGAGGAAATAAAATCCAGGCTCGCGGTAGAAGATGTAATTGGGCAGTATATCGAACTAAAACGCGCCGGAAGGAATCTTAAAGGGCGCTCGCCCTGGGGAGTTGATAAAACTCCTAGTTTCATGGTCTCACCCGAAAAGGGCATCTGGCACGATTTTTCCGCAAACAAAGGCGGCGACATTTTTACTTTCGTCATGGAAGTTGAAGGAATCAGTTTTAAAGAAGCACTTGAAAAACTCGCTGGCCAGGCCGGCGTTGATTTGACGAAATATCGTGGCGGCGATCCAGCGGTAACAAAGAAAAAAGCCCGCGCACGCGAAGCTCTCGCCCTCGCAACAAAATATTACCAAGCCTGCCTTGTTCGCAATAAACCAGTTTGTGAATACGTTTTTTATAAACGGAACTTAAATCGTAAAACCGTCGCCGAGTTTAAAGTTGGCTATGCGCCAGCGAGCGGGAAAGCGCTCGTTGAAGTGCTAAAAAAACGTGGCTTTTCGCTCGAAGAACTAGATGCTGCCGGTCTTCTCAACCGCTTTAAAACCGATCTTTTTCGCGACCGGATGACAGTCCCGTTTATCGATACGACCGGCAACGTAATTGGTTTTACTGCTCGCGTACTTAAAAAAGCCGAACCGAAATACTTAAACACTCCCGAAACCCTACTTTTTAATAAATCAAAATTCGTCTTCGGATTATATCAAGCTAAAGAGTCAATTCGTCGTAGCGGTTTTGTTGTTATCGTCGAAGGGAACATGGACGTCATTTCGAGCCATCAGGCCGGCGTCAAAGAAGCCGTCGCAACTAGCGGTACCGCCATGACCGAACAACATTTAAAAGCCTTAAGTAATCTAACTTCCGACATCCGTCTCGCCTATGACGGCGATGAAGCTGGTATTAAGGCGACTGAGCGGGCGATTATGATGGCAGGCGACCTTGGCGTTGATTTAACCGTCATCTCCGATTACCATGGCGCTAAAGACCCTGACGAATTAATCCAAAAAGACCCGATGCTCTGGCAAAAAGCCGTTGAGACTAGCATCCCAGCGGTCGACTGGCTTTTGAATAAATACGAAGATAGCCTAAATCTAAACACCGCCCCAGGAAAACGTAAATATTCTGATGTTGCCCTTAAACTTCTTGGTTATATTAAAGACGAAGTTGAACGCGCCTCCTACGAAGAGAAAGTCGCAAAAAAGCTCGGCATCGAAGTTGAAATCCTTCGAGAAAAAGGCGATCGTCTGAATAAAAAATTAGAACAATCCTCAAAGCGTTATTTAAAAAAGCCAAAGACCGAAGTAAAAAGTGATAAATTAAAACAACTTGAAAATAGTTTACTTGCCTTAAAAGTCTTCGGCGGCATCACTAAAACTAAAATCCCGTTTAATATCCCCGAGGATGAAACTAAGTTAGACGAACTCGAACTCATTTTTAATCGTGAACATGAAAACATCGGCCTTTCCGATTTAGAGAAAGAAGCAAAAGAACTCCTTATGCGCTATGAAAAGGAACTTACCCAAGAAAAAATTAAAACCTTAAATGCTAAGTTAGAGTCTCTTGACGAAGAATCTGAAGAATATGAAAATACCCTCAAGGAAATCTATCAATTACAAAAATAGCGTTCGGCTTAAGAAAGGGAATCAATATGAAAAAACCAAAAAAACTAAACAAAGGAGACAAAGTCGCTATCGTAAGCTTATCTAGGGGGCTACTTGGTATGCCGTTTTGCAAACATGAATTAGAGATTGGTTTAAAAAGACTAAAACAATTTGGCTTAAACCCAGTTATTATGCCAAACGCCACAAAAGACATGGATTATCTTAATAATCATCCCGAGACTCGGGCTAGCGATTTAAAAAATGCTTTTTTAGATAAAAGCATTAAAGCAGTTATTTGTGCTATAGGCGGCGACGATACCTATAAAACGATACCATTTTTAATGGAAGATGAAGAATTTATAAAAGCCGTAAAAAATAACCCTAAGATCTTTATGGGCTATTCTGACACCACCAACAACCATTTAATGCTTAATAAACTAGGCTTATCAACTTTTTATGGTCCTTGCTTTTTAACTGATGTGGCTGAATTAGATAAGGAAATGTTACCATATACGAAATATTATTTTGACAAACTTTTTGTAAATGAAGATAGTTTTGAAATCACATCTAGTGATACCTGGTATTTAGAGAGGGAAAGCTATGGCCCAGAAGAGATTAATCAACCTAGAAAGGCAGTAAAAGAACAACATGGTTTTGAGACCTTAAACGGCAAAGGCAAAAGAACTGGTAAACTTTACGGTGGATGTCTAGAAAGTTTGTACGATGCATACACGGGAGAACGATATGCAGACGAAAAAGACATTTATCTTAAATACAATATCTTGCCGAGCTTAGATGAGTGGAAAGAAAAAATATTATTTATCGAAACTTCAGAGGAAAAAATCTCTCCCGATAAACTAAAACAAATTCTTAATTACTTTAAAGAACATGGAATCCTGGCCTCCGTTCAAGGTATTATTGTCGGCAAACCAATTGATGAAACATTTTACGAGGAGTATAAACAAGTCTATGAAGAAGTATTTACCGATTTAAAAACTCCGATTCTATACAATGTTAATTTTGGCCATTCTACACCGAGATGCATTATTCCTTATGACGCCGAAGCGACTATCGACTATGATAAAAAAACAATCACTATTAATACTCCAATTTTTGAATAGAATAATCTAAAACTTGTAAAAATCACAAGAATAGATTATAATTTCACGTAATGAGCGTTAAAAAAGACGATATTTTGAATGCAAAAGATTTAAATCTTGATATTGAAGAACCGGAAACTGATGACCTCGAAAACGAGGAAGAGCTTTCTGATGAGGAACTTGCGATTACCGCGGAAAACGTTGACGCCTTTGCCGACGATTCGGTAAGGCTCTATCTTCGTGAAATCGGAAAGATTCCGCTTTTAACCCCGGAAGAAGAAGCCGACCTCGCGCAAAGAATTGTTAAAGGCGACCAAAAGGCGAAGAATAAAATGGTTGAATCGAACATGCGTCTCGTTGTCTCAATCGCGAAACGTTATGGCGGGCGCGGGCTTGATTTTCTCGATTTAATTCAGGAAGGGAATACTGGTCTTCTTCGTGCCGTTGAAAAGTTCGATCCTGATAAAGGTTTTAAGTTTTCTACTTATGCGACCTGGTGGGTAAGACAGGCTATCACGCGTGCTATCGCCGATCAAGCCCGAACCATTCGTATTCCAGTCCACATGGTTGAGACTATTAATAAAGTTCTAAGAACTTCTCGCAAACTAACCTCCGAATTAAACCGCGAACCGACTAACGAGGAAATCGCAAAAGAGCTCGATATGGAGCCGGAAAAAATTGATTATGTGATGCGAATTAAACAGGACATCGCTTCGCTTGATGCTTCGGTTGGGCGCGAAGGCGACGATGAAGACTCAGTTTTAGGAGACTTTGTTGAGGATGAAGAACGCGATTCGCCGGAAGACTCCGCCGCGAACCAGATTTTAAAAGAACAACTTTCCGAAATCATCGCGACTTTAACTGATCGTGAACAAAAAATTATCCGCCTGAGGTTTGGCATTGGCGGCGGTCGTCCGCATACCTTGGAAGAAGTTGGCGCCGAATTTGATGTTACCCGTGAGCGCATCCGTCAGATTGAGGCAAAAGCTCTCTCAAAACTTCGCAAGAATAAAGAAACAAAAAAATTACATGAGTATTTAAGATAGGAGGCACATGAAAAAACTATTAATTATTATTGCAACTTTCGTTCTTAGTCTCGCTAGCCTTAATCTTCCAGTTTTTGCAACTAGCGGACCCGAATCTTTCGGAGCGGTTGAAGCGAACATTCTAAAAGGATGCGCCGGAAGTAGTGACGGAGTAAAATGTATTCTTTTACTTGTTGTTGATATTCTTTCAATTGGTGTTGGTATTCTTGGTGTTGTTGGTATTTCGGTTGTTGGTGTACAATATCTTACCGCCGGCGGTAGCGAAGAAAAAACTCGGAAAGCGAAACGTCGCATGCTAGAAATCATTATTGGCCTTATTCTTTATGCGGTTTCGTATGCATTAATAAAATTCCTCATGCCATCTTAAAGGCTTCCAATGAAACAGCTTTTCATTGTTTATAATCCTCGTTCTTCGCGCTATTCTGATGTCAAAAAAGCAGTCTTAGATCGCCAAAAGGATTTAAAAGGTTTTATTATTGGTAAATACGAAGTTGAACCAACCGACGTTGATAAAAACGCAGCCAAACTCGCAAAGCTCTTAAAAGACGGTGACTTCGTCATTTCAGCTGGCGGTGATGCGACGGGCGTCATTTCCTCTAACGCAATTCTGAAATCCGGCAAAGACGTCACACTCGCCGTTTTGCCATTCGGCAACTTCAACGACCTCTCCCGCACCCTCGGCACAGAGACTCTAGAGGATATTATTGAGGCTTGCGGTGACCACCACCGCCTCTATCCTCTCGAAATCATTGTGGATGGTAAGCTGCTCCGTTATGCGACCTGTTATGTTACCATCGGCATGATGGCCGAAGCAGTACATTTGTACGATAGTCCTAAAATGCGAAAAACTCTAAAAACATCCTTTGGCCGTAAGATTGGCTCCTATACCAATCTCGCCAGCTGGTATTTTAAGCATCGCCATAAAAAAACATTTCTTCCCGAGTTTAAACTAAATAATGAACTTCAACCTAAAAAAACTTCAGACTATGCTGCGATGAATGGTAAATATATGGCTCGCGTCATGAAGGGCGGGGAAGATTATAAAAATCCGAAAGTTTTTCGTTCCGAAACCGACCGCCTTACAAATTTCTGGCGACTAATGAAGTTAATGATGAAAAGTATTTTCTCCCGCGTACCGGGTTCTGAGACTAAAGGTGACGTATTAGAATTTTTAGAACCTGCAACTGTCGAACTTCAAGCCGAAGGCGAGTATAAAACTCTAACGAATATTAAAAAAATCGAAGTGAGGAAAAGTAAAAAATGTCTGAAGGTAGTAACGAATTAGAAAAAATCATAACTTACATGAAGTCCCATTGGCCTTCAAAAGTTAAATCAGAATGGCAAGTTAAACTAGATGAATATCCAGCCATTTTGAAAAAGGTCATTGAAGATTTTACTCTCGCGGCGACTAAAAATCGCCATCTCATCCGCATTGCTGGCATCTCCGGCTCCGGCAAAACGACTCAAATTCTTCCAGCCGTCGAAGCGTATAATGAAAAAAATAACTTCCACCCGATTTTAATTGCCGCTCGTCGTTTTGTTGAATACCATCCTCACTATATAGAAATTAAAGACTATTACGGCGAAGCAAACCTTCGCAAAAACACTGACGAATTTGCGACAATCATGATGTTTTTAACTCTAACTGAGCTTATTAAAAATGGTTACGACATCGTACTTGATGTTACGCTTCTCGATCCCGAGATGGAAGGAATCCTCCTAAAATTATTAACGGCGAGCAACTACGAAACCCTATTCCTCATGATAGCCGTCTCGTCTACCGTGACAGAAAAATTCCTAAGCGGCCGTGCTTGGCGTCATACTAAAGAAACCGAAGAAGAGTTTATTCGCGCTACTTTAAAAGCGATAAAGTTTTATGCCGAAACCGCGCCAGATATACGCATTATTCTTTGGAGTGTTTACGACAAACCGCCGATTTATGACGGACCAATAAAAAACTGTCTCACGATTTTTGAAGACTACTCGAAAAGGGAAGAGCTTCCAAAAAACGACGACGATGCTCGTCGCGACGCGAAAATAAAATACCTAGAAACTCTTGCCTAACTCGTCGTTAGTAGGTTATAATTTAACCATGAGCATTAATAGGTCATACGCTCCAGCAGTTATTCTGTTGTTTTTGATTATTCTTTCTAGTTTTGTCTTATCTTCTAGTATTGTTTCTGCCGATGACTCAGTAGTAGACGATGTTAGTATTACAGTCCCAACTTCCTGTACTATGCGAGGAACTGGCATGAACTCTCATAATGCCACAATTAATAATGGCACATATAACTCAGAAGTAGGAACTACTACACTAAGAGCCTTCTGTAATGATAATGATGGCTTTGCTATTTATGCTATAGGCTATACTAATAATACAGACGGTAATACAGTACTAGCTAGTCAGACTCTAGGTTCTAACTTTGATATCGCTACAGGAACACAAACTTCAGGTAACTCACAATGGGCTATGAAACTAGCTACAGATTCTAATGCTACTTATCCAATAGAACTTCAAAATGGATTCGGTTCTTTTCATACTATTCCAGACGACTATACCTTAGTAGCTAAACGTACTGCTGGTACTGACATTGATACAGGAGAAAGTGCTACTGGTACTACTCTTACTACTACTTACCAAGTCTACATTTCTAACACTCAATCTGCTGATACTTATATTGGTAAGGTTAAATATGTGATGGTGCATCCAAACTACGTAGATAGTGATGCCTTAAAAGATGCTGTTACAGTTATCTTTGATGGCAACGACCTCACTTTCCCAAATGGACAAACTACTAATACAGTTAAATATGCAAAAGTCTGTAAGCCTGGAGGATATGGATATGTAGCCAATACTCCATACACTACAGTTGGAACATCTAATCTTAATAGTGATGGCACTCAAAAACAAGAAAGTCCATCATATACAGATAGTGAGAATATTCTCCAGACAATTACGGTTCCGAATGCTGATAAGGTTAAAGTTGTGGTTGATTACGGGATAACTGATGGAGTTATTATAGCGATTAAGGGTGCATGGGATGGGAATAGTGAACCAGACGAGTATCAAATAATTGTAGATGATTATGAAAAAGTTGGCACAGGAACTGCAGTGTTGGATGGAAATGAGGTGACGTTGTTTATGAATGTTTATGGAGTTGCGCCAGAACCTGGTTATGACTATGGTGCATATTTTAAAATCTATGCTGTATATGACACCGAACAGCCAGGTGCGACTGGCGAAGAATTGCCAAGTAATGATTGTTCTATTGTTCCTATTTCTGGAACTTATGCTGAGACTAATCCTTGGAAAGGTAAATGGACTACCGAAATCCCAACTCAAGATTGTTATTGGGATGATGAGTTGCAGGAAGATGTATGTACTCCCGGCGGCACCTATACTGCAGATATTATCGATGAATATGACTTATCAAACTCTTTATTCTACGAATACGAAAGTCTAAAAGGTACCACTATTACACTATCGGCCTATAATCCATATAGCCTTATTTATAATGGCAATGGAGCTTCTAATGAGTTCGGTATGGGAGTGCATGAATATTATGCATCTAGTGGATATAACTATCAATTTCTACAAGAATTTACTCTAGATCAAGAAATAACTCTTTTAGCTCCAAACTACAAACGTACAGGTTATGGTTTTATTGGTTGGAGTCTAGATCAGAATGCAGCCAGCCATCTTAGTACAGCTAACCTTTATGGACCGAATGAAACTATCACTATAGATCAGAACATGATTAATTCGGCTAACAATAGTCATGAAATAACTATGTATGCGATTTGGCTTCCGTCGGCTGGTAACCTTCAAGGCTGGTCTGGCTGTTCTAGCATGAGTGTTGGTGACGTTACGGCATTAACGGATACAAGAGATAATGATACATATGCCGTAGCTAAACTTGCTGATGGCAATTGCTGGATGATAGAAAACTTACGTCTTGGCGGAGATAATCCAATAACACTTACTACTGCCGACACGCAATCTGCCGGTACATTGCCGGCTGCGACTTATGGTGAAGATTGGATCAACGTGCATCCTGTGCAACAAATCTCTAATATTAATATGTCCTCGCTAGAAACTGTGGTTGAAAATATTAATCAAAACAATTATGCTTTTGGTAATTATTATTCTTGGTATGCAGCAACCAACTTGTCGGAAGCTATTACTAGCAGTGTTAATTCTATGACTTCGATTTGTCCAGTAGGATGGAAATTACCAAGTGACTCAGAATACAGATCTCTCTATTTAATGGACCAAATTGACCCGCGCCTGTATCCTAATAATTTCGTCCTTGGTGGCTTTATTTCTCATCATGAACATGGCACTTTCACGAATTATAAATATAACGGATATGGTAAAAAAGTGATAGGGCGTGCGCAGGGCCTATATTGGACTAGCTCAGGGAGCAAATCTAATACTTTCAGTTATACAAGTTATGGTGTTAGTGATAATGGTGGCTCGAGTTTAGGTAGTGGATATAACCCCTCCTACTATGGAACTGATGGTTCTCAATCGGAAGGGTACACTGTTCGCTGCGTGCTTTCGAACGCTAATTAACTATACTTTATTCCAAAAAACCGAAGAATGAATTACAACTGATTCAAATTAATCTCCGGGAAATTCGTCCGGATATGTTCAGCATATCCATTATCAATGTCTTGCCACGCCTTTTTCATTCGCGAAATCTCTTCCGTATTGTCAAATTGACTTAAGAAAATCTCTTCAAACTCTTTTGGCGCCGGCCTAGAAACGATTCTCGCGACGTCCATGTTCGGGTTCCCAGTCCCCGCAAAACAAAAGTCAATCACCCCAATCACTTTATCGTTCTTATCAAGTAAAATATTCCCAAGGTTTAAATCGCCATGCACTAAATTCTTAGTCTCGGTCTTCTTAATATATTTATGGTCCTCGTCAATATGCTTTTCATAGTGCTCGTAATCTAATTCTTTTAAAAACTTAGATAACGGATATTTAACTTTCGCTGGCGCTTCGCGCAAATCTATTCCCGAAAGCTCTTTAATAAACTTTGCAACATCATACGCCGCACCAGTTAGAGCTGTATGTGATAAATGATATATTCTATCTCCTAGCGTATACCCTTCAATCTTCTTATGTACCGAAAACGGCCGCTTTTTAGAATCGTAACAGAGTCTCATTTGTGGTGTATAAAAGCTCGTCTTGCCGTCTACGAAATTACATACGGTCGCATCTTTTACAATCATCCGCGACCAAAACGGATTTCTCGGGAACCTAAAAAAATACGAACCCTCGTTCGTTGTTACTTCTATGACAATATTTGTCCACCCAGTTAGAATATGCTCAGTCTTCTTTACTGTTTTATCAGGGAAAGTCTCAGCAATAATGGAATCCAAATTATCATTCAGCGTAAAAAAATTTGCCATACCTTATTATACCACATAAATGTGCTATACTATTATTATGGAAAACGTAAAGATTATCGCTGTAGTCGGAATGAGCGGAAGTGGGAAATCTGTCGTAGTCGATTATCTTACTAAAAAAGGCTACCCTAAGGTTTACTTTGGTGGCATGATTTTAAACGAAATGGAACGACGGGGAATCGAAATCACACCAGACAACGAAAAGAAGTTCCGTGAAGAAATCCGCGAAAAGGAAGGGAATGACTGGGTTGTTAACCAAGTCATCGCCGAAACGAAAGATTTAATTAGTGCCGGTCAAAAACGTATTGTTTTAGACGGCGTCTATTCCTGGACTGAGTATAAAATCTTAAAGAAAGAGTTTCAGAAGTCCCTAACTTTTATTGCAGTGATAGTCGATAAAAAGCTTCGCTACGACCGGGTCATGAAACGTCCAGTTCGTCCATTTGACGCTGCGGCTATTCGTGAACGCGACCGTTCTGAAATCGAAAATCTTGAAAAGGGTGGGCCAATTGTTGCCGCCGATTATTATGCATTAAATAATGGAACGATTGACGATTTAAATAATCGCATCGACGAAATAATAAAGGAGATTGAGTTTTGAGCCAAGATTTAAGTAAATATAAAAAAGAACGCTGGATCCAATACGGTTTCTGGTTTATTGCTGGTATTCTTGTTACCGGCGCCATCTTTTTCCTCGTAAAATTTTATAACGAAAAAACGACCATCGCCGTTCCGGCGAATTACAACTACGCCATA
>JAGCNM010000050.1 GCA_017645955.1 Candidatus Saccharimonadota bacterium
AAAGAATTCCATACGTTCCGCCAACACCAGAACCAACTCCTACACCTACACCGGAACCTGAACCAGAACCAACTCCAACTCCAACTCCGGAGCCAGAACCAACTCCTACACCTACACCGGAACCTGAACCAGAACCAACTCCAACTCCAACTCCGGAGCCAGAACCAACTCCTACACCTACACCGGAACCTGAACCAGAGCCGACACCAATTCCGACTCCTATCCCAACTCCTATCCCAACTCCTACACCTACACCGGAACCTGAACCAGAGCCGACACCAATTCCGACACCGATTCCGACTCCTATCCCAACTCCAATCCCAGAACCTGAGCCAGAACCAACTCCGACTCCAACTCCGGAGCCAGAACCAACTCCGACTCCAACTCCAGAACCAGAACCAGAACCAACCCCAATCCCAACCCCAATTCCTATTCCAGAACCGACTCCTACGCCGGAACCTGAATGGGGTAAATCTGGCGATCCACATGCTGGCGACCTCGTAGATCCGTCCGACCTCGTAGACCCAGCCGCGGAAGTTACTCGTGAGGAAAGCGAAGAAGTCAACGCAGGTAACCAAGGTTACGTAGATGACAACCAAGCCACTCCAGGCTCCGGTAGCGAACAAAACGGCATCAACGAAGAAACTGGCTTTGCCGAAAGCGGCATCATCGCTGAAGGTGCAAATACCGATGAGGGAAGACTACCTGGTGGCGAAAACCAAGCAACAGCAGGCAACGAAGAAACTGGTAACCAAGAAGGAGAAACCGTCGAGACGCCTTCAATGGCAGGAGAAAACGCCTACTGGGACGAAGAAACAATTGATGAAGGTATACAAGTAGATGAATCCGGCAACGAAGCTCAAGCCGAAGCCGCCGCAACAGGCGGGGAAGACGGCGGAGGCGCCGAAGTCGGAGGCGATAATTACACTGATGCGGGCGAAGAAGCGGCCGTAGAAAATGGAGATTTCTAAAATGAAGAAAACTTTTCAAACAACTAAACTATTAACTTTAACACTCGGTCTAGCTGCCTTCTCGCTAGCGGGGAACATGTTTACGCCATCTCCAGCATCGGCACTTGTCGACACGCCTTGGGGCCCAGAGCGTACTACCTTTACATGGGATGACCCAGCTCCGTATGCGACTTTTAACTCAATTACGGATAACCCTAGCGTCGGAGACGAACGAAACTTCGTTCGTATCCGTGAAGTAAGCGATGACGAACATTATAAAGATGAAGTAGAACTCGAAGTAGGTAAAACTTACGAAGTATATATATACTATCACAATAATGCCGATGCGCATGAAGTAGGGAAGACCGCTATCGGTATCGCCGATGGCGCTTCAGTAAAATCGAGTTTCCCAGCAACAGTAAAAGCTGGCGAAAAAGCGACCGTCTCGGCTACAGTCTTTGCCGCGGATACTGACCCACTTGCGGTTTGGGATGGTGCCTATATGACTTCAACCCAAGATGTTTACCTTCGCTATGTTCCAGGTACGGCAATTATTCATAACGGCGGTACCCTAGATGGGACTTCAATTGGTCCTGACTATCTCTTCGGTGATGGCGCTTTACTCGGTTACAATAAATTCTCCGGTCTTTTACCGGGTTGTAATGAATATGCTGGTTATATTACCTACCAAATCTTTGTCGATGCTCCAGGTTTTGATATTTCAAAATCCGTAGTTGGCGATGCTACTACGGTTGAGCGCGGCGGTGTGGTAACCTTTAAGGTACGCTATCAAAACACTGGTACTATGGACCAAACAAATGTTGTGATAAGAGATGTCTTACCAGACGGACTAGAATACGTCGCTGGCAGTGCAAAACTCTATAATAACAATCTTACCGAAGGAAAAGCTGTTAACGATGATATTATCTCGGAAAACGGTATGAACATTGGCGATTATGCTGGTGGTACCGGCTGGGCTGAGGTAACCTATCAGGCTGTCGTGAAAGACGATGTAAATTGTGGCGACGAACTAACCAACGCTGTTACCGTCAGTACAAACGATGGCAATAAAAACGCTGGGCTAACTCTGACAGTTACTGGCGATGAATGTAATGTTGTCGTGAAGACTTGTAAGACCAATCCAGAGATGGAAGGTTGCCAAGAACTTCCGTCAACCGGGCCGCTCGAAATCGTCATGGCATCCGTTATTGCGCTCGGTATCGCAGGAGGTGGCTACTATGTCTACCGTACTCGTAAGACATTGAGACAATACGAAGCCGCAGCTAAAGGCGCGGGCCGAACAGATCAAATCGCCGAAGACTCTTCCCAAAAACCAGATAATATGGTAGAATAGTCTATAGTCTAAATAAAGGATTAATATGAAGAAAGCAGTTATCCTCGTTGGCGGGAAGCAATATCTCGTCGAGGAAAAAGAGACCCTACGGGTGGACCTCCTCCCGGAAGGAACTAAAGAGCTCGAAACTGATGCTTTACTTGTAATCGATGGCGATAAAACCACTGTCGGTACTCCTACGGTAAAAGGCGTTAAGGTTTCAGCTAAAGTCAAAACGCCTGAAGTAAAAGGTGATAAACTCCGCGTGATTCGCTACAAAGCGAAAAAGCGCGTCCACACCGAAACTGGTCACCGCCAGAAATACTCCGAAATCGAAATCGTAAAAATCGGATAAAAAATAAACCCCACGGGGTTTATTTTTTATGCTATAATCGTAAGTATTATGGCGCAGGTGATATGTATTACGAACCAAAAAGGCGGCGTCGGAAAGACAACGACCGCCGTTAATCTCGCATATTATCTTGCGAAAAGTAAGAAGAAAACGCTTTTAATTGATTTTGACCCCCAGGGTAATGCGACTTCTGGTCTCGGTATTGAGAAAAACGATAAAAATGGTCTTGGTCTGACTATGACCGAAGTAATCTTAGGTCAAGCCGAACTAAAAGACGCTATCCGTTCAACGAAGTATAAAAATTTTAATCTCGCTCCGACTACCCCTGAACTTGCGAACGCCGAGGTCGAGATAACTAGCATGCAAAGAAAATTCGTTCGTCTTCGCGACGTAGTTCGTAGTGTAGAAAAAGATTACGACTATATTATTATCGACTCGCCTCCGTCCTTAAGTTTATTAACGGTTAATGGCATGATTGCGAGTAATTATCTATTATTGCCGGTCCAAACCGAGTTTTACGCCCTAGAAGGCGTCGCGCAGCTTCTTGAATCCATGAAACTCGTCATGAAACAAGCTAATCCAAATTTGAAACTCCTCGGCGTTCTTGCGACGATGTATGATAAAAGAACTAGCCTCTCGGCTCAAGTTTACGCCGAAATTAGAAAATACTTTAAACAGCTAACCTTTAAAACTACAATCCCGCGTAACGTTCGTGTCGCTGAAGCTCCGAGCCATGGCGTCCCAGTCGGAGCTTATGATAAGTTTTCTAAAGGCGCAAAAGCCTACAAAGAATTTGCCAAAGAGGTAATAGAAAGGACAAAGAAATGAAAGGATTAGGAAGGGGATTTGAAAGTCTAATCCCGACGGAATTAATTGACGACGAGTTTGATCCTACAGCGACAGAAGACAAGAAAGAAAGTAAGCTAAAAGAATTAAAACTCGATGACATAGTTCGCGACGAGGACCAACCCCGACGCGAGTTTAACCAAGAAGCCCTAGACGCGCTCGCCGCTTCAATCAAAGAACATGGCGTCCTGCAACCAATCGTCGTTACGAAAGAAGACGGGAAGTACAAAATAGTCGCCGGTGAAAGAAGGTGGCGCGCCGCGAGAATTGCTGGATTAGAGAAAATCCCCGCAATCATCCGTTCCTTAGATTCTCAGAATCGCCTAGAGCTTTCAATCATTGAAAACGCGCAACGTGAAGACTTAAACGCGATTGAACTTGCAACCGCATATGCGAAATTAAAAACTCAGTTTAATCTTTCTGCGGAAGATATTGCCGCCAAAGTAGGGAAGAGTGAACAAACCGTCCAAAACACGCTTCGTCTTCTAACTTTACCCGAAGACGTTAAGAAAACTATGGTTAAGGAAAAACTCACTGAAGGCGTAATGAGACCGCTCGTTTCGCGCGACGAAAAGACGATTAGGAAAGTTCTTCCGAAGATTATTAAAGAAGGCTGGACCGCGAGACGGGTCGAACGCTATTTTGCCGAAACAACCAAAAAGTCTAGCTCGGCCGCGTTAAAACGCGACGCCTATCGTAAAGACGAAGATAAATTAACTGTGAAATATAATGTTGTAACGAGAATTTCCGGACGTAGCCTTACCTTTAAATGTAAAAACGACTCTGAACTAAAGGAATTAGTTAAAAAACTCTCATAAAATCTCTATATTTTTTAAAATAGTTATGCTAATATTATAAGTATGAGAAGGTGTATTTTTATAGCTAGAAATGTCGTAGTATTACTTATTATTTTTAGCATCACAGTTTTTTTATCAAGTTTTAATGTAAGCGCAGAAACCGAAGTTGTTGATGTAATCAATATTACAGTTCCTGCGGCTTGTACGCTCGAAACGACTTCCGGTAGCGGCGAGACCTATAATGTTTCCTTAATGCCGGCACAATACGAAGACGACATCGGCCCGACCCCGATTTCAGTCTTTTGCAATACTAACGACGGCTTCTCAATTTATGCAATCGGTTATTCTAATGAAGAATATGGCAATACGAAAATGTTGTCTAACAATCCGGCAGTTTATTTCGATACCGGAACGAATACCTCCGGGACGCCTTCTTCCTGGGCCATGAAACTCGAAGCTGTCACTAGCTCCGGAGCTGGCGCCTATACGCCGACTATCGTCAGCCCGTTTAATAATTACGCCAACGTCCCGACTAGCTACGCGAAGGTCGCGACCGTAGCTAATTCCGTGACAGCTACCGCCGAAGCTTCCTTAAACGCCTACTATGCAGTCTACATCTCCCCGTCCCAGCTCGCCGGAACCTATAATGGGAAAGTGAGGTATACTATCGTCAACCCGTCATCCGAAATCCCATTACAACCGCAGACTACCGACGCTGGGAAGATTTGTTATTATCCGAACGGCTCTAACGTTTTAGGGTCGATGGGGTGCCAAACGATAAGTTCGTCTGATACGTCTGCTACACTACTTGCTTCTAACTTTAGCCGCGATGGTTACGGTTTTGCGGGGTGGTCTACCACTCACGATTATTCTGACTCTACCGGCTTCTATGGTCCGCAAGAATATATTGAATTTACAGCCGGAACTTATACTGGACAAAATAATGGTTTAAGCCTATATGCTCGTTGGATTAAATCCGCTGGTTCTCTACAGGATTGGTCCGGTTGCTCTAGCCTTCAAGCCGGCGCCGTTACCGCTTTAACTGATCAGCGGGATAACGAAACCTACGCGGTCGCTAAACTCGCGGACGGCAACTGCTGGATGATTGAAAACATGAGGCTAGAAAACACTGATACAACTGGCGCGACTAATATTGCTCTAGCCCAAGGTTACGAAACTGGCTTTACTGGTCTCGCTAATCCAGAAGCGCCATGGACTACCACTAGTAGCTACACTACCGCAAATAGCCTATATAGTATAGACGGCAGTACCGCTAATACCATTTCGGGTAGTTATCAGGCCAATCGCTTCCCTCGTTACAATAACGTTAATACCCCAACCGCCCTAAACGTCGCAGATCGTCCAACTGACCCAACCGCTAATAACTCTACTAACTCTACCTCTAACGCCGGTATGTATAGCTACGGTAACTACTACACTTGGCCTGCAGCCACCGCAAATACAACCGTAACCTCAGTTAATGACTATAATACTAAATCTATTTGTCCTAAAGGCTGGAGTCTTCCTAGAGGCGGTGATAAGTCTAGAGAAACTACCAATGATTTCTGGAGTCTCGTTGTGACTAAGCTTAATGGTGGAACTAATCCAGCTAATTATGATAGCAGTAATAATCCATATTACTACGGTTCTGCTGAGGTTGGTCCTATTGCTAACACTCTTCGCGCTTATCCTAACAATTTCGTCTATTCCGGCTATATCAGCAGCGGCTCGGTCAGCAGTCGTGGCTCCAACGGTTATTACTGGTCCTCTACTGCTTACGGTGGCGACCGCGCCTACCTCCTGCGTCTTAGTAGCATGTACGTCTACCCAGGTACCGGATTCAACTATAAGTCTGAAGGGAGGTCTATTCGTTGTATTGCGCCGCCTAGTGCCTAACCTCCTCACCACCCAAACTCCCTAAAAATGATATATTCTTGACGTTACAAAGATTCCATAGTAATATAAAGACACAAAGATTCTAAAGATACTTCAGTGTATACAATAGGTCTTAGAAAGTAGCCCTTCGGGGCTACTTTTCTAGCAACTTGCCACTCCCTAGTGTTATAATCATCTTATGAACGCTAAAGACTCCCCGCGGATTAAACACGCCATCGAAGTTGCGACTAAGGCCCACGAAGGCCAGCTTCGGAAAACCGGCGAACCATACATCGTTCATCCTTTAGCCGTAAAAAAAATTCTCGAAGAATGGGGCATGGATGAAGATACGATTATTGCCGGCATTCTTCATGATACCGTTGAAGATACTGATTTAACCTTAGATGATATCAAAAACGACTTCGGTGAAACTGTTGCTTTTCTTGTCGACGGCGTCACGAAATTAAGTGTCGCCCGTAACGGCATGCGCGATATTGATACCTATCTCCCAGCGACGAAGGATAATTTTCTCCGCCTCATGATTGCGCTCGGTGACGATATCCGCGTCCTCATCATTAAGCTCGCCGACCGCCTCCATAACCTCCGCACCCTTTCCGCTCTTCCGCCCGATAAACAAAAGAAAGTCGCGAAGGAAACCCTTGAAGTTTTCGCTCCGCTCGCCGACCGGCTTAACATGGGGCGCCTCCGCGTTGAACTTGCCGATTTGTCTTTTAAGTATGTTGATCCGAAACGTTATAACGAGCTTAAAGAATTAATCGAAAAATCGAACAAATCAGCCGAAAAATCCCTTAATAAAATCAAAGAGGAAGTCAGCATCGCTCTTAAAAAAGAGAAAATCGACTTTGAAATCTCTGGGCGTGTGAAGTCGGTTTACTCACTTCATAAAAAACTCGCGAAACATAATCAGAATATCAACGAAATCTACGATCTAACCGCTCTTCGGATTATCGTTAATGATATAACCGACTGCTATTTAACTCTCGGTATTATTCACTCGCTCTACACTCCGATGAATGGCCGAATTAAAGACTATATCGCAATGCCAAAACAAAACGGCTATCAATCTCTCCACACCACTGTTATTACGAAAGATAAACACATCGTCGAGTTCCAAATTCGCACCAAAGAAATGCACGAGTACGCCGAACGCGGTCTCGCTGCGAGCTTCTATTATAATGAACAGAAACTAACCGAAAACTATAAAAAAGGGAAGATTGAACATCTCCCAACCAATCTACTCTGGATTACAGAGTTACAAACTACTGCCGCCCGTCTCCGCGAAGGGAAGAAAGTTGATCTTAAAAAACTAAAACTCAATCTATTCGCTGATAAAATCTTCGTCTATACCCCGAAAGGCGATATTATTGACCTCCCGTACGGCGCGCTCCCGCTCGACTTTGCTTACCGACTTCATTCCGAAATTGGCGATCACGTCGTCGGCGTTAAGATTAATGGTAAGATGTCGAACTTGAATAAAAAGTTAGAACAGGGCGATGTTGTCGAGATACTTACCTCTAAAAACCAGACTCCGAAATCTTCCTGGCTCGATAAAATATTTACTCCGCATGCCCGCGCGAAGCTGCTTCGTGCGCTTAAGCTTCCCGGTCATCACGACGACGCCGAGCCTAAAAAAAGACGTAAGCCCCGTAAAGTATGATATAATATAAGCGGTGCCGATGTAGCTCCGAGTTGTGTACAGTAGAGCAGCTCATTCTACGAATGCACCTTATAAAAGTTAATCTATGCCGATGTAGCTCAGTTGGTAGAGCAGCTCATTCGTAACGAGCAGGTCACAGGTTCGATCCCTGCCATCGGCTCCATTTTTATTCTCGTCATTTAACTTATGATATAATAAAAACAAAGGAGACTTTACTATATGTCTAAGGTGGAGATTATTAAGCGTCCCGTCGAACAAGTCAGTGGAGATATTAAGAAGACAGCATGGTCTGCTGTTATTGAATCGCTCGCTCTAATTGTTTTAGGTGTTTTGTTTATTGTTTTTAGAGATACGATGGTCCATATCCTAGCCTATATTGTCGGTATCTTCTTTATTGTCAAAGGCGGAGTTCAGATTGTTAACTACTTTATGGAAAAAGGGCAGAACGATTTTCTCAATAACGGTCTGCTTTCCGGCGTAGTGTCCGTTCTAATCGGAATTGCGGCACTCGTTATCGGTGATGACATTGCGCACGTTTTTCGTGTCATTATAGGCATTATAATCATTTACGAATCCATAGTTCGCATCAATACCGCGACGAAACTCGCCTCCGCGAAAATTGGCGCCTGGCGATATATCTTAATCATTTCCTTAATAATGCTAGTACTTGGTATGATTATTACCTTTGTCGAAGGAGCCGGCGCTGCGTTAGTCGGATGGGTTATGGTCTTTACGGGCGTCATCGGCGTTGTTGGAGATATTATGTTTATTCAATACGTTAACACTATCGTTGAAAAACTAACCGGAAACAACGCAAAATGAAAAACTTTAAAAATGACATCGTAAAAATCTATCAAACCGAGCGGGGAATGCTAGTTTTAATGATTATCAATTTTCTTCTTGCCGCCGGCTTATTTATCTACTCAATTCTTAATATGAATCCAGATGTCTCGGTTGTCCGAGTCGGCTATGGCGATATCGATGGCTATCGCGATGGGAGCTGGATCGATATCTTAGCCTTTCCGGTGCTTGCGGTTATTTTTGGAATTTTACATAATCTTTTAGCGGTTAAAATTTTTCATAAACGAAGCGGCGGCATGGCTAAATTCTTTTTGCTGCTAACTTCCGCCCTCATACTAGGAGCAATTTTAGTCTTCGCTAGAATTCTCGGGGAAGGCTAATGCGTAAAAATCTTGAAATCCCCCAGGGCAAAAGAACGAAACTTTATCGTTTTTTAGAGATTCTTCCCGGGTTACTATCTTATAGTGCTATCATTCTATTATTTTTACTCTCATGGCTCGACCCAGTCATCGGCGCAATTTATTTATTCACGATTATTTCGATTACCCTAGTTAAAGCTGTTACTGTCGCTTTTCGTACAGTTCAAGGTTATAAAGTCATCAAACAGGCCGAACGGGTTGATTGGCGCAGACGCGTCGAAGATCTCGAAGACCCACATTCTGCCTACGAACGCCTTCACGACGACGAGAATCGTAGCTATCATTTTTCTGAGCATGTCGAGAATCTCCGCATGATGTCAGCAATCGAAGAAGGCTATCCGAAACCGAAGGAAATCTATCATGCTACTATTATGACCGCTTATGACGAAGGGGAAGAAATCCTAGGCCCCTCAATCGAAGCTGTTAAAAACTCAACCTTCCCGAACGAACGTATTATTTTTGCGCTAGCATACGAAGAACGGGGTGGGGAAGCGATGGAAAAAACCGCGAAAGCCCTTGCAAAAAAATACAAAGGCGTCTTTAAAGATTTCTTGCTCGTGAAGCATCCTGACGGGCTTCACGGCGAAATCATCGGTAAGGGCCCGAACTTAACCTATGCTGGCGAAGCTGTTGCTGAGTATATTGAAAAGAAAAAAATCCCAGTCGGAAATGTCATTGTTACTTCGCTAGACAGCGATAATCGCATGGCCGCGAAGTATCTTGACTCCGTTACTTATGAGTTCATTACTCATCCGAATCGTCAGCATTTAAGTTACCAACCAGTTTCGCTATTTTTAAACAACATTTGGGACGCTCCCGCGCCTTCTCGCGTGATTGCAGTTTCAAACTCATTTTTCAATGTCATTTCCACGATGCGCCCGCATGCCTTAAGGAATTTCGCCTCGCATTCTCAGCCTCTCGAGGCTTTAGAGGCCATGAATTTTTGGAGCAAACGTACGATCGTTGAAGATGGTCATCAATACTGGCGTAGTCTCTTCTTCTTTAATGGCGATTACGCAGTTTTACCCATCCGAATTCCGATTTATCAAGACGCTGTCATCGACGAAACCTTTTGGAAAACCGTTAAGGCACAATTTGTTCAGGTTAGACGCTGGTATTATGGCGCCAGTGATGTTGCGTATGTCGGAACAAAACTCTTTACTCGTCGCGAAAACCGCCTCGTACCATTTAGAAAGCTTTTTCCTAAATTCTGGCGTCTTCTAGACGGTCACGTTACTTTAGCAATTTTAGCCCCAATTGTTGCTTTCGGCGGCTGGGTGCCGATGATTATGAATGTCTCTGCGCATACTATGGTAGCCTACAACCTACCAAACACTGTTAGTATTGTTGAAACCTTTGCTTCAATCGGTCTTATTGTTTCGATTCTCGTTTCTCTTCGTATGCTTCCTAAGCGCCCAGAAAAGTATCGCAAAGGGAAGACTCTCCTCATGGTTTTACAATGGGTCTTAATGCCGATTACGGCGATTCTATATCAATCTATCGCCGCTTTCTATTCCCAAACTCGTTTAATGCTCGGAAAATACATGGAAAAGTTTGACGTTACTAAAAAAATCGTCAAGAAATAACTAAAACTCTTCCAAACTATTTTTAATCGAATCGTTAAAAGTAGCTTTTATTTTTTCGGATAGTTCACTAGCTTTAGTTTTTAGTTCTTCAAACTTGTTAGCTATTTCATCATTATTTTCGCCGAGATAAACATCTTTAAACTCTAGCCATTTATTATAGTATTCTTCGAGTAATGATTTTACGTTTTCAGTTGATATATTATCCGTTAATCCTCTGAGTTTTTCAATATATGAATCTATCCCCTCACTATCTACCTCAGAAGGTAAATCTTTAAAAACTTCTTGTATGTTTTTTTGAAAGCTTTCTCGCTCGGAAATCGCATTCCCAAGTTCTTCAAGTTTATCCGCTATTTCATCAGCTTCAATTCTTCGCCCATTTGAGATGCCATTATCATAAATCGCTTTTATTCCAAAGAATGCAGCTATACCAATTAATATTACTGCTACAAATCCCCCGATGATGATTAATGTTTGATGATTTCTTGTTTTTTTCATTTTTCCTCCTTTATCTTAATGTCCATAACTCCGAATCTAATGGCCAAGCATTAAAACTGTTACAACCGCGTAGTCCAGTCGATTGTTGTAACATGATCGGGGCTGGTCCACCAATAAAACCGTTACTCTCGGTACAACCCTCAATATGGGCATAGTGTCCCAACCAATGTCCCATTTCATGATTAACAACCATATGTTGATAATCGCGTAGACTCATTCCGCCGGCCCGGCTCGCCTCCGTACCTTCGCGCCAACGCACGTCATTAATAATTACTTCGTTCGCCCAAGTCGTACATGATAAATCAGCGCCACAACCTGGCGTTACTCCTAAAGTCGCCGGATCGGAAAGAATCACATTTACATCCTGTCCACTTGTCACCTCGACAAACTTTAAGCCCGCTCTCACCCAACCTCTAGAATCATTCAATGTTTCGGCCACTTTAGTTTTAAAATCCGTAAAACTAGCTTCAACTTCGCCCCAAACCATTGTCTTATAATAGATTACCTTTACTCCATCCACCATATGGCCAGTCGCGTTAGCCGTACTTGAGGTATTCGTCCCGCCATAATAGATTTCTGGTTCCGGCCACCTCACAAAGTCATCCGGGAAGGGAATTGAAATACTGGATTGAGAAAGTTTTTCTAACAATTTTTCCTTGTCTAAATTAATTGCTCTAACTGGAAAAACAAAAAATAAACACATTCCCAAACAAACAGATACAATAATTACTTTATATTTTCTTACCACAAGTTAATTATAGCATCTCTTCTCTTATTTCATTAGATATGATATAATCTAAATAAGGGTTGTTAGCTCAGTTGGCTAGAGCGTCTCGTTTACACCGAGAAGGTCGGGGGTTCGAGCCCCTCACAACCCACCATGATAAAAAAGTAAACCCCGAAGGGGTTTAATTTTTTATCATAATAAGTTATGAGAGGGGCGAGAACCCGCAGGGTTCGCTCGTGGTAGGAGTCGAGTGAATATCTAAAACTTGTTTTAGATATTCCGAGGCGACGCCCCACGAATTGTTTTCGCTTTAGCGAAAACAAAGCCCCTCACAACCCACCAAGACGTATTTAATCGGCAACAGGCCGATTTTTTATTGGTATTTTCTGTCTCTATGACAACAACTCGTCCGCATTATTGAGTAGATCTTGAATTATATTGAAGGCTTGAGCGAGGTGGTAACCGTCGACAAAAATATGGCTTACGGTTATATTTAGTGTTAATTCGTAGCGACCGTTTTGTTCTACGAATTTACCCCAACAAACTCTCGGAATACACTGCGAGCGAACGTCATCAGGAATTGGATGTGAAATATTAGTAAAATCTACCCATGGAGTACATGTGATGTAATACTCGTCATAACAGTTTTCCGGGTTATAGTTGCCTTTTTTGATCTGTTTTTGCTTTTTAGCACTTTCAATATGCTCCGATGCAACTTTGTAAAAACTGCTATAATTTCGGCAATTTTTATGCCGAACATTCTCGAATGTTCCAGCCTCAGCCATGACGGTATATGCCGGATTAATATCATCAAATACGACAGGTTTGTCGTCAACTAATCTCATTCGCATTTCCTCCAGGGAGTTTAGCCCCGTAACCACAACATATAACATATTAATAAAAAAGGATTGGTCGTGTCGCCTCGTATGCTCCAATAGTTTCGTAATATCCAATCGGACATTCATGCCATATGTACTATCGGAAAAAGTCTTGAACCACTTATAGGTCTTCAGCCTAGGCCAGCATTCAAGTTTTATTTCTCTCATATATAACCTCACAATTATTCTTTTGTATTATTATACCATTTTTGATATAAGTCTTTCTCGTGCGCTGTTAAAGCCTGGCGAATAAAGCCCCACCAGAAATTAAAAAAGAGCCGGAGGCTCTTTATTTTTTTGTCTGTTTTAAAGATATTAAACATTTGTCGCGTTACTGACGGGTTCGTTATTTTATTATTGTCTTCTTGTGTTACAATTCGTGTTCACGGAGGAGAAAGGTTTTTAATGCTTAAAGTTGTAGTTTTTGATACTGGTTACGGCGGCGAGTTTTTTGCGGATCGGCTCGAAGAAGAGCTTCCGGTAATTAAAGTAATAAGAGTAATTGATTGGCGTGATGCTGAAAAAATAAATTCGAGTCATAGAAATGCTCGTAGAATTGTTGAGCAATCATTAAGGCCATATCTTAATGAAGTAGATCTAATTATCTTCGCTAATTATTATCTAACGATTGCCACTCTAAAATACTTTAGTCGCAAGTATAAAAAACAAAAATTTCTAGGGCTTAACTTAAAATATCCAGACACTTTTTTGAAGCGAGACCTCCTAATCTTATCGGTTAGTTCAGTTTCAAGAACCATTGTCTTTAATTACTTTAGGCTGAAACTCAATAGAGAATCTAAAGTCTTAAATGTGGATTCCTGGCCCTTAAAAATTGACGACGGGGAATTAACTCTAAATGAAATCAGTCAAGAAATCAACGGCTTCTTATCTTCTTATAAAAACTATCACCCCGAAGAAGTCATTCTTGTCTCATCGCAATTTAACGACATTAAACCGGAACTTCGAACGGTCCTAGGACATAACCTAAAAATCTATGACGGTTTCAACGATTTAATCATTAAGATTACTAAAACCCTTCATCTTCGCGGCCGTACAGGTAAAAAGGCAAAGTAAGTAACGCCGTATCTCTTATTTTGTGCTATAATTATAAGAAATCTACAAAGCTAAACAGGAAGGATTGGGATGGATTCTCTAGAAAAAATGCGACACACGTTAAGCCACGTCCTCGCCGCTGCGGTTAAAGAATTATATCCGGACGCAAAATTCGGTATTGGCCCAGCTATCGACAATGGTTTTTATTATGATATAGACTTTGGTAAAACAAAACTATCTGATACTGATTTGACCAAAATCGAAAAGAAAATGCGCGGAATTATTGCTCGTAAGCTAAAAATGGAGAAGCGCATTGCTTCGAAAACTGAAGCTCTTGACTGGGCTCGCGATAACGGCCAAGATTACAAGATTGAACTGATTAAAGAGTTGCCAGAAGGCTCAGAAATTTCTTTTTATGATCTCGGCGATATTTTTACCGACCTTTGCAAGGGTCCGCACCTAAAGAACACTTCCGAAGTTGGAGCTTTTAAACTAGTTCGCATCGCTGGCGCTTACTGGCGTGGCGACGAGAAAAGGGAAATGCTCACTCGAATTTACGGCGTTGCCTTTAAAACTGAGAAAGAACTTGATGCTTATCTGAAACAACAAGAAGAAGCAAAGGCTCGCGATCACCGTAAACTTGGTAAAGAGCTCGATTTATTCTGTTTTTCGGATTTAGTCGGCGCTGGTTTACCGCTCTTCACCCCGCGTGGGACTGAATTACGCGAACTTATGGCGAATTACTCGCTCAGCCTTCGTGGTAGGGAAGGTTTTAAGAAGGTTTGGACTCCACACATTACAAAAACTGACCTTTATAAGACTTCTGGCCATTACGCGAAATTTGGTGATGAACTTTTCATGGTTCATTCACAGGTTAGCGGCGAAGACTTCGCTATGAAGCCGATGAACTGTCCTCACCATGCCCAAATCTTCGCTTCACGTCCGCGTACTTATCGCGATATGCCAGTGCGTTATATGGAAGCAACGACTGATTATCGAGATGAAAAAACTGGTGAACTTGGCGGTCTTTCTCGTGTCCGTTCTTTGACTCAGGACGACTCTCATGTTTTCTGTCGCAATGACCAGATTAAAGATGAAGTTAAGCGTCTAGTTGGTATCGTCAAAGAGTTATATGAAACCATGGGTATGCAGAAACTCCGCGCTCGCCTTTCTTATCGTTCCGATGAAGATAAATACCTTGGCGATAAAAAGCTTTGGGATATGGCTCAGAAACAGATTAAGCAAGCTGCAATTGATAATGGTCTAGATTACTTTGAGCAAGAAGGCGAAGCAGCTTTCTATGGGCCAAAGATCGACTTCATGGCTGAAGACGCTATCGGTAGGGAACATCAATTAGCGACTATCCAGTTAGATTTTGTTCAGCCTGAACGCTTTGGTCTAGAGTTTACTAACAGTAAAGGCGAAAAAGAACGCCCAGTTATGATTCACCATGCTACCCTTGGTTCAATTGAGCGCTTCCTCTCGGTCTTTATTGAGCATACTGGCGGCTGGTTCCCATTCTGGTGTGCCCCAGAACAAGTTCGCATTTTAACGATTAATGACAAAGTTAATGATTACGTTGCTAAAATCTCGAAAATTTTGGACGGAATTGTTCTTGAAAAGCCTCTAAAGTATAACGAGCTAAGGTATACTGTTGATGATTCCGCTGATTCTCTAGGTAAAAAGATTAAGCGTGCGACTGAGATGAAAATTCCTGCAATTCTGATTGTCGGTCCGAAAGATGTTGAAGAGGGAATTGTATCCGTTCGTCTTCGCGACAAAGAAGAGAAGGTCAAACTCTCTAAGCTCGCAGACTTCCTATGCAAACTATCATAATTTTAGGTCCCACGGGCTCAGGTAAAACTGGAGTATCTATCAAAATTGCAAAGGCGATAGGCGGTGAGATTATCTCGGCCGATTCTCGTGCGATTTATAAAGGTATGGATATTGGCACAGCTAAACCAACCAAAGAAGAGATGGATGGCATACCTCACTACGGGCTAGATTTAGTCGAACCAGGCGAACGATTTACTGTAGCCGATTGGAAAAACTACGCATTAGAAAAAATTGCCGATATTAAAGCGCGTGGTAAAGTTCCGATTATTGTTGGTGGGACCGGACTATATATTGATGCGTTAATATACGATTATAAGTTCAAAGGCCCGACTGGCGAGAAGATAGGTGACTTTGAACAAAAAAGTTGTTCAGACAGAACAGAGATAAAAGGCAACTATCTAGTAGTCGGGATTAAGTGGGAAACCGAGGAATTGCGCAAAAGACTAGTTCAACGTATAGAAAAAATGTTTTCAGAAGAAATATATGATGAAACAAAAAATCTTGTCAAAAAGTATGGCTGGGACAACCAAGCCATGAAGAGCGACATTTATGAATATGCTTGGAAATATCTAAACGACGAACTTAGTCTAGAAGAGGCTAAAGAAAAATGTTTTTACGAAGATTGGCATCTCGCTAAACGTCAAATGACTTGGTTTAAACGCAATAAAAATATTGTTTGGTTGAAGTTAGAAGAAGTTTATCCATATATAATAGACATGTGCTAAAATGTATATAGGATGAGTAAAGAAAATAACACACCAATTGAAAAATTATTTGGTTCAAAAACTCGCGCAAAGCTCTTACAACTATTTTTTGAAAACCCCGGAAAAAGCTTTTATGTTCGTGAAATGACTAGAGTGATTGACGAGCAAATTAACTCTGTACGCAGGGAACTATTGAATCTTGAAAGTATCGGTATTATCAAAAACGAAACCTTCGACAATAAAGTTTATTATTCAGCTAACAATAAGCATCCTTTCTGTCGCCCGCTTATTGATATCTTTACTAAAAAAATTGATTCAACGCGCGAAAAAGACATTAAAGAAAGCACATGGGACGACTACATTCGTCCAGTTAAGAATTATTTGAAGGCACTCGTCGTGACGAATCGTCTTCCTGGCCAAGACGGCATCGATCTTTTAATTATTGGCAATGATAAAACTAAAAAACTAACTCGTTGGGCCGAAGTAATCGAAAAAAGACAAGGTAAACCGATTAATTACGTCATCATGTCTCAAGATGACTTCACATATCGTAAAAGCGTTCATGATCGTTTTCTCGATGATGTATTCGAGATGGAAATCACAGAAATAATTGATCCAGAAAAAATAATAAAAGGATAGGAGAAAAGATGTTCGAGATTGAAAGTAAAAACCAAGACGAAATAATTATTACTACCAAAAAAACTACAATTAAGTTTAACATAGCCGATGCGGTTATTGATGCTGGACTCGCGGTTGGAAAAATAACCGGACCTGGCGAATTCGAAATTGGTGACGTCGCGATTCGCGGTGTTGCTACTGAATCTGGAAAAACTATTTATGACGCCGAAATTGGCGGAGTTCATGTTGGTATTCTCGGGGGAATCGAAGAGAATCTTGACGACATTGTTGCCGATGTGCTCTGTACGTCTAGTATTCGCGCAATTCGCGAAATCGAACCGAAACTCATCGTCTCGATGGGAAATGTTGACGCCATGGTTACTGAATTGAAACTTTCTGCCCATAATGAAAAGAAATTGAAAGTAAAAAGCCTTGACTCCCTCCCGACCGTTAAAGAAGTAGTGGTTCTTAATTGATGGATTTCATTATTGTTATTATTATCGTTGTGGGCTCGGTAGTTTTGCATGAGCTTTCTCACGGAATCGCCGCTTTTTATTTAGGCGATCGAACTGCTAAGGACGCTGGTCGTTTAACCTTTAATCCCATTAAGCATATTGATCCGTACATGTCTATCCTGGTTCCCGTTGTGCTATATCTATTAAAAGCCCCAGTCTTTGGTGGCGCTAAACCGGTCCCTGTTAATTTCGCGAATCTAAAATGGCGCGAATGGGGAATGGCGCTCGTTGCGCTCGCTGGGCCACTTATGAACTTCTTTTTAGCTTTTATTGCGTTTTTGATCGGACATTTTACCGGTTGGCTCTATGGCTCTGGTGGCGACATTCTTTATTTTATCTCGGCTAGGTTTGTTCTCATTAATCTTGGATTTATGATTTTTAACTTAATCCCAATTCCGCCACTAGACGGATCTCGCATTCTTTACGCTATCGCTCCTGACGGCTTTCGTAATATCCTTACCGCTATGGAACGTTACGGTTTTATTCTTGTTTATCTGATGATTTTTCTCTTTGGCGAAGTATTTTCGCATCTTATGGTTAACGGTATGCAAGGAATTCTTAATCTGTTTTATTGGTTGGTGGGGTCGAACTAGAAAGCTCCTTAATGGTCCGTTTCATAAGACCAAACATCTTTGTTATAGTATCCTGCAGGAAAACTATAAACACCCCAGAAGCTAAACTACAAACGAAAGAGCATAGTACGATTACTGGCATATATAATAACCTTTGATGCATGTCTGGAAAACTATCTATCAAAATAGTATAAAAAATTGTATCAAAGATTACAGAAATGAGATACGCAGCGAAGCAGGCGTTGGAAAGAATAGTAATTAGTTTAGTCATTTTAGCCGAATATTTAACCTTCTTTAGATTAATAAATAAATTGAAAACTAACAATGATAGAATCATTACGGTTCCCGAGTTATAGCTATTCCAAGTCCCAACTTGATACATTCCTCCTCTGGAATAGAAATAATCAAAAAACCCATTAAAGAGAATGAGCAATACAATATATCCTAAACTCCTTAACGTAGAGATTTTAATTGGATATTTGCTTAAATATGCTCCAAGGTAATAATAGAAAAATGGATAAATCTTAATCCACCAATCAGGAATAATTTTCGTATCAAAGATATTAACAATACTTGGTAAACCTATTAGACAAAATAGTATAATTAATAATGCTTTTCTCGCTCTTTTAGTCCCCAGGTTATTAAATACTAGATTAAGGAAGGGAATTAGGAAGAACAACCCAATATACATGTTAACATACCAACTATAACGACTAAACTCGAGGAGACTCCTTATAAAACAATCCATCGTTAAAGGCTCTTTATCATACCAAGCCAGGAAAGATTCGTAAATAACAGCACAAATAAGGTAAGTTAACAGTATCTTAAATATTTTTAAATAGTACTTCTTGCTAGGAGTGACTTGATTCTGTAGATAACCCGTTAGAATAATAAACAACGGGACACAAATAATAAATAGAGAACGAGCTAATAACGCGACAATCATGCTTTTCCCAGCAACCACTCCTTCTAAATAAAAATTAGATTGTAGAAAAAAATGTACACCGACGACAAAAAATAGAGCGCATATTCTCACCAAATCTAATCTTAAATCGCGGACTCTCTGAGCCACTTTACCTCCATCTCTATTACAAGGTTATTATATCATAGCCTTGAAGAGGACACCTCGATTTGTTATAATAATAGTAGCCCTATCGGCAGCATGATTTTCCTGAATAATCATGTTTTAGGGATTTCGTGGCTTACACCTGTGGGTGTAACGCATAAGATTTTACCCACCTTGTATATATTACGGGGAAAACAGGTCGATAGGGTTTTAAGATAAAAAAGGTGGGCATGAAACAGAGAATTCGAGTAGTTGGATTAATTAAAAACGAAGAAGGGGTTTTAGTTTTTAAACGTAGCCGGGGCCGTTCAGAGTCGCCGGTTTTTTGGGAACTTCCAACTGGAAAGATTAAATTCGGCGAACAACCGGAAGAAGCTATGGCACGCTCCCTTGATGAGTTTACCGGGCTAAACGCAACTTCTCTAAAACTAAAAGACGTAATTACGTTTCTTGCCACTGAAGATTCAAGTCAGCTTAGTAATCTTTATATTATTTATGAAATTCAAGTTCCTAGCGAAGCAAAACCTAATCCGCACGATCGTTACACTGCGTATAAATACTTAAAGGATAATTCTAGTGGCATGCGCCTAACCGAAACCAGCATGGCAGTTCTAGAGATTATCGAAGAAAAACTTTCGTCTGATCATATCTCGCCTCGCGCAGCGGCAAACTCAATTACTATCAATGTCGACGGCGCATCGCGTGGTAATCCTGGGCCATCAGGAATCGGATACTGCATTACAGATAATGATGGTCACATTATTGAAAGAGGAGGCGAATTTATCGGCTTCGCGACTTCGCGCGTCGCCGAATATTATGCCTTAAGAAAAGGAATTGATCGCGCAATTGAACTCGGCTATAAAACTGCGAAGTTTATTTCAGACAGCTTAATGGTTGTAAACCAATTAAATGGAATTTTTCAGATTAAAAACCGCGATATTCTTCCAGTCTACGAAGACATTCAAAAAAAATTAGACAGTTTTGAAGCAGTTTCCTTTATGCATGTTCCGCGCTCAAAAAACATTATTGCGGACTCGGAAGCAAACGATGCAATAGATAGGATACTTAAAAAATAATCATAAATATGGTATAATATAACTATGCAAAGTTTAGAGAACAGTAAGTTGCCAATTATCGGTTCTACTGAATATGTTGAGGTTGCGGGAATTAAAAACATCCCTGCAAAAATTGATACTGGTGCCGATACGTCCTCGATTTGGGCTTCCGATATTGATATGGATAAAGACGGAACATTAGTTTTTTCACTTTTCAATAAAGAATCACCTTTCTTCACTGGGGAACGTCTCAAATCGACAGATTATAAAGCAAAAATTGTTCGCTCTTCGCATGGCGATACTCAGGTCCGATATCGTGTCAAATTAATTTTAAAAATAGGCGGCGAGTCCTTTGAAACTACTTTCACGCTCGCTAATCGTTCGCGCAATAATTTTCCGATTTTGATTGGCCGCCATTCTCTAGAGGGAAGATTCCTCGTCGATGTTTCAAAATCAGAAATTGAACATCGTCACAATCCTAAGACCCCGCGTCTTAATCGAGAATTAGAGGAAGACCCTTATGGGTTTCATCAAAAATACGTTAAATAGAAAGGGAAATATGAAATTAGCAATATTATCAAATGGGCCAGCTAACTATTCGACCAAACGTCTCGTCGAAGAGGGGAAAAAGCGTGGCCACGAAGTTACAGTTATAAAATATAAAAACTGCTATTTAGCTGTTGACGATAAACATCCAGATGTCTATTATAACGGAGAAAAACTCCCGACTTTTGATGCTATTTTACCTCGTATTTCGAACAATATGACAAAATACGGTTGTGCAGTTGTGCGTCAATTCGAAATGCAGGGAGTTTATACTGTTGCTAACGCTGTCGCAATCACTAGAGCTAGAGACAAATTGCGTGCTGCTCAGATTCTTGCGAAATATGATGTTGATACCCCTAAAACGTTTGTTTCGCGCAATACTTCGGATATTGATGCTTTACTTGATCAAATGGGATTACCGGTCATTATTAAGCTAGCTACTGGAACTCACGGCAATGGCGTGATTTTAGCCGATACTAGAAAAGCAGCCAAATCAGCTCTTCAAGCATTTTATCTTTACAACGAAGATGGCACAAACATCTTACTTCAAGAGTTTATCAAGGAGTCAGCTGGAACCGATATCCGTGCGTTTGTCGTGGGGAATCGTGTAGTAGCTTCGATGCAACGTGCTTCATTAGACGATGATTTCCGCTCTAATCTTCATCAAGGCGGCCTTGGTACGCCAGTCAAATTAACCGAAGACGAGAAGAAAACCGCAATAAAAGCTGCCCACGCTATGGGCCTTAATATCTGCGGTGTTGATCTTATGCGTTCGGAGCGTGGTCCCCTAGTTCTTGAAGTTAACGCTTCGCCAGGATTTGGTATTGAGAAAGTCACTGGCAAAGATGTCGCATCAAAGATTATCGAATACATAGAGAGTAACGCCCCTCGTCATAATAGCAAGGATCGAATCGGAGCATAATACTATGGGTGGTGTCACCCCTGAAATACATCTTTTTATTACTGGTGGTTGGGACTCA
Organism: Candidatus Saccharimonadota bacterium; assembly: GCA_017645955.1. Classification (GTDB taxonomy): domain Bacteria; phylum Patescibacteriota; class Saccharimonadia; order Saccharimonadales; family Saccharimonadaceae; genus Nanosyncoccus. The sequence goes on from JAGCNM010000050.1 coordinate 21,683, forward strand.
ACTTTTATGTTGTGTAAATTATCTCGTCAGGATATTACTATTTGTCCAGTTTACGTACTTAATCCGAAGAGAAAAAGCAATAAAAAAGAGTTAGAAGCGGCTAAAAAAATTATTCAAGCTCTTTCTAAACATCCAGGCACAAAAGCTAAGATTAAAAAACTAGATATTAGGAAATTGCCAGATATAAAGGTTGATCAAAATTTTACGGCCGCCAGACATCGTATTATGGAGAAGGTTGGCTTACTTGGCTATCAATATGATTATTTAGCAACAGTTGCTAAGGATATCGGAACGATAGGTTTAGGCATCGAAAAAGACTCCGCCGATCATGAAGTTGGCGCTAGTGCTGCGCTTAACCATCTCGCAACACTCAAACCCTCGAAATATGGTCATATTGTTGACGAAAAAAAATCAGATCCAGACATCTACCTTCTTTTTGGCAGAATCTTCTTTCCAATCATCAATACGACTGAGGTAGAAATGGTGGATTGGGCAAAAAAATATGGTTACACGAATATTATGAGTTTAACCTGGTTTTGTCATTCGCCAATCAAAAACCAGCCCTGCGGCCTCTGTCGTCCCTGTGAAGAAAAAATAGACTCTAAGATGGGCTTTTTGTTGCCAGAAGAAGCCATTAAACGTTACAATAAAGCCAAAAAATGGAATCATTTTGGCGGAAAAGTATCCAGAACGATTAAAAATTTTATTCTATTCTTTCTCAGCGACAAACCAAAATCTCACAAATAAGTCATTTTTATGGTATAATTACAGAGAGCCTGAAAGGCAATCGCTTGAAGGTTTCTTTAAGAGGAAAGTCCGGGCAACATAGAGCAAGGTAGTCGCTAACAGCGACCGTCCGCAAGGATAGGGAAAGTACCACAGAAACATATACCGCCAGTTTTGGTAAGGGTGAAAAGAGTGAGGTAAGAGCTCACAGCATACGGTAGCGATACAGTGTGACGGCAAACCCTACTTGTTGCAAGGAGTGCTATCAGCTTCTGCTCGAAGACGCACGCTCACCGCTAGAGTGCTATAGCAATGTAGCGCCAAGATAGATGATTGCCGACTATATAATATATAGTCACAGAACCCGGCTTAATGAAGGCTCATATCAAAAAACCGCCCCTACAGGGCGGCTTTTTGTTTAAGTTAATTACTTACTTGTCTTTTTCTCAGCTTTAGCTTTTGGAGAATCAATTAAGCCTTTCTTCTTCAAAGTCCTAAGCGCCGAAGTAGAAACGTTGCATTTAACCTTTTGTCCATTTATCACTAAGGTTCTTTTGCTTACGTTAGGCTTAAAAACCTTGCGTGTATGTCTTTGAGAGAAAGATACATTATGACCATACATTTTACCTTTACCGGTAACTTCACAAATCGCCATCTTATTTCTCCTTCACCGTATTAACAATTGCTTTAAATGCTTCAGGGTTATTAACAGCAAGATCGGCTAATACTTTTCGATCAAGATTGATATTCTTAGCTTTCATACCAGCAATTAACTGAGAGTAGGAAAGACCAAGTTCTCTCGAAGCGTTATTGATACGAGTAATCCAAATTGCTCTTAAATCGCGTTTGCGATTACGACGATCTCTATAACTATATTGTAAAGCTTTAACGACGCCTTGCTTGCCGAGTCGGAAACTACGGCGGCGATAATGCTGCATCCCCTTAGCTTTGTTCAAAATTTTCTTATGTTTCGCGCGAGCCGCGACACCTCTTTTTACTCTCATGGGTTATACTCCTAAAGCCGTCTTTACGTTTTTCTTGATTTTGCCGGATATTTCTGCAGCAGTTTTCATGTTGCGTTTCCTAGCTTTAGATTTTTTAGCGAGAATATGATTCCCATAAGCACGCTCACGAACAATCTTACCAGAACCGGTAATCTTGATGCGTTTTGCCGTGCCTTTATGCGTTTTTAACTTTGGCATAATTATTTCCTTTAATTTAAGTTATTATTCAATGTGCGACCAGGGAACCGTAAAAGTAGGAAATTACTTCTTCCGTATTCCGACTGATAGGTTACGTCCGTTAAATTGAGACTTTCCTTCCTCTACGATATCGTCTCCAAGAAGCTTTAAAACTTTTTTCAAAAGCTCTGTGCCGATCTCTTTATGGGCCATTTCGCGTCCTTTAAATACAATCATTATTTTTACGCGATCGCCATCATCGAGGAATTCTCGCATTTTACGAACTTTAATGTTAAGGTCGTTATCGGAAATCTTAAGGCCAATCTTCATTTGTTTTAGCTCAGATTGTTTTTCTCGAGCTTTCTTACGATTTTTGGCGTCTTCCTTCATCTTTTGGTACTGATATTTACCCCAATCGATAGTTTTAACGACCGGAGGATTGGCGTTAGCGGCAATTTCCACTAAATCCACTCCCTGTTCATTCGCCAGAAGTTGAGCTTCGCGACTAGACATAATGCCCAGTTGTTCGCCATTCGAACCTATAACGCGGACCTCAGGGTAACGAATTTCTCCGTTAATACGTGTCCGTGAATTGTTTTTTATAGTAGTCCTTTCTTCTCTTGAATTAACCTATAAAACATTATATCAGACTCTAGGGAAAAATACAAGATTAATATGATAAAATAGTTATTGGAAAAGGAGGTACTATGGTTGTAGAAAAATATGAGCCCAACCAAAGGGTAAAAGAATATTTTCATATCTTATCTGCCAGGTTTCCAAAATGGCTCAACGATTATATTAATACGACTCCGCTTTTAAAGCAGCAATACATTAGTATGACTTGTGGCACTATTTATACAGATTTATTCGATAATAATTTCTTTTACTCGAGCCTTGATCATTCTGTAGCGGTGGCCCTCATCATCTGGCATTTTACTCACGATAAAAAACAAACCTTATCAGGCCTATTTCACGATATTGCTACTCCGGCTTTTAAGCATTGCGTAGATTTCCTCAATGGCGATTATATTAAACAGGAATCCACCGAAGATTTAACTACAGATATTATCGAACACTCTAAAGAAATTATGGCGTTATTACAAAGAGACGGTATTAAGTTGTCCGAAGTGGACAACTATCATCTCTATCCTATCGCTGATAACGACACGCCAAAACTCTCGGCTGACCGGTTAGAATACTCTTTATCTAACGCTTTGTTCTCCTACAACCTCCTAAATATTGACGACATTAAAGAAATATACACTAATCTATCGGTTCAGCAAAACAGCGAACAAGAAATTGAATTAGGGTTTAAGTCTAAAAAAGCAGCTCTTAAATTCGTCAAAACGACTAGCGCCATGTCCGTGATTTACCGAGACGACCGCACTAGATATTCTATGCAATTCATCGCAGATATTCTAAAAAGACTAAACCTTGAAGGGAAGATTACAAAAAGTGACTTATACGAAATGAAAGAGGCCGAAATCATCAACTTAATTAAAGAATCGAAATATAATAGCATTTTTGAGTTTTGGCGTAATGCAAAAGAAATCAAAACTTCTTCAGCCGCGCCAGAAGGGGTCTATTCGGTCCACCTTGACACTAAGGTCCGGTATATAGATCCGCTTCTTGGTGGTCAGCGCATTTCATCGGTCAACGATGATGCAAAGTCATTTATTCAACATAATTTATCATATAATATGGGCAATTTTTGTTATTTGGATTTTGATTTTCCGGCATAATCATCTTTTACGATATGTCAAGGCTTCAGCAAGATGTTTTTGTTGGATAATTTCGGAATTGTCCAAATCGGCAATTGTCTGAGCGACTTTAATAGTCTTAAAATAAGAGCGTGCCGACAGGTTTAGTTTTTCTGACGCACTGGACAGCAGCTTTTCCGCGCTAGGCTCGAGCTTTAATTTTTGTGAAACTTCGAAAGAAGAAAGGGAACTATTATAAACTCCATCCCGTCCATAACGTGCCTTTTGGCGCAAAATTGCCTCTGTTATATTATTTTTTACAACATTATGCTCACGGTTATAATTAGAAATTGGCGCCCTTAAATCTTCGTTATCAACCTTTTCTACCGTAATGTTCATGTCGATTCTATCGAATAATGGACCCGATAGCTTTTTATGATAGTTTTGGATTTGAATTTCAGTACACTTACATTCATGCGTTGAATCGCCTAAAAAACCACATGGACAAGGGTTCATTGTCGCAATTAGCATAAAATCTGCCGGATAATTCGTTTTTCGGTTTGCTCTCGAAACCGTAATCTGTTTATCTTCCAAAGGTTGCCTTAACGCTTCTAATACTGACCGGGGGAACTCAGGAATCTCATCCAAGAAAAGCACGCCTTTATGGGCTAAAGATATTTCTCCTGGCATTGCGGAGACCCCGCCTCCAATAATAGAAATAGAACTTGCGGTATGATGCGGATTTCGAAACGGCCTCTCAAAAACTATCTCGTCAGTTGTTAGCCCGGCAATTGAATAGATTTTCGTAATATCAATCATTTCTTCTGGCGTTAGCCTCGGTAAAAGGTTTGCAGCCGCTTTCGCGATTAGCGTTTTGCCAGCACCTGGAGGCCCAGATATTAAAATATTGTGATGTCCTGCAATCGCAATTTCCATCGCCCTTTTAGCGATTTTTTGGCCTCTAATATGATCTAAAATTGGCCCGTTTTGCTCCGCCTTTTTCAGGGTAACCATAGAATCTTCCGTCGTTTCAAGTGTTAGTTGTTTTTTGAGCGCAAGATATAGGTTTTGGAGCGTATCTACGCCATAAATCGTAATTCCGGAGACTAAAGACGCTTGTGGCAAGTTTTTGACCGGGATAAATATTTCGTTATAGCCCGCAGTTTTAGCCGTTTCGATTATGTTAATTATGCCTTTTATAGGCCTTAATTCGCCATTTAAGGACAATTCGCCCACAAATGCCTTGTTTAACGTGACGGCCTTAATTAATTGCCCAGAAAGCGTTAAAATCGTTAGCGCAATCGGCAAATCTAAATACGCTCCATCCTTTAACAATTCAGCGGGAGCGAGATTCACAGTTACTTTTTTATCAGGGAACGAAAAGCCGGAATTCACAATTGCGCTTCTTACACGTTCTTTTGCCTCGTTAATTGTTTTATTTGCCATACCGACAATATTGAAAGCTGGGAGCCCACGATTCATATCGCCCTCGACTTCAACCAGCTTTCCATCAAAGCCGTAGGGCACTATTGAATGTATTTTACTAATCATGGCAGTTTTACTATCATGGCACTAAAAAAACTTCAACCCCCCACCCAAATGCTTGTGGAAAACTCCACAAAAATATACAAAAATTGTTCAAAAAATCTATTGACATTAGCATTTTTTCGCGATATTATAGAGGTAGCTTCTGAATAAAAAAATTACTCAGAAGGTCAAAACAAAAATTTAGCCAAAATAACTCCACACTCTACACAGAAGACCGGTTTTCCTCGCAGTTACCGGTCTTCTTCTATTGTTTAAGAATAATTTTTATGGTATAATACAGATAGTTGGGGCTGACAAAGCTTAGACGGGATATTAACAGTTGTAAGGCGCGTCGATTAAATACCGTAAGTATTGAATAAGTGCTAAAAACACTAAAACTGCGCATGTTATGTACATGCCAGCTTATGCCTAATTATTTCTAGGCTGGTTTTGGTCTAAGTTTTCGTAGGATCAAAATTATCATACAACGAAAATAAGGTCGTTTGAGCGGCGAATAATGACACGAAAAAATAGCCACGGCGTTTGTTAGTTTTGTTACTTGCAGCTAACAATATTTGCTAAGTTGAAACAAGCAACTATGCGCGTAGAATTATGACCATGTGATGTTTCGGACCCGGAGGCAGTATCCGGCAGCTCCACCAACATGTTTTTAAATCGCCAAAATGGCGATTTTTTGTATGAAAACTGACAAGATTGTTGTAAAAAATACAACAAATTGAACAACAAATTAGAACAGGGAACAATTGGGAACCATGTTGTAATAATTACATCAATAAAATTGAACAAATCTATTGATTTTTTATTGAGTTTATGCTAATATGAAAACAGTCGAGATGACTAAAATAAAAACTAAAAAAAAGGCAAATTAACAAAATGAAACACTACAAAACGTAAGATTTAGCGGGCGAAAAGGTAATTTCTAGCCATAAATTACAATTTAGGAATTACCTAGAGCTCCGCTAAAACTATTCAACAGAGAAAGCTTAAAGGGTAATCATCTAGAGAATAGAAAGCGTAAGAGCGCGTTAGTTAATCTTTCATTAGTACCTTCTAGTAGAAACATAAACGAGAATGAAAGAAAAAGCTAGCAAGGATCAATGCTTCACCTTGTGTGAAGCGGTCAATAGGGAACGGCGGACTAGGGTCCAGGTCAATAGTTAGATTATATAGAGCCGGATGACCCCCGCCTCCCTCCAAAAAACATACTTGGGGGCAACAACTAGACATGATATAATGAGGTTATGAAGCATAACCGTATTATCTGTATTATGAGCATAATAGGACTCGCAGTTCTTATCATTATGCTCTTTTTTACTTCTCCGACGGAAATTGGTCCACTCGGGGTTTTATTATTTTTTACAACAATTTACGTTACGCTTTTTGGCTTCGTTGCGCTACTATTTCAAGTCTTCAAAAAAATTGCCTTTAAGAAGCCAAACCTCAGCAATAAAGATTACCTCTATTCTGCCGTGTTTGCCTTTGCTCCAATCATGATACTTATGGCGCGCACTTTTGGCGCAATCAACCTCTGGACAGTCAGTTTAATATTCGCATTCATCGCGCTAGCTGAATTTTTAGTGTACAAAAGAATTTAAATTGTGATAAAATAAGCATATGGACTATGGTCAGCCAACAAATCCTCCAATTCAAGAGCCGTTTTTTACGGTCGGTGTTGGTAATGCACCAGAAGCAAATAACCCCGATAAAAATCAAAGCCTAAACACAGACAATTACTCCCCTGAACGTGATCCGAGGAACCTCGGTAATACAGCCATTACATCGTCAGAACAGCTCACAGAAGTCGAACCTACTCAGGAACTAAAAGGAGCAAACGGTGAGACTCTCGGTCAGATTGTTAATCTAGAAATGCCGCCAGGAATGGCGGAGCCAACTACCCAAAATCCTACTAAAACCCCAGATTTAACCACGTCTACCATTAAAACCACGAACAAGCTTAATGAGGCGGGAATGAAAGCGGTTAGAGGCGCTGAGTCTCAGCTTAGTCAAGACGGTAATGCCGCAAATTTTTATGACCTAGTCCGAGGAGAAGGTGGTCTCTCTGAAACTAATCTTAAGAACTCCTTCGGTAGGGAGGTCGCATGAGCAGAATAATCTGTTTTAGTATTTTTTACAACAATCTTCTATTAAAGGGAGCTATCTGATGGACGATTGGGTGGTGGCTTTAATCGCGGCGGCTTCTATTATTATAGTTGTGTCAATTGTTTTTGCCTCGAGAATTTCGATGCTTAGAAAAGCTAAAAAATACGAACGTGGCCTCAAAATGGTCCCGCTTCTTATACATTTACCACCTTCAACCGACGATATCGAAGGCGGCGGTCGCGATAAACGTGATATCGCTAATGAAGCTGTTTCGAAGGCTCAGGTTATGTACTCTATTCTTGCCTCAACCGTCACCAAGGGCTTTAAAGCAAAACTCTATGGCCAACGCCACTTTTCTCTTGAAATTATTGCTAAGAACGGCTTCATTAGATATTATGCCATTGTCCCATCAGTCCTCGTTGATACTATTAAACAAGCCATTCAATCCTCATATCCAACCGCTAGATTAGAGGAAAAACGCGAAGAAAACATCTTTGAAGGAGGCGCTGGAATCAGTGCGGTATCTGGAGCGGAATTATCTCTAAATAAAGACTACTATCTGCCAATTGCTACCTACGAAGACACAAAACGTGATGCTCAGATGGCAATCCTAAACGCGCTCTCTAATGTGGGTAAAAACGAGGGCGCTGCTGTACAAATTCTTTTCCGCCCTGCACACAAAAATTGGTCAACGCGTGGCAAAGAATATATTGAAAACACTCAACAAGGGAAGAAAACGAAAACCATAGGTGCTGGACTGGGGGATTTTGCTATAGATCTCATCCGTGCCCCTTGGGAAGTTCCGCCTGAACATGAAAAACGCGAAGAAACTACTGTAACCAATATCAAACAAGACGAAATGACCGCCATTGCTAATAAAATGCGCTTTCCAGCCTTCGAAACCTTGATACGGGTTATCGCAAGCTCAACAACTAATACCCGCTCAGAGGCAATTATGGGCGGCATCGTATCGGCCTTTGCTCAGTTTAACTCCCCAGAATTAAACGGCTTTAAGGTTAACGCCATGAAAGACCCTAAGAAACTTACAGTAGATTATACTTTCCGCTTTTTCCCGCTAAAAATCAAATCTAATATCTTAAACAGCGTAGAACTTGCGTCAATTTTCCATCTTCCTGAACAAAATGCTATTCCTAACTCCCAAGTTGAACGTCAGCTTACGAAGCAGGTTGATGGTCCAGCCAAACTTGCTACCGAAGGTATTCTCCTTGGTACTAACGAATTCCGAGGCGCTAAAAAAGCTATTTATCTTGATGATGACAACCGTCGCCGCCATATGTATATCATCGGGCAAACCGGTATGGGTAAATCTGTATTTCTCGAGAATCTTGCCTTCCAAGACATGTGTGATGGACGTGGTTTTGCTTTTATTGATCCTCACGGAGATGCAGTTGAAGCCATATTGCAACGCGTACCAGAGGAAAGAATTGATGATGTAATTTACTTCGATCCTGCCGACATTGAACATCCGGTTGGTATGAATATGTTCGAGTTTACCAGCCCAGATCAAAAGGACTTCATTGTCCAAGAGGGAATTTCAATGCTTCAGTCACTCTTTGACCCGCAAAATCAGGGTTTCTTCGGTCCTCGCGGTCAACACATGTTCCGTAACGCTGCGCTCCTCTTAATGGCGGACCCAGCCGGAGCAACCTTTATTGATATTCCTCAATGTTTTACCGATCCAGAGTTTGTTAAATCTAAGCTTAAATATGTCACCGATAAAGCGGTCTACGACTACTGGACGAAAGAGTTCCCAGCTTCCCAGAAATCTAATGATGCCGGCGAAGTTATCACCTGGTTCGCTTCAAAGTGGGGCCCATTCCTCTCGAATACTATTATGAGAAATACCCTCGGTCAGGTTAAATCTGGTTTCAATATCCGTGAAATCATGGATAATAAAAAGATTTTCCTCGTTAACCTCTCAAAGGGGCGCTTAGGCGATATTAACGCTAACCTTCTCGGTATGATCTTTGTTATGAAGTTCCAACAGGCTGCTATGAGTCGCCAAGACATCCCAGAGAGGGAACGTCAGGATTTCTGTCTCTATGTTGATGAGTTCCAGAACTTCGCTACAGATAGCTTCGAGTCTATTCTCTCTGAAGCCCGAAAGTATCGCCTTAACCTCATCGTCGCTAACCAGTTTATGACTCAGCTTACTGATAAGATTAGGGAAGCACTTCTCGGTAACGTTGGTACAATTATTTGTGGCCGCATCGGTGTAACAGATGCAGATTTAATGGTAAAAGCCTTTACTCCAACCTTTACCGCCGAAGACCTTACGAAGACGCCGAACCACGCTGCTATCTGTAAGGTAATGATGTTTGGTATGCCGTCGGCGCCGTTTACTATGAACCTCCCAGCACCTATGGGCGAACCAAATGAACAGCTTATGGAGAGCTTAAAAGTTTATACAGCCACTAAATTCGGTAAAACTCGTGCTGAAGTTGAAAAAGAAATTCAAGATCGTTGGAGCGCTGCTGAAAGAGCTAAAAATAGCAGTATTAGCCCCTCAGAGGCCCCAGAAGGCCAGCCTCCGCTACGACCTTTAGATGAACCGCTCAAAACAGCTAACAGCGCTTCTAGCGTCTCTCCTGAGCCGAAAAAGGGCTTTTTAGATGATTGGATAGCTAAAAAAGGTGCTGCTCTTACTTCAAAACCTAAACCTCAGCCAAAACCAGAGCCGGAACCAGAACCAGCCTCCGAGCCGGAACCAGAACCTACTTCAGAACCCATCCCAGAGCCCGAACCAGAACCCACCCCCGAACCTATTCCTGCCCCTGAGCCATCCGAAGAACAACCCCAAGAAGCTATATTTAGAATAAGATAAACATAGGTGGGTGACCCGCTTAGAGACTTGTCATTTTTCTGTTTAAGGTGTATAATAGATTAAGAATAATAAAGAAGAGGTAAACATATGGCCGATAAAGCGGAAGCTTATGATTCGTCAGAAATTCGAGTTTTGGAAGGTCTAGAACCAGTACGACTTCGTCCTGGAATGTACATTGGTTCTACAGGTTATGATGGCTTACATCATTTAATCAAAGAGATAGCTGACAACTCAATCGATGAAGCGATTGCGGGATTCGCAAATCGCGTCGATATCACTATTTTGAAAGATGGCGGAGTTCGTATAGATGATAACGGACGTGGTATCCCAGTCGATATCCACCCTAAAACTAAAAAATCCACTCTCGAGACCGTTTTAACCGTTCTACATGCCGGCGGTAAATTCGGTGATGGCGGTTATAAAGTTTCCTCTGGTCTTCATGGTGTAGGCTCCTCTGTCGTGAACGCTCTTTCGACTCATATGATCGCGGAAGTTTATAGGGGAGGGAAAACCCATCATATCGAATTTGATACCGGCAAGCCAACCATGGACTTAAAAGTTACAAACGGCTCGCCTCGCGAATCCGGTACCTCTATTACTTTTTACCCTGACCCCTCTATCTTTAAAGAAACTACTACTTTTGATTATAATTGGGTTTCGAGTTACGCTCGCCACCAAGCTTATCTTACAAAAGGTATCCTAATTACCGTTTCCGATGAGCGTACCGGCGAACATGAATCATTCTATTTTGAAGGTGGCATTAAAAGCTATGTTAAGAGATTAAATGGAGGGAAAGAGCTTCTATCGGAAGACATTTTCTACGTTGAAAAACAGGTTAACGAAGCTATTGTCGAAGTTGCGCTTCAATATAATGATACTTTTGCTGAAATCATGAAGCCGTTTGCGAACAATGTTCTTACCCCTGATGGCGGTATGCATGTTGTTGGTTTTAGGACTGGCCTGAACCGCACCATTAATGACTACGCTCGTAAGAACGGTCTCTTAAAGGAGAAAGAAGAAAACCTAACAGGTGACGATATTAAAGAAGGTCTCACCGCGGTTATCCTAGTCAAACTACCGGATCCACAGTTCGAGGGGCAGACTAAGAATAAGTTAGGGAACCCAGAGGTTCGTGGTTATGTCGATAAAGTTATGACCGAGTATTTTGGTTATTATCTCGAAGAAAACCCTGCTATTGCAAAGAAAATCGTCGGAAAAGCTACGCTTGCTGCTAGAGCACGTAAAGCAGCGCGTGCCGCAAGAGACAATGTTATTAGAAAAGGCGCTTTTGAAGGTTTGAACCTTCCTTCTAAGCTCGCCGATTGTTCCTCTAGAAACGCTGAAGATTGCGAACTCTTTATCGTCGAGGGTAACTCCGCTGCTGGTTCCGCTAAGGAAGGTCGCGATTCTAAGATTCAAGCTATCCTACCTCTAAGAGGTAAAGTTCTTAATACCGAAAGAGCACGTCTTGATAAAATGCTTGCTAATGCCGAACTTGTCTCTCTTATTAAAGGTCTTGGTGTCGGAATTGGCGACCAGTTCAACATCGACGGGCTAAGATACCATAAAATCATCTTTATGACTGATGCTGATGTTGATGGTTCTCATATTTCGACCCTACTTCTTACTTTCTTCTTCCGTTATATGCCGGACATTATTAAAGCAGGGCACGTTTACCTTGCTAAACCGCCTCTCTTCGGATTAATTAAAGGAACAGGGAGCGGCCGTAAAATTGATTACATTTATGACGAACAGGCTCTTGAAGAGACTTTAACAAAGAAAATAGAGGAGCGCAAGGCCGCCGGAACTAAAATTGATGAAGAATCAGAACGCTTTAAACAGGCTGGCTATACGGCACAACAACGCTTTAAGGGTCTTGGCGAAATGGATGCCGCTCAGCTTTGGGAAACAACCATGAACCCCGAGAACCGTACTCTTGTTAGAGTGAGCATCGAAGATGCTGAGAAAGCTGACGCTATTTTCAGTAAACTGATGGGCGATCAAGCCGAATTACGTAAAAACTTTATCCAAGCTCGCGCCGCTAGCGTCGACCTTGATGATTTGGACTTTTAAGGAGGAGATATGAAAGAAGATTCTAGAGATAAGAAACCATCAGAACTATCGCCTGAGGACCGTAAGCTTGGGCGAGCGCCCTTGAGCGTGTCCGAAGGTGATGGTTCTGATGGTCTTAAAACTGAAACTGGTGTTGAATCTCGTACTGTCGAGAACACCATGGAAGACTACTTCCTTCGCTACTCGCTCTCTGTTATCGTTGATCGCGCCCTCCCTGACGTCCGTGATGGCTTAAAGCCTGTTAATCGCCGTATATTGTACGCGATGAACAAAAATGGCTGGAAAGCCCCGCATGCTACCGTAAAATCCGCTCGTATCGTCGGTGAGGTTATGGGTAAATATCATCCTCATGGCGACTCTTCTATCTACGAAGCGATGGTAAACCTCGCGCAACCATGGAAGATGCGCTACACCTTAGTCGAAGGTCAAGGTAACTTCGGCTCGATGGATGGCGATGAAGCTGCTGCCTCTCGTTACACTGAGGCTCGCCTTGATAAAGTCGGCGCTGAGCTCTTAGCCGATATCGAGAAGGAAACTGTAGATTTTCGTGATAACTTCGATGGCACCGAGAAAGAACCAGCTGTCCTTCCAGCCGCTGTCCCAAATATTCTCTTAAATGGTCAGATGGGTATCGCCGTCGGTATGGCGACTAATATTCCTCCACATAACCTCGGTGAACTTGTTGATGCGACTGTAGCTCAAATTGATAACCCCGACATTACGCTCGAAGGTTTAATGAAGTATGTCAAAGGTCCAGATTTCCCGACCGGTGCTGAAGTTTACGGTGGTGCACCAATGAAAGAAGCCTACGCAACAGGTAAAGGCTCGGTTGTAATCCGCGCCGTCGCGAATATCGAAGAGCGAAAAAATGGCCGTTATAACATCGTTATTACCGAAGTCCCATACGGGATGAGTAAAGAGGGGTTCATCGAAAAAGTACGCGATCTTGTTTTGACGAAGAAACTAGACCATATTTCTGACGCACGCGATGAATCTGCAAGAGGTAAGGTCCGAGTTGTCGTTGAGCTAAAGAAAGACGCCTTCCCGAAGAAAATCTTAAATCAACTCTATAAACTAACTCCGCTCCAGACCTCGTTCCACTATAATATGTTAGCCTTAATAGACGGTATTCAGCCTCGAATCCTCGGACTTAAAGAGATTCTCGCTGAATTTATAAAACATCGTCAAAAAGTCATTCGCCGTCGTACCGAGTTTGACCTTAAAAAAGCAAAAGAGCGTGCCCATATCTTAGAAGGTTTGAAGATTGCTCTTGATAATATCGATGAGGTGATTAAAGTTATCCGTGCCTCTTATGACGACGCTGATAAACAGCTCATGAAACGCTTCGGTCTCTCTGAGATTCAGGCTAACGCGATCCTACAGATGCAGCTTCGCCGTCTCCAAGGGCTAGAAAGAGATAAAATCGAAGAAGAGTTGAAGGAACTCCACGAGCTTATTAAGAAATTAGAAGCCATCCTCGCCGATGAGAAAGAAGTCCTCCGTGTCGTTAAAGAGGAATTACTTGCAATTAAAGAGAAATACGACGATCCACGCCGTTCAAAGATTATTAACCACGAGGTTGGCAAATTCTCCGAAGAAGAACTCATTCCTGAAGAAGAAAGCGTTATTCTTCTTACCTCTGAAAATTATATGAAACGCGTTCCTCAAGCCGACTTTAGAAAACAAAATCGCGGTGGTAAAGGGAAACGCGGCATGACGACCAAAGAAGAAGATGTTATTGCTCAGATTTTGACTGCTAATTCACACGACTTCCTCTTATTCTTCACTAACCAAGGCCGCATTTTCCGCTTGAAAGCTTACGAGGTTCCTCAAGCTTCTCTAGCCGCTAAGGGAACAGCTGCCGTCAATATGCTTAATATGCACCCAGAGGAAAAAATCACCGCCATCATTAAACAAGGTGAAGCTTCGGCTGACGGTTATCTCTTTATGGCAACGAAAAAAGGAACTATTAAGAAATCCGCCATTAAAGATTTTTATAATATCCGCAGTAATGGCTTAATCGCGATTAAGTTGGCTGATGGCGATGAGTTAAGATGGGTTAAGGAGACAACTGGTGACCACGATATAGTTATCTCGACCTCTGCTGGCCAGGCTACTCGCTTCAACGAGAAAGAAGTCCGTGTTATGGGCCGCTCCGCTATGGGAGTTCGCGGTATGCGCCTCCGTCCAAAAGATGAAATTGTTGGCATGGATGTGATCACCGATCCAAATCAGAAGCTAATTGCCGTTTCAGCAAACGGCTATGGTAAAGCTACCCTAGTTTCGAACTTCCCGCCTCACAAACGCGGTGGCGTTGGTATTAAAGTTGCTGCTGTAACGGCTAAGACTGGCCCGATTGTTGCTGTTCATACCTTAGACCCGCTCGCAAAAGAGGTAATTATGATGTCTACGAAGGGCCAGGCTATCCGCGTTGCTATGAAGGAAATCCCGACTCTCGGTCGCGCAACTCAAGGTGTGCGTATTATGAAGATGTCCGAAGGCGATACTGTCGCATCTATTGGTATTGTTCTTCCTGAAGAAGAACCCGAAGAACAAAACTAAGCCTAGGCGGTTTAGAGAAAACACTTAAGCCTGTTTTTCGGCTAGTATAGGGTTGAAGTTTTCTTCAACCCTTTTTATACTCCCCAAAATTAATTAACAGAGGAGTATTATGAAAAAAATCCCAATTCCATTATTAACTTTAATACTAAGCGCTCTATTTGGCATGCTTTTTTCGGCAAAAACTCAGGCGCTTTATAAAGACGAAAATGGGGCGACTTGGTGGTCGGTAGAGGAACTTCTTGAGTTCTCAAAAGTTGCAGACGCCGAAGAAGAAAAGCTTTGTGGCAATGATTATGGATGTCGCGAAGAGCTATTTTTTTCGAGATTTGAAAACGAGGACGAAAGATACATGGCCTTAAATATGTTAAAAGAAGGTAGGTTTTGGATTACCTCAATTAATCCAACGACTGAAACTCTTGAGTTATTATATTTTGACGAAGACGAAATGCTAAAAAGATGGGGCATCGAAGAAAAAGAGTCACTTGTATTCGTTTTTCTTGCTTGGTTTGATAATGTAAACGGTCAAATCGGTAATTACGACCATTATCTTCCAATTGAATCGCAATTTTCCGACGACCTTCATCTCCTTTATGCCGGCGATGCTGAAACTTTTGATATAAAAGGTTTTCCAGCAAACACTCCATTTGAACTTCCGATTAATAATACAGGTCTTATTAATAACTCTCTCGGACGTATTTACCAAGCAGTATTTGGTCAACATTATAACTCGAAAGGCTACACAGATTATTCGTCCTGTCTAGCCAATTATGAAGAAGGGAAGAGTTGCATTTTAATGTTTTCAGCCAGCAGAGGATATGGCTACTTTCCACCTAGAGAAAATGTGATAGAAAATGAGCAAAGTATAGATGATGACGAACAAGACGTTGATTTAGAAACGGTTAGCTACACCGAGCCATCTACAAATGAACCAAACGAGGAACCTAGTCCTAGAATTGAGCAATCAGTGGAGGATAATAAAATAGAGCAGGCGCCTATCATTATTCCGAAAACTCCGAACACAGGCAATAGTACGAAAACCTGCGAAAAGACGATAGAATTTCCGTGGTGGCTTAGTATAGTACTACTTCTAGGGAACATAACCGCTTTATGGCTATTTCTGCCACAAAAATCTTCGAAAAATCGAAAAAAAGTATTGACAAAATAAATAAAGTGCGATAAGATGATAGCAGTCTAAAGCTGCGAGTACTTATTTTAGTAGTCTTTGGAAATATTTTAACAATTTAGTTGTGCAATTAATCATCGTAGAGCACATTTAGTGCTCTTCGATGAATCAGGAAAAACATTGTTTTTCTTGACTCATCGTCAGTTTTTTATTTTTAATTTGAGTTTTTCAAATTTTCTTTAATGGAGAG
>JAGCNM010000051.1 GCA_017645955.1 Candidatus Saccharimonadota bacterium
ATTTCCGTCCTTGTTACTGGCATCGTCGAACTGATCGGCGGCTGGCTCGTTTATACTATCGGCAACGGCGAAAGATATTGGAATTACGACCACGGTCTTTGGGCCATCGGCAGCATTAACGGGTTCGTCTGCCCATTAAGTGTTTTCTTTTTCGGCATAGGAGCACTTGGGTTAATCTATTTCTTCTTACCTTATTTCATTTACCTAGCTCTAAATATGTCGAAACGCACTTTCCTCATCCTCGCCATCTCACTATTTGTCATCTTTACCGCTGACGAAGTGATCAACTTAATCTTAAAAAACACTGGCCAACCGACCGCGATGGACTTTTACCGTTCCCTCGGCTTAAAATACCAAGAATTGTAAAAAATAAGTTTTCGTGATATAATTATTCGTACCTGGTCCGGTAGCTCAGCTGGCTTAAATCATGACAGCACGAGCCTCTGGCGCTGGAAGTACATATTGCTTCGCGGTAAAGCAAACCCAATTTGGTCCGGTAGCTCAGCTGGTTAGAGCACGAGCCTCTTAAGCTTGGTGTCGTGGGTTCGAGTCCCACCCGGATCACCAAATGAAGAAAGATTGAACACGCCGTACAAAGGTGTTTTTATTACTCTGTGCTAAGTTTTATAAGAATACTTCCTTCGCCTAGTTCCGGAAGATTATCAATATGCCCAATCTTTGAGTAGCTATAACTTGTATCGAATGATTTGTAGAAAATTACGAGACAATTATCGCCAAACAGCATCACGTCACCAGCTTTGATATGATTTGGGCTATAAGTGTTCGTTGGTAGAGAATCCTCTAAATACACGTACTTCTCATTCTTATTTAGGTCATCCATCGTAATATCTAGTGGTAATAGCTTAGTCAAAGCGGAGGTAGTTGAATTTTCTTCTAAGTTTATCTCAAATTTTTCATTGTTAATCTTGACGTAGATTTTGGCCATTTTATCCTCCTCTTCTTCGTTATCGGTGATTGAAGTCTCTTGATTCAGGTTAGGATCTATATTTGGGCTTTTGTTATTCATGAGAATTGTCGTAACAATAACTGAAATTATTACAACGATAAAAACAGGCATGGAAATCTTGAAGCCTTTATTGTTTTTAGTGCTTGCCATTATTTTGCCTTTCTGACTGGGTGTCTTATTACGGTTTTTAGTTTGTCTGCGTCGCATTTTCTAGGATCGCTTAGATAAATTTCATGATGATATCTAGTGTTAGTTATGTCTAACTTGTAGCCGTTATCTTCGGCGAATTTGTGCATTAACTCAACTGTTGCCGGCTCGTCGTCGTAACTTCCGATATGCATACATTGAACGCATAAACCCTCGTCATAGGTTAAAAATTCCACCCTAGAGAAGTCTTGCTTCTTCTTTTTGGTGGCTTCTTCTATTGCCCAGTCAAAATCAGCTTTCGTCACAAAGTCTGGTAAACGGATAATGGAGATGAAATTTAGGGCTTCTTTATGATCGTAATCTATACCATCTTTGCCATCTTGCCACCAAAAGCCCTCAAGTGGTGGGACAACGTATTCAAAGAACCCATCTATTTTATGATCGCCTTTATAACTCATCTTTATCGTATAGGCGACTCCGTAAAGCAACCCAAGCGTATTTTGGTAATCGCCATTTTCTTCATTAGGATTTCCTTTACCTCTAACGGCGATGTAATTCATCTTCGGAATATCAACAATACTCGGTTTATTCTTCGGTAAATAGTATTCTTTATATTCCTTTTTAAAATCGAAAGCCATATCTACTCTAATTATACCATCAGACGCATTTTTCATTGACATTGTAAGCTCTTAAGAGAGCTTTAACATTGACATTGGCAGCTCTGCTGTTCGTCTGGGTTGCTAATGCTTTGGGTTGTATTCATTAGTTCTACTGAGGCCAGGGATATAGTTTGTAGGTTATAAAACATTAATAATACCTCTCACTCGGTAGAAGTCCTCTACGAGGATATTCCAATTCGATTGGACAAGGTTCACCAATATAAAAAGAAATCCCTTTAGGGATTTATTTTTATATTGACAATATCTGGTGGGACAAGAACCCGCATTGCATCACAAATTATACTCTGCTATATTGTAATTAGCATAACTTTAGTAAGGACAATCATGGTCGAAAAACGCATTAAGCCATCAGAAAAGAAACTTAAACTACCTAAAAACAAAAAACCTTTTATCATAGCAATAATTATTGCAGCCGGAATCCTTCTAATCGTCTTAACAATAATCATTTGCTTAATCACCAAAAATCGTTCATCAGAAGAAAGCGCAAACAATAAAACAGAAGTAGATTATAGCCAACACGTCACCAATAAAGACGGTTCTGAATTTAACGCAAATTACAATACTAGTTCAAACGAAAACCTGTCGATTCGCTTTACAGATTTAAAATGTAATGATGATTGTTCTAATATCAAAAATCTCAAAATTGGCGACCAAACCCTCGAGGCAGATAAAGACTATAAAGTCGAACAAGGAAGCGTCATTATTACCATCTACAAAAAATTCCTACAAGCAATTAGCAGTGGACAATACTCAATTATTTTCGATATAGAAAACGGCGACCAAACTATTACCGTAGGCATCTCAATCACAATAACCAACAAATCTGCGCAAACAAATGAAGAAGACCAAAATGAAGAAGAAAAGCAGGAAGAAAAACCGGAAGAAAACTCTCAAAATAACGATTCCTCACAAAACTCCTCTTCATCCTCCCAAAACCCTACCGAACCTCAACCTGAAACAGAAAAAACCTGCTCAGATCTAAAAAATTGTGATTATAATCTCAATGACCGCTATGTTATCGTAACTGATACATTTAATTTTTATTCATTGCCAGAAGGAGTAGGTTCTGTTTGTGATCTAAATGAGGATGGTAATACTTATCTTGATGTTTCGCCAATTCAAACAACCATCACTTTTTATCAAATAGGCTACTATACTGGTTCAGGCGGTTCCAACGTCCCCTACTTGGACCCAGCTCGAACAGATCCAACACACGTCCAAGCCTCAAGATTCGCAGAAGCCTATAATTATACTTATTATCATGACGGATGGGGCTGCGGTGGAATGGGAGATATCATGCGAGATTGGACCTGGCAAGAAGTCATCGATAAAGGCTATGCTCTTGACGAAACAAAATGTGCAACCTGGAACCTTTCGTGCGGACGATGGTAATTAGTCCCAACTTCTACTATTTCTCAAATCCCTTCAAAAACGCGAGCGCTTTCTTCGCCATCTCCGAATCCTTCGGATTCATTTTGAAGAACCCGTCTAAAACATAATTCCGCTCTAATATCATTTTCTCCGTCTCAAACAAATTATCATCAAACCACACAAAATCCGAATCCATATCCACTGCCTCAGTCTTTAAAGCCTCCCAATCGGTCGGCAAAACTTTTACATAAAGCTCGTCCACGAATTCATCCGGAAATTCCCCGCTAAGAGCAAAATTGACATGATTCACGCCATGATGACAATGCGTCGTCAGCCAATAAACCGCGCCCGGATAATTATCCAAACAATATCTAAGAAGCGCAATAATATCTTCTTTTGGCGAAGCTGTGCCTCTTATAACCCCGTCAATATCAAAATAAATTTTGTCGACTTTTTCCATTTTAAATTTTAATTAATTCATATTTCGTCTCACCAAGCCCAAGCGACTCCGCATAAGGTAAGATTTCTCGCCCCTGCATCGAATCAATTCTTTCTTTCAACTTCTCCGCCCCCGGATCTTTCGACGCCCAAACCATATCGATAAACGCCTGGTCATTCGCAACCGGATCGAGCGACGCAACAATTCCTAAATCTTCCATTACCGGATCATCCTGATTTGCATCGCAGTCACATGATGTAGACAAAGCATTCATCACCGTAATATATACTATCAGTTTTCCTTGCTCCTTCAAATAATCTGCTACCGCCGTGGCTGCCTCCGCCATTGATTCAATAAAATCGATTTGTTTATGTCGCGACATCCAACACATTCTTGGACTTTCCGTCTTTCCGCAAGAATGAATATATGCCTTCCCATTTCGCGACGCAAACCCAATCGACTGATTCTTTAAATTCGCACCAAACCCACCCATCATATGACCTTTACCATGTGCCAAATTAATATATGCATCATAATCATCAAAATGCGAACCCACTAAATCGTATTTTAAGTGTTTACCTTTATGAACCAGAATTTTCATTTCTCCCTCCGCGTCCATAATGTCCACTTTCGCGAATGAAGTAAAACCATGCTCCTCTGCCACTTTCATGTGATCCGAAACCTTATTTCGCTCACCCGGATAAGCCGTATTACATTCCACAATCGTCCCATTTAAAGATTTCACAAACGGTCCGATTAAATCCGCCTTTAAATATCCCTTCGCGCCCTTTTCGCCCGTAGAAACTTTTACCCCTATTTTCCCATCGAGCTTAACCCCTAACGCCTCATAAACTTTTCGTAACCCTTCCGGCGTAATCTCTTTCGTAAAATAAACTTTCGCCATTCTCCTCCTTTTTCAATTACATACATCTCCTTAAAATTATATCATTTTTCCTTGCCTAAAATAAAGATAAACGATATAATAATTTTAGAGTTGGAGTTTTATACAAATATTACCTAAAAACAAAGGGTCATACAAAAACTGTGTTCAAAAAAGTAAAACAATTCGTTTTTGCTATTTTAATGGCTAACGTCATTGGTTGCCTTTTTGTTTCTAACACGTTTGCATATACTACTTCCATTTCTACAACCGGTACAGTAAACATTGATGTTGCTACCTCAAATAATAGCGCCAGCCTTGGTACGGATACTGTTAATATCGTTTCAACTTGTCCATCAGGCTATACCGTATCTATTACTGGCCCAACTAATAATTCTTTATATCTAGGCGGAGATAGTACAAGCACCCACACAATTACTGCTTCAACCGGTACAGTCGCAAATCCAGTTTCTATCCTCGGTAACAATTTAGGTACTTGGGGCTACACGACAGACGCTAATGCTACGATTAATTCTAATTTCATTGGTTTAACTAGTACAGAAACACTCCTAGCTTCTAAAGCTACAGCTTCCGCTACTGGAGGCGATACAATTAACGTTTTCTTTGGTGTTTCAGTTACTCCAACTACCGCTCCTGGCAATTATACATTAGCTGAATCTTCTCAAGGTGCGGGAGATAATACCATCACTTACGCTTTGGTTCCTAGTATTAGTTGCTTTAATTACACTGTCCATTTTGACGCCAATAGCGGTACTGGTACAATGCAAGATCAACCAATCCCAAGCGGCACTCCGACTGCCCTTACACCAAACAGCTTCACCGCTCCGACCGGCAAATCCTTCAAAAATTGGAACACCCAACCAGACGGAAGCGGAACCAGCTATGATGACGAAGATGTTGTCACTGATATCGCAACATCAGGAACCACCATCACGCTTTACGCACAATGGCAAACCGGTTTATACGACATTATCGCCTCAAAAAGAAAAGGCACTCAAACCGCCGCCGAACTTCGTACAACCATTTCTAAAACAAATTCAGGGATTTACACTTATGACAGTTCGGCCTTCGGCCCGGCCAGCGACGCTAGCAACGATTATACAATTTACTATTACCGCGGAATCCTCGATAACACGACCGGCTCCTATGGTTCAGACGGCGACGGTGCCGCTTGGCCAAACTACGTTAGACTCGGTAATACTTGTTGGCGCATCTTTAGGACAACCGGTTCAGGTGGCATAAAGATGATTTACAACGGGCTTTGGACCGGTACGACTTGCGCGAACACTCAAACCAACGCCCAGGTCACATCTACTACCTACGGCTCCCAAGCCGGCTCAAACCAAGCTACAAACTGGACTCATAACGTTCATCGCGCAGGGTATACTTATAACGCCACTGTAGACGATTCTACAACTACTACATCAGTAGACACAGTCTTCGGCAATAACTCAAATTACTCAACCACTAACGCTACTGCTTCATCGATAAAAACCTATCTAGAAAACACCTGGTTTACCAGCACAAACGGCGTCAGCGCCTATGAAAGTATTCTTGAACCAAGTGCAGGATACTGTAACGATAGATC
>JAGCNM010000052.1 GCA_017645955.1 Candidatus Saccharimonadota bacterium
AATAAAATAGGAGGTAAACAAGATGAACGATTCAACAAACCCTCGCGTAATAGCCGATAATATTAAGAAATTGGACGCGAGATCGCTCGTAACGGCCGACGGACTCAAAGAAATGACCGAACAGGTCGAATTGCTTCAGACTTATAGCACAACCGAGATCGAAACCGGCGGAAAGTGGATTGATAACAAGACTATATTTAAAAGGACGGTTAATCTTTCACAAGCGACGGCAATTACTGCCAGCGATTGGACAACGCTCCCAGTTGACGGAGGAACACCCGAGATCGCTACGCTTGTAAAGGTAGAAATTAACTATATGTCTCCGAGCGGTAACCAGGGCGTGAAAATGAAAGTATCGGGCTCTAACTTACAAGCGGCCGTAATATATGGCACCGAGACAATCGGAGTAAATTCATATTTTACTTTGTATTATACAAAAGTTACAACACCCTAATAAAATTAAAAGGAGGAAAAATAAATGTTAAACACACAGATTGCAACAATGCTTAATACCGTAATTATCCCGAACTATTTCGGCGAGGGAAAAAGCGGCGATACACCGATTACAATAACCGAAGATCTTCGAAATATAGTCGACCTCGGAAAAGCTCTTTCCGATCTTTCAGTCAACGACCTGGAGAACTTCAAGGGCGACCTTGTTGTCGGAGTGCTCGACACTTACACCGACGCAAGAGAATTTAAGAGCGACGACGAAGCTTCCTACGGCCTCTTTGTATCAAGCGAAGAGTACGGCGGAGCAATCCAGCGCGTAAAATGTAAGCTTCTTTCCGCTACCGATTCGAACTTACTTGCACTTGTTGACGCTTCAAACTCCGGACCTGACTACACAGACGGTAAGTTTTACGGCGTACCCGTTGACGCTAAGATCTATACAAAAATGGATTCTTTCCGCGTTAAATTCTCAATTTCGAATAACGAGCTTAAGAAGTCATTTACAAGTGCGGCCGGCGTAGCAAGACTTATTGCTATGATCGAAGTAACTGTAATAAATACGATCGCTTTACAGCTTAACGCAACAGCTCGCGGCGTGCTTAGAGAGCTTATTCTCCAGGCTTACACCGGCGGAAGAGAAGTAAAGCTTCTTACAATGTATAATACAATCTTTGGATTTACTTCGAGCGATCCCGGATACGTTGATATTTCAAACTGGAATCAGAACGAAACATTTAAGATTTGGTGCCAGTCTACAATTCTTAAACTTCGTAAAGGTATCGCGGACTATAACGAGAAGTATAACGACGGTACAGTCGAAACTTTCACACCTGAAGCCGACTCCCGCGCGATCTTCCTTAGTGATTTCGCAACCGATATGGACGTAGCTCTCGGATCCGTTTATCATACCGAGCTTGTTAAAGGTCTCGATGAGTACCGTACTATTAATTTCTGGCAAAACGGAACAACCGAACTTGTACCCGTAATCAAGAGCGGCTCACTCCATGACCAGATCGTCGAAAAGGTAGCCGACTCCGGCGACGCTCAGGTTACAACAATTAATCATGTTGTAGGCTTACTCTTCGACCGTTTCAGCGCTTTTGTAACATACGAGCTTACTTCTATGCGTGTTAAGAGAGTCGAAGAAGAAGACTTCTCCACTTACTTCAGAGATTATACAAGACGTTATTGTGTAGATACGCGTAATACAAACGTGATTCTCACTCTGTCGTAATAAATTTCCATTGTAACATTTACCCGGATTAGGGAGAGAGTTTAGACTCCCTCCCTTTTTCCGTAATAGGAGGATTAAAAATGACTAAATCAGAATTAAAAGCTTTAAGAGAAAAAGCGAGCCGCGAGCTTCCATATTTCGAAAAAGCTTTAGAGCGTGACGCAACGCTTTTTAAATGGAAATCCGATAATTTAAAATTACCGTTTCAGCCGGAAATGCTTTTGACGCTTTTTGGCGCGCTCGGATATGATCGAAAAAACGGCCGCTGGGTAACCGGCTCTTTTAATAATATCCGTGACGAATACGGAGATTATAAAGAGTTTGTCGGAATAACACTCGATACCGAAGATAAAAAATCCGAAGTCCTTAAAAATCACGAAGAAGTAATCGTGTGCGGAAATACACCGCTTTACCGTGATTATAACGACGAGCGAGAGTTTTACGCTTATTACAAGAGTGAAACGGACAAGTCTATCTTTTGCCAGCTTATAAACTCGAGATTAAATAAAGCGATCCTTGCTGAGTCCGATAATAAAAAGAAACAAATCGAAAAAGCTTTCGAAGCTGTTAAAAAGGGCGCTCCTCTTGTACTTGTTACGAGCTTACTCGAGAACCTGGAGACGATAGATTTAACGGATCCTGACGATATCGAAAAAATGCAATATTTATCCGGATTTTATTCAACTATCGAAAAAAGAGAAAGTAATGACCTCGGAATCGATCTTGAAAATATCGAGAAGCGCGCCCAGGTAACAACGGAAGAGATAAAGCAATATAACGATTATACAACGCTCGAGTTTTTGCAAATGTATGAAATGCGTCTCGACTTCGCCCGCGAAATGAAAGAGGCGGGCTTTAATATAGAGATCGTACCAAACCCGGTATATTATGACGAACCCAAAAAAGAAGATATAAACGAGGGAACGTTCGAAGCTCAGGAAGACGAACTCGAGGATCCTGAGGGCGAAGCTCCTGAAGAGGAAGAAAAAGAGGAGGATAATGACAATGGCGGAAATGAAGATTAAAGAATTATATAAATCAACCGGCATGGGATCGCCGTTTATATTTAAGAGCGATTTTTATTATCCTGAATTTGCCGAAACAAACTTCCTGAGAGATTATATCGCCGAAGCTTCCACGTTCGATAATTATTTCTTAAAAGAGCACGGAAATAAGCTCGTAGACTTTGACGGCGAAGAGCTTACAGATATAAAGGAAGAGTGGGAAGATATGCTCGAGGGCATTTATACCGTTTATATAAATAGCTGGGCGCATATTTACGATACGCTTAATATTGCATACAATCCCGTCTATAATGTCGAGGAACATATAACAACACAGTACGGCGAACACGAAACCGAAGTCGAATACGGCGAGCACGAAACCGAGCGCGAATTTGGCGAACATGAAACCGAATACGAATACGGCGAACACGAAACCGAGAGAGAGTTTGGAGAACACGAAACCGAATACGAATACGGCGAACACGAAACCGAAACAGAATACGGTAATACTTCCGATACGCTGGGAACTCATACCGACACGGCGACAAATTATTCCGTATCTTTTGACGGTGCAACCGAAAAAGAAACCGGAAAGACTTCGAACGAAATCGGAGCACAAACAAACACTTCAAACGCGCATACAGATACAGAAACTTCGAAGCTTCACACAGATACAAATACTTCGAAGCTTCACACAGATACAGAGACTTCGAAGCTTCATACGGATACAAGCACTTCAAAGCTTCATACGGATACAGAGACTTCGAAGCTTCATAGCGATACAACAACGTCAAAGCTTCATACTGACACGGTAGACCGTACCGGCAACATTGGTATAAAATCAGCTACGGCACTCGCAACCGAAGAAATTTTTATGAGAGAAAAGCAAATTTTCTTTAAGAATATTTTCTTAACAATATCGCGAGAGATAGGAGCATATTATGACTGTAACATTATATAAATCTCCGGGCGAACGTAACATACTCGGCAGAGCTAAAACGGTCGTTAAAACTTTATCGGCCGTCGAAGCTACCGACGTATTAAATATTGAAACTCCGGAACTTTTAATAGATAGAGACGACTCTATTATAGGATTTGACTATGCGCATATAGCCGCTTTTAATCGTTATTATTTTTTAAATTCTATGGAAGTGGTAAACGGTAACCAGTTTAAGTTATATCTTGAAAGCGATCCGCTTGAGAGCTTTAGCGCAGGTATAAATTCGAGCAAATGTATAGCACGTCGAAGCTCTAATCACCCAAACCCCGAGATAGAAGACCCGCTCGTTGTATTTAAAAATATACCCGAATATGATACGAAGAAATGCGCGACGGGCTTTTCTCCTGACGGTTCGGGCCATTGTTACGTTTTAACGTTGGGAGGTAAATAAATGGCAAATTCTAAATCTTATGCCGTAACCGTCGGAACAAGCGGAAGCGGCGTTATAAACTTTTCATGGGCGGAATATCAAGCATACTCCGACGAAGAATATAAAACAGATCCAAAAATAAATTTTGGCATGAAGACAATAGTATACGGTAACTTTCCGTATGAAGAATCTAAATGTAACACGGTAATAACAAACGCTTCGGCTACTTATGATTATCGCGCGGCTATTTCGGTCGAAGATATCATAAACCGTGGCGTAGTATTTGTTTATAACGACCCCTATTTAAACTTGAGCGGAATCGGTACGTTTGTAGAGGAAGCAGGACACGCGGTATATGACTGGAGCGATATTGTATTCAGTACGAATAATTGCTCTTCACTTCCGACCTACGTTAGCTCTTACACAAGTCAATACTGCACAGACCTTAATACATGGGAACTTGCAACAAATATACCAATATTCGCGACAAACTCCGAAGCTTCGCAGTATATCCAGTACGGAGACAATATAGCAAGCGCCATAAATAATAACGTACCTTCGGTCGAAGGAAGAGCGTTTCAGATAACAAATGTTTGGACACAAGGAACCTGGGACGCTAACGGTTTCACACCGGGCGTAGGCGCTACAAATCATCATAGAGACGTAAGAGGAAGAATTATAGAAGATGAGGCCGGTGTAATAGCTCTTTACCCGGAACCCGGAATAAATGACGGCGGTTTAATTTATACATGCGTTGTAAGCGGAACCGTGGCAGACCTTGAATACAGCGAAGATGGAATTACCTGGATACCTTCGGCGCATTTTCCTTATAATTATTTCTACCGTCCGAGAGTTGACGAGGTAGGTACCTTTAAATTTGCTTTAACTTTCTATACGGACCGTATACCCATTTTTCCCGACGCCGAAACCGTCAACGATTATATTAATGGAGACGTAGGAATCGAAGAGGCTATAAACTGGCCCGATATTTCGAATAACTACCCGGGAGCCGGAGGCGGAGGCGTGCCGACGGGTGAACCTGACGACGGAACGGACTGGGGAAATGTTTATACTGAGACTTTCTTTCATAATCAATATTTGCTTGAAGAGGGAGCTATCAGAGAAATATCAAACGATTTATACGATACAACGCCGGGAGGAATCTGGGAAGACATAAAGAAGGGCCTTGACATGTACGGCGATAATCCTATGGACGCGGTTATGTCCTTAATGTATTTTCCGCTTGATTTAAAGACTGTATTTAGTAATACATCAAATACAACGTCGATATATTTTGGCGGTTATCAGTACACACTTACAAGTCATACCGCAGAGCGTTTAATTTATCCCGACGGATATTTCGAATGTGGTGGCGTTGATTTTATTCCACGTTTTAGAAACTGGAGAGATACAAAAGCTATGAGAGTCTTTATAGATCTTCCATATTGCGGACGTTACGAACTCGATCCGTCAAAATACTGGGGAAAGCATATAAACGTTATTTATTATATCGATACCCATACCGGCGGATGTATAGCGTGTCTCGTAGAAGGAGACGTAGCAGGAGGAAGGAACGGAAAATGTCTCGATCAGTTTAACGGACAAATGGCCGTCACGCTTCCCATTACTTTAACGGACTTTTCAGCTTATGCAAACTCACAGATAAGCACATTATTAGGTGGAGGCGGTCAGGCAGTAAATACAGCAATACAGACAAGCGAGACAGCAGGAAACGCGGCAGCGCTCGGAAGCGTTGCGGGAATTGCCGGAGCAGGAGCAGGAGCGGCAGGTATCGGAGCGATTACAGCTGGTAAAACTGTTTATGGGCTTATGATGAATAATATAAATAAATTCAACCAGACGCGCGGCGGATCTACGGGCATGCTTAACCAGTATGTCAACCAAAAGCCTACATTTATATTTATTTATCCTGAGACCGATATCCCTTCGAATTTTAACGAAATGTACGGACAGCCTTCAAACTATGGCGGTACTGTTATGAACTTCTCGGGATATTTTGAAGCAGAGCAGATAAAGCTTAATATGCCCGGAGCTACGGAAAACGAAAAAGAAAAAGCAAGGGCGCTTCTTATGAACGGTGTTTATATTAACAGATAGGAGGAAAAGAAAATGGACTATTCAGTTATTGTTACTATGGTCGGCTCACTCGGTTTTCCTATTGTGGCGTGTATTTTTATCGCGATTTTCTTCTCGCGCACACAAGACAATTACCGCTCCGACATTAAAGAAATGCAAAATATGCACAAAGTGGAAACGGATAAAATGACGGAAGCAATAAACAATAATAACTTATTGCTCCAGCGTATACTTGACCGTTTAGACAAGGAGGCGACTGATGACAAATAAAGATTTTGTTCGACTTCTCGAAAATATCTCGAAAATGAAAACGTACTATATAAAAGGCGGCTTCGGCCATGTTTTAAAAGCTTCGAATAAAAAACGCCTGATAGACCAATACAAATATAATGCGGACCGGGCGGACAAAATAAACGCCCTGGATCCCGGCACGTTTGCTTTTGACTGTTGCGGCCTCGTAAAAGCCGCGCTATGGGGTTTTACGGGCGACAGAGTAAAAACATACGGCGGCGCGGTTTACAAAGCAAATGGGCTTGATGATGTTAACGAAACGGGCCTTTTAAAGCTTTGTAAAGACGTAAAGGAAGATATAAGTGCTTTACTTCCGGGCGATTTTCTTTGGACTAATAAGCCAAACGGCCATTGTGGTATTTATGCCGGAAATAATAAAGTAATCGAGTGCACTCCGGCGGGTAAGTGCGGCGTACAGATTACAGACTTAAACCGCGTTAAGTGGTTAAAATCCGGGAAGCTTCCTTTTATACAATATGAAGAAACTCCTGCTCCGGCACCTGCTCCCGCTCCGGTAACAATCTATCATATCGTAAGACGTGGCGAAACACTCTCAAAGATAGCCGCCATGCACGGCTTTAAGAACTGGAAAGAGCTATGGGCATTAAATCCTGAGATCAAAAATCCGAACTTGATTTTTGTTGGCCAGCGAATTAAAATTAAATAAATTATATCCCTCGTTCAATTACATAGAAAGAGCCCCGCGTTACCGGTACGCGAGGCTTTTTCTTTGACTGTGATACTATATTAAATTGTAATCTATTCGTAATCGTCGAGAGAGCTGTCGACAAACTTCTCGCTCGATTCTGAATACTTGGAAATCCATAAACGGCGGCGGGTAACTTCTCTTTCTTCTCCTACCTCGTCGGTATATGTCTCTTTCTTCTCCGAGATATTAGCGTCGGATTTATCGACTTCGATAATAAGCGGGCAAGCTTTAGGATCAGGAGCGCCGCACTCTTCCCTGAATTTTGCTTCGACCTTGTCTTCGGTACCGTCTTTCTTTGTAAGAGTTGCGAGGTAAGTATAAAACTCTCTTCCCTCTTTGGTTTTCTTTTTCTGTGCGAAAATAGTAACTTTCATATTTTAATCCTCCATTGTATTTTTATATGTCTTTACGAGCTTCCAATTTCCGGTATAAAGCTCGAAAGTTTTGTTTTTATTTTCCGGGAGAGTTTTGAGAGCAACGACCAAATTGTCGACGGCCATAATTGCCGCGTCTCTGTTTTCTTCCTGGAACGATCTTATTAAATGCCTTTTTGCGTCGTGGCGATTAGCTCTGTAAGCGAGCTTATAAGTATTACCGCGCTTGACTTTAGCCGTCGGCCTTGCTGAGTATAGGCTCATTGTT
Source organism: Candidatus Saccharimonadota bacterium (assembly GCA_017645955.1). Classification (GTDB taxonomy): domain Bacteria; phylum Patescibacteriota; class Saccharimonadia; order Saccharimonadales; family Saccharimonadaceae; genus Nanosyncoccus. The sequence goes on from JAGCNM010000052.1 coordinate 7,801, forward strand.
TACCTCCTTAGATGTTGCATAGTATTTTGATATTTTCCATTTCGGACACGGAATTGTATAATCGTCAACCCCGCAAGTTTTACCGCCTGAGAAGCTCCATTTAGCGCACGTCATACAACAAATCGGGATCCCGTTCGAGTCGTGCGTATCTTTAAAATCAAGATCTGTCTTCTTCATGCTCCGGGCCCTCCAGATCCTCCAGCTTTTTAAGTCTCATTTCGGCGGCGGTCTGTCTCATGGCGATTAACTCTTCCGCGTCGAGGTAACCGAGAAACGTAAGCATTTCAAGGGCACCGCAAATGACCTTGTAATCGTTATATGTTTCGGTGCTTATTTCTTCGTAAGTATCATAAGAAGATATTGTCCCGTCAAGCTCCGCCAAATATTTGGAGTCGAGCTCTCCGAGAAGCTCTTCCATATTTACTTTTTCGCCCTTACGCATAACGCCCGCCGATTTTTCTTTAAATAAATTATCCATTGTTACACCTCCTATTTTGTATATCCGCCTGGTTGAAACCGTGATAATAGGTTTTCCCGAGTCGTTCGTCTTTTGTGAACATACGGTTTTTATATATGTCACAGCTTTTACACCTCGAGTCACATGATCTATTACAGTTTTCGCACCACTCCGAACCGTCCATAAGTTGCCGTATAACTCCACCTTGCATATTTACCTCCTTGTCAATGTTGATATACTAACATTAACACAATGTCGGTATACTGTCAACAACTATTTTATATTTTTAATAAAATCCGTCGTCAACGCGCCGACTTTATTCGAAGCATAATAGAAACGGTTTTCTTGTAAAAGATTAACAATGTGCTTGCATATCTTTAAAATCTTTTCTCTCTTTTCATATTTACCGAAGCCGTATATGTCGGTCGCTCTCTCAGGATCCACGGTAAAAATTAAATTATCGTCGAACTTCGGCTCGTTTGCAAAGTGAAGAAATGCAAAAGCACCAACAATTTCATTTTTAAATAAATCAAGCTGGATATATCTTCCACGGTGCTTTATGTATGCGCGCCTGAATATACACTCTTCGTAATCTAAATCGAAAGTAATATGTTTATAAGTTTCTCCGGCCCACTCTTCAAGACCGGTAAAAGCGGCCGCCTTTTTGCTGGGAAAACCTAAGAACGGGATATCTTTTCGCTTAATTCTTTCTTTTTGTTTTTCGGACAATTCAAGATATCTACATACACCGTTTACGCCGTACTCGGTTGTAAATTCAATATTACCACCGAATTTTAAATACGGTATTTCTTCCGCGATTAAAAACTCGTCAAAATAGAAGTTGTAAGTATCCGTGTTATTTCCTATTAGTAAGACATGGAGCCAGTCTCTCGCGCCCTCGGAGAGCGGTCGGCCTATTGTAGATATGTAGTTTAGGAACTGCGGGAAGATATTATAAGTCGCTCTTTTCGTATCCTGGAACTCGTCAAGCACGATAAAATTACCGCGCCCGCCGGCGGTGTAACCGGACTTCGCGTCGAGAGCTGTCTCTAAAGAGTGCACTACACAAATAGGATCCGCCGCAACGTCGATAATACTTCCGTCCATGTCCTTGTTACAAAGAAAGAATTTTCTCGACTGGGTTTTATATACAACGTCGTTATATTTAGTGCCGTAAATCTTTTCGATATATCCGAGCGATCGGACCGTATTAAATAGATTTTCAATGTTTGCGCGCACTACCTGAGTATTATCGTTTCTTAAATATTCAATTTGGTATTTATCTGGGTATAAAGAATTTAGTACCATACCAAGTATTAAAGACTGAGTCGTCTTTCCGGCTGTTTCACGGATTGAAATATAAATATTATATTGATGTGAGAAGAAGCTGTCTAAATCTATACCCCAGTATTCGCGCGGGATATTCAGGGATTTAATTTTCTTTTTTATTAGTTTTAAATCAGGTTGCATTATTTACCTCCTTAGTTATATTTCCAACCTACCGCCAAAGCGAGCGCAAATTCTAAAAGAATACCCGCCAGCATACCAACCAAAAAATAAATTATATTAATAATTTCTACCGTCATTGTCGCCCTCACATATTAAAATTATGATTATTACGGAGCAAAGAACTCCGACAAGTAAAGTTATGATAAAATCAATGCTCATGTTTTACCTCCCTCCATAATTGTTGCTCAGACGGACCGTCTTTAATTTCCGGGCAAATTTTAATCTCAAAGCCCGCGTTACCGTAACAATTCATGACAAGCTTTACTATTTCTTCATCAGCTCCGAACATTTCAAAGCATTTCGGGCCCTCGCCGTCATAACTCAAACGCTTAACTACTATATAATATTTCATATTACAACACCCCCTTATAAATCATACGTTCACGCTCATGCGATAACTCTTCTATCCTATTTATAAAATCCTCTTCCATTGACATTGTAAACGGTATATCTATAATAGCTACGCAAGAGCCCTCCCGGATCTCTTTCGTATTACCCTCATAATCGGTTAAAGTATCAACGAAAGCTTTATCATAATAAACGGTAGTTTTCTTCTCGGAATCTCCGGGCGGGAGTCGTAAGTCGTCCGTGAACATTTCGTATATTAAATCTTCGAGCTCTTTCTTTTGATCCTCGGTAAGCTTTTCATCCGTAGGAATTTTACGTTCTTCCCGGAATAATTTTTCGGCATACTTTTCAAAGGATCCTTTTACACAACCGGCGATTGTTACCTGAGTATTACCGTCATGTGTTACAAGGTAGCGTTTACAGCCTAAAACTTTGAAGCGCTTCCCGATATATTCAAGCTCGAAACAACCCAAGCGCTCGAAGTATTTCTTTTCGAAGTCGTACGTATTCATGTTACGGTTTATTTCCATACGCTCAGCGTTAAAGTTATCGAACCACTCTTTATGCAAATCAAACTTCATAATTTTATTACTATCGGTATCGTAGTACAAAGAATCGAATCCGCACTCTTTAATACTGCGCACGATTGAGCGTCTCGTTGCGGCAGCCGTGAAAATTGCCCATTGTGGGAGCATTATCAGGTACCGAGTGAGATCCTTGTAGATTCTCGCCTGGGAAGATAACTCCATTTCGTTTGTCTCTTCATTAAATACGACCTCATGTTCGGGCAAACTGGTCGCGCTCATGCCAAACACCCCGTTGACCTTGCGTTTTGCGAGATTTCTTTCAACGCCGGTACTTGTTTCTTTTATTATGAAATATTTACATATAACCTTGCGGACATAGTCGGGAAGATAATCAAGTTTCGCTTGATATATAACCCGGACTTCGTACGAGGTCCACTCGTATAGATCTTCGTAATTAAACCAGTCCAAAGAAATTAAAGCGACTTTTATCATACTCGCATAGACAAGGCGGCCGTTTTCGAATACAGCGTCGGACGACATTTCTATTATTTTATTTTTACTCTCTAAAGAGTGATACCCGGAAGCACGGATTTTATGAAAGATAAACACACCGAAAAAGTCATAATCTCCGGTGCGTGCTTGCTGTAAAATCTTCGGAAAGTCTGATTTATTTCTCCGGTTATACTTCCAGGGATATTTTAAGGCCAGCATATTTGACGGGTGCGCACTCTTTAGATCTAAGCTTCCGAACTCATCTTCCCATAAATAATTACACGCGATTGTTGAAGCATGTACGAGTCCGCCTCTAAATAAGAAGTTGCGCCAAAGTTTATATACTTCTTCCGTCGGTTGCGCGTTGTTGATACGATTTAAAAGCTTCTTTCGTTCCTCTTTCGGTATGGCCATAAACTCGGCCTTGATATCAGCGCGCACTATTCCGGTAGATGTTAACGGTATTTTTATGCCGGGCTTTATGTATTCCGGGAATAGATATTTATAAAAGAAGTCTGTAAGTACCTGAACGTCGTTTATACAATATGCAAGCTCGCGATTTGTTACGGGTGTTTTTGTATGGCGGTATAGCTTATAGTCAAGATCTCCGTCGAGCTTCCCAACGTCCAAATTATAATTTTTCTTGAATCGCTTTAAACTCATACCGGTTAATGCGAGAGTGTCTCTAAACTCTATGTTTTTATATCTCGCGTAAAGGATCGTACGATCGTCTTTAGCGAATATATCCGGATAACCCTCTTTGTTAGTATTCCATTTAAGAATTGATTTAATAAATTGAAACTCAAAACTTAAATTTTGTATTAAACAAATGACGGTACCGTCAAACCTCGCTGCATGATCTGAAATTAAATTAAGAAGCTCGACGAACTCTTCCCAGGTGCGGCCGATAATTGTATCTTTGTTAAGTCCTAATTGCCAAATATACATTGTTGCGAGGTCCTTGTCATATTTGGCCGAATAATAGCTTGTCGTTTCGATATCGAACGCACACGCAACTTTAATTATTCCAAAGCGGAATTTATCGCCTGATAGTTTTAAACGGCTAAAATCGAGCTTCTCGTAAGGAATATAGGTATATTTTTCTTTTACGAGGTTCCCGTCCTCGTCTTTTCTTTCCATTGTAAACGATTTACGCATTTTTGTAGGCATTATGTTAATTCCTCCGTATTTTCTTCTTCGAATTTAAGAGCGTCGTTTGCGGCTTCGGAGATATATGCTTGCATTTTTTCTTTTATACTATAAAGATCGTCATAAGTAAGTCTCTTTTTACTTCCTCTAAACTCTCCATACAATACTTTTATAGTTGAATCTTTACGAGCTTCCGCCTCGCCAAATTTAGCGATATACGTTTCGTAGGTAGTTTGGAAATTCTCCTGGAACTCGTACATCATTTCGCCGCGTCCTCGAATCTCTTGTTTAGACATTTGCGTCCAGTCTTCCCCGAGACGCTCAAGTCTTTTTGTGATACGTTTGTCAACTTCTTTTGTTGTCGGAACACCTCCTCCCTTTATTTCGACGATCTCTCCGTCAGGTCGAATTTTTATTCCGGCGAACTCGGCCAGAATACGATCTACTTTGCTGGGGTTTGCGTCGGATCTTATTAATTTGTTAATAGCCCGAATATCAAACTTGATATTTCCGGATTTTGAATAAGTTCTTCACAGGCCTGGATTGTTTCTTCAAAAACAGGAATTGTATTAAGACCGCCTACAAATTCATCATAAAGCAGATCCATCATACAGTTCATTTCTTTGTTCAGCGGCAGAATCATCTGGGTTATCGTTTCTTTATCTGTTGAAAAAACCTTATAATTTACATGTGAAAGGCCTATTTTCCTTAGCATAAGAACAATAATGATAA
>JAGCNM010000053.1 GCA_017645955.1 Candidatus Saccharimonadota bacterium
ACTTCTGTTACTTATCAACCTAGTAACTTATCTATTTTAGGCGGCTATGATAGTTATTCTGCAGTTCCTGATACTTATACTAAAGTCGCTACTTATTCCTCTTCTACCGACCGAACTCTCGGTTCTAAACTAGAAACGACTTATGCTGCTTTCATGACCATCTACCAATCCGCCGATACCTACGTCGGAAAAGTGAAATATACTTTAGTCCATCCTGCCGCGAACGTTCCGAATAGTCCCCAGACTACTAATGCCGGCTATATCGGTTACTTCCCGAACGCTGGTAATGAGGTAGATGATACTATGGGCAATCAATCAGTAGGAGTATCCGATACATCCGCTATGCTTTGGGCCTCTAACTTTAAACGCCCGGGCTATGGTTTTGCTGGCTGGTCTGATGCTTATGATTATGTAATTGGCGAAGGCAGTGAATCTAACCCGGATGCTCATATTTACGGTCCGAATGAAACCATAGAATTTACTGCCGGACAATATACTTCGCCAAATCAAGGTTTATCTCTCTACGCGGTCTGGGTTAAGTCCGCCGGTTATTTACAAGGTTGGGAATGCCGAGGGAATTCCATGCCAGTAGGTACAGTTACTGCTTTAACCGACCAACGTGATAATAATACTTATGCTGTAGCTAAACTTGCTGATGGCAATTGCTGGATGATAGAGAACCTAAGGTTAGATAATACTAACTCGGATAACGCTACTGGCGATTTGGCGCAAGGTTATGGCGGTCAGTTTATTGGTCTCGCTAATCCGGAAACGGCGAATTTCGATAATACTACGCCAGTAGTAGCAAATAGCCTATATAAATCCGATGATTCTGGTGATATTAAAGGAATAAACAACGCTACTCAAACCGACATAGGAACTACAATTAATCCATTATATCGTATGCCTAGATTCCGTAACGACAACACCAACACAGACACTACAGCCAATCCAAACACCACAGTGGCTAATATGACCAGTGCAAACCAAAACATCTACAGCTACGGTAACTGGTACTCATGGGCAGCTGCCAAGGCTAATACTGGCTCCTTAATTACTATAGCAAACTCCAATGCTACAAATACTTCCATTTGTCCTAAAAGTTGGCACCTTCCTTCTGGCAATGGGACCGGAGAATTTGCTATTCTTAGTAATCGTTTGGGCGGTCTAAATGATGCTGGTACTGCACAAACAATGGATTCTTCCACCACCCCTACAGGAGAAGAAATATCCAAGATATTTAGAACCTTTCCGAATAATTTCGTCTATTCCGGTATCGTGAATGGTAGCTCAAAAAACTATCGTAGTAGCGGTGGCTACTATTGGTCAGCTACGGCGGGTAGAGTCGACAGTGCTTATCACTTCCACCTCAGCAGTGAGTCTGTCAACCCAGGTATAAGTGACCTCAATAAGAACCGCGGTAAATCTGTACGTTGTGTTTTGTCGCCCGAAGTTTAATCCCAAACCCTTACCACCCTAACTTAAATAAAATCCCATATATATATGTCTAAAAATTGTATTACAATGTAATACAGCATAAGCCTAGGCGGAATGATTATCTTTAAAGAGGTGAAATTGATTATGTTTTGTTTTTGGGTTATGAGGGGTTGAATTTATTTTCTTATTTACCTATAATTCGCTCGGGTTGTTCTTTGGAGTTTTAGTGGGCCAATGTGTGAGGGAACCATTAAACGATTTGTCTAGGAAAGTCAGGTTACCAGGAAGGAGATGAAAATGACCATAACGATTAACCTGTTATGCATCATCGTTCCGCGACGTAAGTCCGAACCAAAGAAAAAATCTGTTAGATAATAATACCTAACAGATTAACCCATTCAAGGAAGTCGCCTAGAAGGCTTCCTTTTATGTTGATATTATATATTAAATAGCAAACTTTTACAAGCGAAAACTACTTCACTTTCACTTTTTCTTCCCCAACCAACTCTTTCAATTTCGCCACTAGCTCTTCACTCGCCTCAACCCTAAACGGCATCTTAAGTGGCCTCTTTTCCTCGCCGTCTTTAATTACTAATACGACGTCTTGTACCCCGATATAAATATCCGCTAATCTCCGAATCGCCGTTAATAGCTCCGTATCTTCCGCATTCTCGATCAAAATATAAAGCCTCTCACTCCTCGGGTCTTTCGGCGGCTCCTTAACTACCCTAACTTTCGGTAAATCACTAGGCGCTCCCTTCGCGCCATTAGACCCGCCACTATATCCCCCATTAGACCCTCCATAAACTCTCTCCGCCGAACTCTTAAACCCTCTTCTCCGACCATTATCCGCGCTAAGAACTGGCGCCGCTAACTTCGTCCCCGTCGGTTTATACTGTTCTAAAACCTCGTCCGAAACCGACTCAACCTTCTCCGCGAGTAGCTTCACTTCCGACGTCACCCGACCTTCTCTATCTGTTGCATTTACTTTCCCATAAACCTTTACTACATTATCTACTTCTAGCTTCCCCCCGCATTCCGCAAACGTAGACGGAAAAACGATAAACTCCGCCTCGTCCGTCTTATTTTCAATTTTCACAAACGCCATTTTATCCCCCTTCTTCGTCAAAATCGTTCTCACCGCCGTAATAATTCCCCCAATCGTCACCATCTTATTATCATAGTCCGCCGAAATATAACTCATTGGGTGCGTCTGTTCCTCAAAATATGTATCATATTTATCTAACGGATGTGCCGATAAATAAAGCCCCATCAAATCTCGTTCCCAAAGTAGTAATTCCTTATCCGGGTATTGTACTGGCGCTGGCTTTATCTCAACCTCCGGTACCGCCCCCGCCTCTCCCATCATCCCGAATAAATCCGTCTGTCCCGAACCGACATCCTTCTGTATCTTCGCCCCGTAAGCCTGTACCGCCTCTAAATTAAACAATAAATCCGATCTCGAAGCTCCGAAACGATCGAAAGCCCCCGTCTTAATCGCCGCTTCCCAAGATTTCTTATTAAATTTTGTCGAATCAACCCGTTTCGCGAAATCGCATACCGATTTAAACGGCCCGTTTTTATCACGCTCCGGAATTACAATCTCCTCAACTAGCGCCTTCCCCATGTTCTTAATCCCCGACAACCCAAACCTAATCGTATTCTCTCCGCCGACAATCCCGAAATCACCATACGACTGATTAATATCCGGCCCTAAAACCTTCAGCCCCATTTTCTTACATTCTGAAATCTCAATCGCAAGCCTATCCGTCCATCTCATATCCGCCGTCATAAGAGCCGCCATAAACGCATCCGGATAATGCGCCTTTAAATACGCCGTCCAATACGCGATTAAGGCATAACATGCCGCATGCGACTTATTAAAACAGTAGTTCGCAAATTCGAGTAGCTGGTCCCAGAACGTTTCCGCAATCTCCTTCGTCGCCCCACCAACCTTAATTGCCCCCTCAATAAACTCCGGCTTCACTTTCTTCATCAAATCAATTTTCTTCTTTCCAACCGCCTTTCTTAAAGTATCCGCCTGACCGCCCGTAAACCCGCACCATTCCTTACTAATCTGCATGAACTGTTCCTGGTAAATCATAATTCCGTATGTACTCTTTAAAGAATTCTCCAGTCCCGGATGAAGATATGTAATCTCTTCCTGTCCATGTTTTCGGCGAATAAACGAATCAATAAACTGCATCGGACCAGGACGATATAATGCCACCATCGCGATAATATCCTCAAACGCCGACGCCTTCAAATCTTTCAAATACCTTTTCATCCCCGCCGACTCTAGCTGAAATACACCCGTCGTCTCCGCTCGCTGTAATAGTTCAAACGTCTTTTTATCGTCTAACGGCAAATTCGACAAATTAATATCGTCGTGATAAACCTTCCGAATCATCCGAAGAGCATTATTGATTACCGATAAGTTCGATAGCCCTAAAAAGTCCATTTTAAGAAGCCCGAGCTCCTCAACTTGACCCATCGGAAACTGCGCTGCAATCGGCCCTTTCGCCGAAACCTCGAGCGGCAGAAACTTCACTAAATCATCCGGCGCAATAATTACCCCGCAAGCATGTACCCCATGGTTTCGAATTGTTCCCTCGAGCCGCGATGCAAAATCAATCACTTCTTTCGACGTCGGATTCGTCTCGTATTCTTGTTTTAAGTCTGGTACATCCCGAATTGCATCTTTTAACTTTACATGGTGACCCTGAACCGGATCCGGGACCATTTTCGCGAGCCTATCTGCTTCCGCATAAGGCACCTCTAGTACCCTCGCAACATCTCTCACTGCGTTTTTCGCCATCATCTTACCAAACGTCGCGATGTTCGATACCCTCTCTTCGCCATATTTTCTCGTACAATATTCAATCACCTCATCTCGCCTCGTGTCCTGAATATCTGTATCAATATCTGGCATCGAAATACGATCCGGATTTAAAAATCTCTCAAAAAGTAAATCATATTTTAACGGGTCTAATTCCGTAATCCTTAAAGCATACGCGAGTATCGAACCCGCCGCCGAACCTCGTCCCGGTCCATAGACAATTCGCTGACTCTTTCCCCAGTTGATAAAATCCTGCACAATTAAAAAGTATCCGTTGTACCCCATTTTATCAACCACCGAAAGTTCATAATCTATCCTCGTTAAAATCTTATGTTCCTCATCGCGTTCTTTATCAACTTTCTCCAAAATCTTTCGGCATTCTTCAATGCTTAAATCCGAAACTTCCTCTAACTTCTTCCCGCCATACCGATAAACTAACCCTTGGAAAACTAATTTATCTAAATAGGTTTTCTCATCCTCGCCGTCCGGTACCGGAAACTTCGGAATTAAAATCCTTCCGAGCTGTAAATCTACATTACATCTATCCGCAATTCTTTTCGTATTTAAAACCGCCTCCGGACAAGTTTTCTCCCAATGCGAAATAATCTCTTCCGCCGGAATGACGTGTAAATCATAGTCCTTTAAGCTCATCCGATTCGCGTCCGACAAATACGCCGCCGTACCAATACAAAGTAAAACTTCATGCGCATCTTGGTCCTCGTGGTTTAAATAATGCGCATCACAAGTCACCACGAGCGGCAACCCCAACTCCTCCGCATGCGCCATCAGCCAATCGTTGACTTTTTTCTGTTCCGCCGAATGCGTCGAAGAATCCGGATGCCCATGATCCTGCATCTCTAGATAAAACCTATCCTTAAATACGTTTCGGTACCAATCAATCAGTTCTAACGCTCTTTCGTCATCACCCGCCCGAATTGCTTCCGAAATCTCCGAACCCATACATCCCGAAAGACAAATAATCCCCTCATTATATTTTTCAAGCTCCTCATGGTCCGTCCTCGGCTTATAATACTTCCCGTATTCTTCCGCCCGACTCATAATCCGGCATAAATTCTCAAATCCCTTATTATTCATCGCGAGTAGCGTAATATGAAAACGTTGCTTATCATGCGCCGGATCTTTATCCGTCATCTTTCTCGCCGCAACATACGACTCTAGCCCAAGTATTGGCTTAATCCCATTATCATTACATTCTTTATACAGCTCAACTAACCCCGACATTGTGCCGTGGTCAGTTACCGCAACCGCCTCCATCCCATCTTTTTTGACAAACTCAACTAATTCCGGAATCTTTGTTAGCCCATCAAGAAGCGAATAGTGCGTGTGGTTATGTAAGTGCACATAATCGCTAGGCTTTAAAGTCATTTCTTCTCGCTAGTCTTCTTTGCCACCGGTTTCTTAACTTCAGCTTTTTCTTTTACTTCTTCTTTTTTCTCTTCAGCTTTTTCACATTTGCATTCTTCGCCGCATTCACATTTCTCGCCACATTCACATCCATCTTCAGTTTCGTCTTCAACTTCTTCACCTTCATCCGTATCCAGCTTAATAAACTTGCCAGCAATCGCACCAGCAATTCCACCAAGCAACGCTCCTAAAAAGAATTTTCCCGCCCCACTCTTACCTTTTTCTGAATCTTCCGCCATTTTATTTTTTCTCCTCTTTTTTTACTTCTTTCATTTTCTCTTTCAATTTCGGATTTATATACTTATCGACAAACATCTCAACCGTACCGCCAATCGAAGTCATTCCTTTTACATTCGAGACAATTCCATTCGCGTTTTTCGCAATGTCTTGTCCTTCAATTACGACTTCCTTAACTTCTTTCGAAATACTAATTAATCTAATGATTAATACGATTCCGCAGAGAAGAAAGATAAAGAGCGTAACGCTTAAGATTACAACTATTATCCATTCTGCTGTATTCATATTATTTTCTCCTTAAAATTATTATAGCACACTAATGCTTCTCAATAAATCTTCGCACATCCTCTGCGTAATCGGTTTCATTCAGGACATACTCGAGATGCGCCATAAAATAATTTTTCGGATCGCCAGTCGTAATCCACTTTCCTTTACTCTTCGCGACAATCACATCGCCCTTCTCAGTAAGTTTTGTAATTGCATCAACCGTCCAAAGTTCACCATCAAGCCCAGTGTTTGTCGGCACTAGATAATCAAACACTTCCGGTGTTAATAAATATCTCCCATAGGAAGTTAGATTACTCGGAGACAAATCCGGAGTTTTCGGTTTTTCAACGATATGACTCAAAGTCCCGTTTTCTTTTAAAGCAATCATGCCATACTTATTCCAAACTTCTTCCGGCATTTCTTGCGCCGTTATTACGCCTTTAGCTTCAGGATGTTTCTCGTATTCCGAAATTAAAGTCTTTACATCTCCTTCACCTAAGATTAAATCATCACTATATAATACTACAAACGCTTCCTCGTCTTTTACGAATTCTTTTGCCGATAAAATCGGCGAGCCATTCCCGTAAGGCAAACTCGGGTCCTGTTCGATTACTGTAATTTTCGGAAACTTTAAAATCTTCTCAACTGGCTCAAACCTATCCATCTTTCCTTGTTTTTCAAGTAACGCTTTTACGTTTTCCGAAGGGTTATGGAAATAGTCCTCGTAGATTTCTTTCGATTTTGTATTTGGTGTTGCAACGATTATTATTTCTTCAATTCCCGCTTCCGCACATTCTTCAACACAAAGTTGCATTACTGGCTTAGAACCAATCGGAATCATCGCTTTTGGTATCGTTTTTGTTATTGGTAAATACCGGCTAGCAAACCCCGCGTCGGTAATAATAGCTTTTTTGACCGCTGTCATAATAAGTTCTCCTTGAGACCTCATTATAGCATATTTATTTTTTAAGAGCGAGTCTAATCCTCTCCTCAACCGGTAGCTTCGCGTCAATCTCCTCAAGCGCCAAAGTCGCTTCCTTAAGTGAAAACCCAAGTGCCATTAATGCGTCTAAGGCCTCGTCCGGCTCATTCGATTTCGCTACTTCCTTTACATCTAACGTTCCATATTTAGACGGCGCCCCGACCTTATCTCTAAGGTCGACAATCACACGTTCCGCCGACTTTTTCCCCACACCCGAGGCTTTCGATATAAAACCAGTGTCCGCATTCGCAATCGCATTTCGCACTTCTTCCGGCTCCGCTAGCGACAATATTGCAATCCCCGCCTTCGGCCCAATTCCTTGAACGGAAATCAATAGTTCAAACAACTTCTTCGCCATTAATGATGAAAAACCATATAATTCTTCCGAATTTTCTCTTACGGCATGATAAGTATAAAACTTACGTTCTTCTTCAAGCAAGCAATTCTCAAAATCCCCCGCCGGCACCATTACCTCGTACCCAACTCCATTCACATCAATAATCAAAGAATTATTGAACTTTTCCGTAATCACGCCTTTAAGATGAGCTATCATATTTATATCTTATCACTTTCGTCTCGAATTTGAAAATTTATACTTTTCCTCACCAGAAAGCTTGTACGAAATCCCGCAGACTATCGCAACCGCGAGCGCATCCGCCGCATCATCCGGCTTCGGTTTTTTCTCTAATCCTAAATTAACTCGAACCATTTCACCCATTTGGGTTTTCGTCGCCGAGCCGTAACCAGTTAAACATTTCTTAATCTCATTCGGCGTATATTCATAAACTGGTAAACCTTTTTGTTCCGCAACTAGTAGTACAATCCCCCTTGCTTCCGCCACCGCAATTCCTGTCGTAATGTTTTTTGAGAAAAACAATTTCTCAACCGCAATCATCTCCGGCTTTGTTTCCTCAAATACTGTGGTTAAAGAATCATATAACTCTTTTAACCTCGCCGGCAAAGGCGCATCCACCTCAGTCGTAATTACGCCAAAATCCAAAGCCTTCGAACTAGCCCCACTCGCTTCAATCAGCCCAAACCCGCATCTTCCAATTCCCGGATCAATCCCTAAAACACGCATATATAATATTATAGCATGGACGGGTGACGACTTTTCAGGGGGACCCCCCAAACCAGCGGATTTGGGGGAATGAAAAGTCGGCAGGACCCGTCCAGTTTATTTAATATATTTTATAAGCGTACTTCTAAGATCTTTAACCGGGATTACGAATTTGTCTTTAATGGTTGCCGGCGCTATCGCATGTTTAAATCCCAGCTTTTTCGCTTCCGCAATTCGCTGATTTGCCCGGAATGCCGAACGAATTTCTCCGCCTAGCCCGACTTCTCCAAACACCACATATTCTTCGCCTAACTTTCGCCCCGCTACTGCACTCGCAATCGCCATTGCGACTGCAAGATCCGCCGCTGAATCCGAAAGTCTCATTCCTCCGACTACATTCACAAACACATCTTTATCCGACAATTTTAATTTCGTTCTTCTTTCCAAAACCGCAATTAAAAGATTTAAACGATTTAAATCAAATCCACTTGCCGTTCTTTTCGGATACCCAAAATTAGACTGTGTACAAAGCGCCTGAATTTCCACTAAGATCGGCCGATTTCCTTCTAACGTCGCAAGAATAATCGAACCATCCGTGTTTGTCCTTTCAGCCAGCAAAGCTTCTGACGGATTTTTAACTTCCCGCAACCCTTCTTCAACCATCTCAAAAATTGCCACCTCGTTCGTCGAACCAAACCGATTTTTCACCGCCCTTACCGTCTTAAATCCGCCATACCTATCTCCTTCAAAATTCAACACTACATCTACTAAATGTTCTAAAACCTTCGGGCCCGCTAAAGTTCCTTCCTTTGTCACATGTCCTACAATCACTACAGCTGTATCAGTTTTTTTCGCCGCTCGAATTATTAAATTCCCCGAATTCGTGACCTGAGAAACTGTACCTGGAGCGCTAGAAATCTCATCCATCGCAAGTGTCTGTATCGAATCGACGATTACTAAATCAAATTCGCCAGTTTCAATTGTTTTCGCTATATCGTTCGCACTTGTCGACGCCGCAAAACTCAGCTTTTCCGACTTCGCCCCAAGCCTCTCAGCCCTAAGTTTAACCTGCCCCGCCGACTCCTCGCCAGATACGTATAAAACATTACACTTTTTTGCAATTTCTGCCGCAATTTGCATTAAAAGCGTTGACTTCCCAATCCCTGGCTGTCCCGCAAGAAGCGAAACACTTCCTTTTAAAATCCCGCCCCCAAGCACCACATTTAAATCCGGAAACTCCGTTAAAAGTCTCGCCTTCGCATCTGACGGCTTCACGTCAGATAACTTTACAAAATCTAATTTCTTTCCCGAAACCTGTCCTTTAGATAAAGCCGATTTTCCACCATTAGAAGACTCCGGTATTTGTTCAACTAATGAATTCCAAGCCGAACAGTTCGAACACTGCCCAACCCACTTCACATAAGTTGCCCCACATTGTTGACAAACAAATTGACTCTTTACCTTCATACCCCCCATTATAACACGCTCTAATACCTAGGCGACAACTCGGTTTGGTACACCGTCTCAAGTTTACCAGAGCCACTAATATCAGCTCTTGGTGAACCCCATAGATAAACTGAAGTATCGTAGTTAATGATTTCAGCTGGTTCATCAGAATTCATTCCAGCCGCAGCACCATAAGTTCGGTTTGC
>JAGCNM010000054.1 GCA_017645955.1 Candidatus Saccharimonadota bacterium
AAGTTAGACGCCCATAAAGTAGCGGAAGTGGCTGAGGAGGCAATAGACTGGTCTCCCATCGTATCTGGCACACCAACGCCGCCTTGAGCGATTGAAGTAGTATCTCCTCCGTTCGGCCAATAACAGATTTTGTTAGCAGAACAGGCTTTAGGTTCATTAGGAACGTTAGCAGCCGGATTCACCATCACATATCTAACCTTACCATTATAATTTCCAGCCGGCTGGGTAGAAGCAACATTAACCCTATAGGTAGCTTCTAATGTGGAAGTATTAGTTACAGCAGTAGAAGGAACAAGTGTAGCTACTTTAGTATAGACGGAAGGTATAACACTATAACTACTATAACCATTTAGTATATTACTACTAGTTAAATTAGTTCCCGGAGTTAATTTCATTGCCCATGATGATGGAGTACCCGAAGCATTAGAACCAGTATTGATGTCATAACTTGGAGCAGCAGAACCATTAATACTTGCAATAAGCTTTGTGTTTCCTAATTCGTTACTACCATAACCAATAGCATAGATACTAAACCCCCCACTATCATTACAAACCATACTAAAGGTAGTTCTACCAATATCGCTTTGATTAGTACCGGAAGGAATCGTAGCTGTATGAGCAGTATTCTCTACCGCAGAAAGTGTACAAGCTGAGCCTACCGTTACCGAAGCTGAGCGAGATTCGGCGGAAATAGGAGAGGAAGACAAAATAAAACCTAAGACAATAGTAAAGCCTAAAAGACCGACTAAAGCCTGATTTTTCACTTATTTCTTCCCTTTCTTCGTCGCCTTTCGTGCCGGTTTTCTTTTAATCTCTCTTCGCGCCACTTTATCTTCGATATTCTGCGAACGATTATGTACGCCGTAAATCATGCTTGTAATACCAACAATCAGCATATAAACTCCGAAGAATCGGATAAACGTCATTACTTCGAAATTCCCAGCGTTTAATATCACGAAACCCATAATACAACCACAAACGCCAGCTAGTACGCGGATAAATCGATCGGTCGGGTCAACAGTAGACAAGAAACCATGGAAGAGATCGATGATACCCGAAATAAAAACATAAACCGAAATAATGATTAAACTCGCGACTAAATCGCTCTTCGCGAAGAACAAGAGTGCTAAAGCGGCTATGACGTCAATCAAAGCATCAATAATCGAATTAACCCAGCCGCGTTTCTTTGTTGAATTATAAAGCGCACCCGCCGAGTCGACGATACCCATAATAAGTAAGAAGATACTGATTGTTGCGACCACTCCGTCAAAATCCACTAAACCACCGAAAAGTAACAAAAACCCAAATATCCCCGCGAGGACACCTCTAACAACGAACATTATCCAATGTTTATCAATATATCTTCGATTTATGTGCGCCATAAAAATCCTTATTTAACTTAAGCTTATTATAGCACATTTTTAAACGTGACGAATCTTTTTTCTCGCTGATTCAACAAGTTTTGTAATCTGGTATTTTGTTGGCTTTAAAACCAAATCGTGCGCCGGCGTGTATTTTAATTCTTCGCATCCGAACGACCTCTTAAATTCTGAAACGCCATAAAATCGGTGCGACGTTTCGTCCGTTCCGACAATTCCCCAAAGATTATAGCGAGTGCATCCTCTTTTCCTCGCTTCATCCATGGCCTCTAAATGAAGAAGTGGCGCGGCTGAATACTTCGTCCCGAGTTCCGAAGAAACCCCGTAATGATAGCTCGCCTCCGCACCATAAAAAACCATGAAGTTTTGCGCTAAAATTTCGCCATTAAAACGCGCGGTATAAATAATAATCTCATTTCCTTCTCGGAACGCCTCGAACTGTTTTTTAAGAAAGCTCTCCGAAAATGCAACGTATTTTTGTCTTTCGGCGTGCTTCTTTTCTAATTTACAGAACTCTTCAATTGCCTCGTCGCTCGTCTCGGCTGAAATTTCAATCCCGACTTTCTCCGCCTTTCGGAGTTTCCTTCTAAACCCTTGTGAAGCCCCCGCTAAAATCTCTTCTTTCGTTTTTCTTAAATCTAAAATCCCAGCATATTCAACTGATAAATACATTGGTGCTTTCTTTAGTCCAAGCTCACGCATGAGTTTTAAAGAGCTATCAGATAAAGGTAGTTGCGGTCTTACGCGGATAAACACGCATCCATTCTCCTCGCCTGCCTTTTTAATATCGCCAAAAACCGCCTTAACTAACTTTTTATCTTTCCAGTCTAAAATCGGTCCGCCCGCAATCGCGAGATACTTCCCGCGCTTCGCGGTCTCAACTACGCCCGCATAAGCTGCAATTATTTTCCCCTCTTCTAAAACGGCTCTTCGAATGATTTTTTTACCGCGATTCTTATGAAACTCGTAAAAATCAAACGACTGTAAAAAATTTGCTTCCTCATGCGAAGTAATAAACTTATCCCATTTCGCTTTATCGTCAATCGTTTCAATTATCATAAATGCCTCTTCTTTTTACGAATTGTTTCAACTACAAAATCCTTTAAATATTTTACCTTTGAAATAATTAAATCATGTGCTGGCACAAATTCAACTACTCCGCCGCCAAAACCAGTCTTAAACGTCGTCACGCCAGCGTAACGATGATTCGGTTGATTCGCAGGGGCAATCCCCCAAAGGTTAAATCGTTCATAACCATCTTTCTTCAAATCTCGCATCGCTTGCCAAAGCAAAGCGTAAGCCCCCGGCAGTTTTCGATTTAAATCGGTCGAAGCCGCCTCGTAATAGTCGCCTTCTTTTCCTTCCTTTACGATTAACCCATAAGCGATTTTCTCGCCTTCGCTCGTTTTAGCTACGTAAATTTCTGCGTTTTTTCCAAATGCTTCTCTTTCGGCGAGCAAAGTTTTTAAATCTGGCGGTACAAAATTCTGTCGCTTTGCGGTTTTAACTTGAATCTGATGAAATTCTTTAAAGATTTCCTCCGAATTTCCTTTCTCGACTGTTATCCCGAGCTTTTCTGCTCTTCGAACTTCGTATCTTGTCTGTCTTCTCATTCCGGCGAGCAGTTCCTCTTCCGATTTTTTAAGATCAATAATTACCGTATGCTCCGCTGCGAGATGCATCGGCGACTTTTTTAATCCTAAACTTTCTAAAATCGCTAAGTTTTCCTCGTTTGCGACAAGTTGCGGTCTAATTCTAACAAACACACATTTTTCTTCCTCTGCGACCTCGGCAATTTTCTTAAACACATTTGCAACTAATTTTTTATTTTTCCAATCAATCAACGGCCCGCATGGAATTTCTAGATATCTTCCCCTTTTAGCGTCTCTTACAACCGCTAGTGCATATCCATCTTCCTCAAACTCTAAGCTTAAAACTTTTCTTCCGAGGAGTTCATTCATTTTTTTATAACCAGATAGCTGTAAAAAGTTAGCCTCCGGGTATTTTTCTACTATTTTTTCGTAATTCATTTTCCCTCCTCTAAAAGATATTCCTTAATAATTTTCTTCGCTGGTTCTAAGTCTTTTTTCGCATAATAATTAGGGAAATTAATAATATGTTCAGATACGAAAACTGCATTCTGGCAATTTTCTTCCGGGAAATGCACTTTTTTGTAATATCTTTCCGGCGAGACCGGTCTTTCATACCAAAACCCATTAAAGTAGTAACCAGCTTTCGCTAATTTTTTCATTACTTCTTCGCGATTTTCTACTAAATAAAACTCGCGTAGCGGCTTTTTGCCGATTTTTTCGCGGTTTTTAATTTGTATAAGTGCCTGCTTTGCCTGGAAATAGCTCAACCTTCTTTTATCAAAGTCAATTTCTCCCTCCGCCGACTTTTTTACCCACTTAAATAAAAGTAGCATTCGCATAAATAAGCCATTCAACCTAACATATGACAATCCGCGGTACATCGCTCCGAAAACCGGATACCATCTCGCGCGTAGTACTTCGCTAACAGGTGGACGCAACTTCGGAATTTTGACAAGCGGCGCAACGGAGTTACGAAAAGCCACCGCCCCACCATTTATAACGTCAATCGACTTCTCCTTGCCGAACGAAAAAATCGTAATTTCTCCGACCGTCCCCGCTTCTCTCCCGTCTGGATAAAACCTTCCCGTACAATGAGCTAAATCTTCAATAATCACTAACCCATTTTTCTTCGCGAAAGCCTCAATCTTCTTTATCTCAACCATATTGCCTAAAGTGTTTTGGACAATAATCGCTTTTGTCTTCTTCGTCAAAACCTTCTCAATCGTTTCAGTCGTAAAGTTTAAAGTTTTCGGGTCGATATCAGCATAAACCGGTTTCATGCCAGCCGCCTTAACCCCGGAAACGACCGCATAGCAAGTAAAACCATTAACTATCACTTCGCCCTTTTCTTTAAAATAGTATTTTAATCCTGCCGCAATAGCCGAGCGTCCATTTCTTGTGATTAAAACTTGGTGCGCCTGGTACTCTTTTAAGATGTAGTTTTGTAAATCATAATAATCTTTTTCCGTCCCACGCGAAAAGAATTGCGCCCGTCTTTGTTTTTTAGAATAACCCGATGCTAATCCTAAAAAGTAATGTTTCACTGTTTAATCCTTTTTACTAAATTCGTTAAAACTCTCGCGAGTTCTTCCGGACAAGAAATATACGGTGCATGTGTCCAGTTAGCATAAAACTTTAACTCCGCGCTCGGTAGTTTTTCGTACATCATGGTTGCTTGCCTCGGCGGCGTTGTCGTATCCTTCTTGCCCCAAAGAATAAAAGTGTTGGTCGTCACTTTTGAAAAATCTAAATCTTTATCCGAGGCTAACATGTTTTTTAGAGTTTCTTTCATGTTCTCCGGCGCCTTGGAATAATCGGTTGAGCCAGTAATTTTGTGGAAAGCCTTATCAATTAGAGGAATCTTCTTTAATGGTTTGCCGATTTTTGCTACCTTTTCGACAATCTTTTTCCTTCGCGTCGGCTCATATATACCTGCGCTATCAAGCAGAATCAGATATTTCAATTTCTCTGGCTTTTTCGCGCACATATTGAGCAAAATCCGGCCCCCGTTTGAATGCCCTAACGCAATCGCGCCATCCGGTATCTCTTTCTCTACCCACTTAACATAATCCTCAATCGTCCAAACTTTTTTCGATTCTTCTGTCAAACCGGGGACACGCAACATTTTTACACTAATTCCGTTTTCGCGTAGTATTTCTAATGTTTTTCGCCAAGGCTCAATCGTATAGGTCCAACCATGAACAATATATAAATCAGCCATCTAATCCCCATCCCTTCCGTCGCGCGACTGCCGCCTTCTCGCGCCGACATAATTTTTTAGCATCTTTCGAATCTGCTAGTAGTTTTTCAATAATCCATTCAAGATACTGGCTACCCTTAAAGATTAAAGTTTCCCTCCCCCGAATATTCTTTTCAATATATTCAAGCGCTTTTCTCGGATCTAAAGTCGCGACCGCCGAGACCCCAAGTCGTTTTAATTCCGGCGCCGTGTATTTTTTAGTTCGTCTCCCAACTAGAATAACCTTCTCCGGTTTTACCGCGGCAATTAACTTAGCTAGTTTAATATGTTCCTCTTCTTCGAGTGAACCCTGATCGACAATATCTCCAATCACCAACCACTTTTCTTCCGCATGCATCCTTTTCGCCATATCAAGCACCGACGCCATTGAAATCATATGTGCATTATAACTACTATCAACAATGTCAATCCCTTTTTTACCCTTAAAATATGAACTTCGCCCCGGCGCAACCTTAATATCCGAAAAATCCGGATTAAACTTCAGCTTCAAATATTTCATTAAATCTTGTACAACAAAAAGATTGAACGCAATATCTTTCGGCTCCGGATGATTAAAGTGAAAAGTTGTATCGCCGTAAGTAAAATCCGTTGAATCAGCAAATACCACATATTTTTTCAACTCATCCTTCTTAATTGGTATTACTTTCGCCTTAATGTTAGCCGTCGCCTCAACCATGATTTTCGAATCGGCGTCTATATAAACTCGTTTTGTCGTGTTAATCGGAAGATTGGTAAATTCCGCCGTAATCGCTTCCCCGACATTTTTAAATTTCCCCTCCTCAACTTCTTTTTCAAATTGTACAGCATGCGAAAGCCCAATCGAGACCCAAATTGTCACCTCGGGCTTTAACCATTCCGCCAAAAACTCGGTCTCGTGCGGTCTCTCCCCATCAATCTCAACAATATAGAACTTTTCTTTATGTCTCTTAAAAACCGATTTAAACGGCGCTGCAATTAATAGCCAAATCCAGCGTAGTTTCGAGCCGCGTACACCTTTTAACCCTAAAATATCAAAAGGAACGCCAAAAGCCGAATTAGCATCATGTGAATAATGCGCCAATTTACCAATTTCGTGCTCTAGCATCGTCATCATTGTCGTTTTGCCAGCCGAACCGGTCACCGCAATTACTCGCGGATTCCAGCGTTTAAAGGCCCTATTAGCAAAAAACCGAAAATAATTTGCCACTCTAAAATAAAACCGTTTCTTAAAACTAGAGAAACTCATGCTATTATTATATCAAAGCTTGACTATTTTAACAAAGTATGATATAATAGAAATATAGACATCAAAAATCCCCCTTATAAAGGGGGATTTTTTAATTACATCTTAATTTCAGCGTCAACGCCAGCTGGTAACGAAAGGTTTTGTAAACTTTCAATCGTTTTCGGCGTAGCGTTGCTGATATCGATTAAGCGTTTATGGACTTTCATCTCGAACGCTTCACCGCCAGTCTTATAAACGTGTGGCGACTTAACAACTGTAAAAGTCGAACGCTTGGTCGGTAAAGGAATCGGTCCTGAGACGCTTGCTCCCGTTCGAATTGCTGTATCGACAATTTGTCTTGCGCTTTGATCAATTACACGGTGATCATAAGCTTTAAGACGGATACGAATTTTTAATCCTTCTTGCTTTTTTGCTTCTGCCATTTGGCCCTTTCTGATCTGATAACCTCGAAAGAATGGAGTTTTTCAGATTTGATAATTATTTAATATGCGTAGTAATTATATCACATCTTTTTATTTCTTCAAGAGAGTGGGTGACGCACATAGGGTGACCAAAACAAAATCGGCGGCAGGACTCATGTCCTATGTTATAATAAGTTTATGAAAAAATATGGAGGAGCCCACAGGGTCAAAGATATAACCGGTATGTCTCAAATCAGTATCGATTTGAAGCCACACCGCAGCGTAAGTGATGTCTATATCTGTCAGAGAATGGACCTCACCGAATTATCAAAGTATATTGAAAAAAAGAAAAAGGCTGGCGATAATATTACCTATTTCTACGCCTTTCTCGCTGCTATCGGCAAGACAGTTTATAACCGTCCAAAGATGAATCGCTTCGTTTGTAATCGTCACGTCTGGGAACATGATAAAATCGTCCTTTCTTTCGTTGCGAAAGTGAGTTTCGACGACCATTCTGAAGAGATGATGGTTATGGTGCCGATTGAGAAGAACGACACTATTTATACGATTGGTGAAAAAGTGAAGAAAAAAGTCGACAGTTTCCGTAAAAAGCGCACTGAAAATATCGACAAGGAAGGTGCCAACTCGGCAATTGATGTTCTAGCTAAGCTACCGAATTTCTTGCGCGTTCCGGTAGTCGGAGTTCTTAAATGGACCGACAAAAAAGGTTTACTTCCGGCGTCCTTAGCTAAAGATAATCTTTACTATAGTACAATGATCGTTTCGAACCTCGGTTCAATCGGCTGTGGCGCGATTTTCCATAACATCACCGACTTTGGTAACTCTTCTTCTCTTCTTACGATGGGAGAAATCGAAGATAAAGAAGTTATCATTGATGGCAAAAAACAAGTGAGGAAAATCTGCGAATGGGGCATGAACTTCGACGAGCGCATCGCCGATGGTTATTACTTCGCAAAATCTGCTGATTTATTGCAGTATCTCTTATCTAATCCTGAAGAGCTCGAAAAACCGGCCGGCGAAAAAATCGAAATAGACGAAATCCGCTAATCAAAAATAAGCATTGACATTTTTCCTTTGTGTGATATAATGACGGCAGAAAAGTCAATACACACAAAGGAAAACAAACATGAAAATAATAAAAAATAGATTTGCTATCGCATCGACCTTTTTGTTAGCAACGCTTTGCGCTGCGAATGTGAATGCGACGAACCCATACAGTATCGAGTATACTGGTGGTGTTGCACTGGGTACGGCTAATGTTCAAATTGATAGTGAGCTCGTCGAGAGTTTAACACCATTAATGCAAATCGATAGTAACGTTACAGTTGATGTTTCGGACTCTAATTTAATCAGAGACGGCTATTTATTATCTGGTAGTTTAGGTAATCAGTGTCGCGCTGTCAAATATGTGACCGTCTCGAATGAAGACACAATTAGCCTCGAAGATGACGTCACTTATTATTTAACTCAAGACCAGTACACTATTTCGGTAGCTTTTAATAACATCGTACTAGAAAACATTGAAGACGGGAAAACTTACGCCGTCGGTATAGATAGTAATGCAAGCGTCCTTTATACCGGTTACCAAATTTTCGACGATTCATCTTGTCAGACCGCTAGAGGTGATATTGACTATCTAGGTCAGGGCCCGACGGAGCGAATCTTTGTGGATATGATTATGAAAATTCATAACGCGTATAGGCTAGACTCTCCGCTTCTCTTTAATAATCTTTACTTCGCTCTGACAGATATCGATATGGCTCAGTCTTATAAGATTCTTAATTCTGGTAACACGTTAAAGAAAAGCCACATGGTTGCTGCCGACCCTGAAGATCTCCAAAGTCGAAGAGGTAGCACCCTCCGTAATATGTATGTCGAGGGCGGCGATTATATCTATTCCGAATATAGCTATGATGGCTTCAGAATGAGCACATTAAATCTTCCTGATACCGCGAACGTCTACACTAATATTTATCGTAAAACTCAGAACGACGGCTTAAATATTGTACTTGGTTTTGTTACAAATGCATATAACGGTATAGAATACTATATTCTCGAAAATGATGATGCCAGCATTACCTATCGTTCCGATAATAACGGCTCAATTGTCGGCGAAGCCACAGAGGATATCGCGGTCGGAGGTAACCCAAGTGGCATTACTACTAAACCAAACGATGGTTATGAATTCTCGCACTGGGTAGCAAACAAAGATGTCGAATTAAAAGATTACACGATTATTGCTGCCGGTGAACCAATTTCAAATGCCCAGCTCAAAAATATCGTTGTAACTGACGACCTAGTCCTAACAGCGGTTCATAAAGCTATCGCCGATGATGATGACTTAGCACCTGGTGTGCCAAATACCGGTATGAATACCGGAAACACCAACGCAACCATCATCACCGTCTCTGTTTTCGGAATATTGCTAGGCGCTCTCTTCATCCGCCTTCTTCCCCGCCTCACCCATAAAAAAGTGAATTTCAGTAAGTAAACCCAATCCACCCATAACACTAAACCTCCCCAACGGGGAGGTTTAGTTATAAATAAAAACAAAGTCAGGACATGCGCCTGACTTTGTTTTTATAATGGTTTCTTTTCTTGGACTTTTCTTTGTCCAAAGAAAAGTCCAGTTACTTTATAACCTTGGTGATAACACCAGAACCGACAGTCTTGCCACCTTCACGGATAGCGAAGCGGTCGTTGTCGTTCATAGCGACTGGAGCCAATAACTTAACCTTGAAGGTTACTTGGTCACCAGGCATGACGATTTCCTTGTCAGCTGGAAGTTCAACTTCACCAGTAACATCCGTAGTACGGAAGTAGAATTGTGGCTTGTAACCCTTTGAGAATGGAGTGTGGCGTCCGCCTTCCTCTTTCTTAAGGATGTAAACTTGTGCCTCAAATTCAGTATGTGGGGTGATTGAACCTGGCTTTGCAATAACTTGACCACGCTCAATTTGGTCACGCTCAATACCGCGGAGTAATAAACCAGCGTTATCGCCAGCTTGACCTTGATCGAGAGTCTTGTGGAAGGCTTCGATACCAGTCACAACTGACTTCTGAGTGTCGCGAAGACCAACGATTTCAACTTCGTCGTTCAACTTAACGACACCTTGTTCGATACGACCAGTAGCAACAGTACCACGGCCTTTAATCGAGAAGACATCCTCAATTGGCATGAGGAATGGTTTGTCGAGATCGTGCTCAGGAATATCAAAGTATTCATCCATCGCATGGACGAGCTCCATAATAGCGTCTTCGTTTTCCTTATCACCTTCGAGAGCCTTAGTAGCAGAACCCTTGATGATTGGAGCGTTGTCGCCATCAAAACCGTACTTGTTGAGGAGTTCGCGAACATCCATTTCAACGAGCTCAACGAGTTCAGGATCCGCGAGATCCATCTTGTTTAAGAAGACGATAATCTTCGGAACGTTCACCTGATGAGCAAGAAGTACGTGCTCACGAGTCTGCGGTAATGGACCATCGTTCGCCGCAACGACGAGGATAGCACCATCAACCTGTGCAGCACCGGTAATCATGTTCTTAATGTAATCTGCGTGACCTGGCATATCAACGTGTGCATAGTGACGCTTTTCTGATTCATATTCCTGGTGAGAGGTTGCAATGGTAATACCACGAGCCTTTTCCTCAGGTGCATTATCGATTTGGTCATAAGCAACCGGTTTGTTTACGTCAGACGGTAACCTCTTTGCGAGGACGCTTGTAATCGCAGCGGTTAAAGTAGTTTTACCATGGTCGACGTGACCCATGGTGCCGACATTAATATGTGGCTTGGAACGGTCAAAATTTGCCATTCTTTCTCCTTATAATTTTATTATTACGTTTGGAGCGCTAATAAAAACCAGCTCCAAAACTCTACCATACTATTTTAGACTATTTTTAAAGAAAGGTCAAGAGGAAAATATCTGGTACTATCATTGACAAAACATAAGATATATGCTATAATGAAGATAGGCTTATGCCGAATATTAATTAGGTGGGGTTAAAATGTACTTTAGCAACATGGGGCTTCTTGAAAAGTCCGACAAGGGCTGGACTCTGGAAACTTACTCAATTGTTTCCTCTGCTGGCTTACGCAATCGGAAGAGTAGGATCATCATCAACATTCCTGCGGAATTACTGATGGAGGTTGATGGTGAAAAAACCTTATTCTTCGGAAAAAGTGAACTTCCTTACGGTAGAAAATTCACCAACAGAATCGCGCAGGCCGTCTTTCAGAGAGACTGGGATAGACACTCCTACGGCTTAATGCCTGGAGAATATTACTATCTCGATGACGGACTGCACTTCGACGCGCACCTGAAACCGAATGAACAAGGTTCATCAAGCATTCTGTTCTATTCGGATATGACAATGCAGTGCTATGTCGGCAGCCGCAATCCGGTCAAAATGACTATTTCTTTCCAGTTTGGAGACGCCAATCTCTATGGGCTCATTCTCCCCTTGGATGAAGTGGTCGGAATTGGTGACCTGTTTCATAACGAGGGTGTCGTCTCGATGCGTCAAAACATGGAAAGGTCCATCGAGGCCTTTATCGCCTAAAAGTCCCCAAAAAACAAAAACCCCGGGTCTAAGACCCGGGGCTTTTTGATTAACAATTATTTCGAATTTCTCTTCTCAATAATTTCGGCTGCTACGTTCGGTGGTACTTCCTCGTAAGCGTAGAGTTCCATTGAACTCGCTGCACGACCTTGGGTCATACCGCGGAGGTCGCCAGTATAACCAAACAAATTAGCCAAAGGACAGAACGCCTTGATTAACTTTGCGCCACCATTTAAATCTTCCATTTCGTCAATGCGACCGCGACGTGAGTTAATATCGCCAATTACGTCACCCATGAAGTCTTCTGGAGTCGTAATTTCCATCTTCATGACTGGCTCTAGGAGAACCGGATTTGCTTTCTTAATACCTTCGCGAGTTGCGAGTGCACCAGCGAGCGTAAAGGCGAGCTCGGATGAGTCGACATCGTGGTAAGAACCATCATAAAGTGTTGCTTTAACGTCGACAACTGGATATCCAGCAATCACGCCACCAGCGAGCGTATCTTCAACACCTTTCTGGACTGGTTTACGATATTCCTGAGGAACGACACCGCCTTTAATTTGATCGATAAATTCGAAGCCCTTACCAGGTTCATTCGGCTCAAACTTAATCCAAACGTCACCATATTGACCACGACCACCAGACTGCTTAATGTGCTTACCTTGTGCTTCCGCAGTACCACGAATGGTCTCGCGATAAGCCACTTGTGGCGCGCCGGTATTCGCTTCGACGCCATGTTCCCTCTTCAATCTATCAATAATAATCTCAAGATGTAGCTCACCCATACCCGAAATAATCGTCTGTCCGGTTTCTTCATCGGTATGAACGCGGAAAGTCGGGTCTTCCTCGGCAAGCTTAGACAAACCGATGCCCATTTTCTCTTGGTCGGCTTTAGTTTTCGGCTCAACCGCAATAGACACCGGAGGATCCGGGAAGTCAATCGATTCGAGAAGAATCGGATGTGCCGGGCTACAAATTGTTGTACCAGTCGTACAGTTCTTCATACCAACAATCGCTGCAATATCACCAGCTTTAATCTCGGTAATATCATTTCGCTCGTTTGCGTACATACGAACGAGACGGCCAATTCTTTCCTTGTCGCCAGTCGAGGCGTTAAGCACCGTATCGCCAGCCTTTAGCACGCCAGCATAAACACGGATGAAGATTAACTTACCTACGAACGGGTCGGTTGCAATCTTAAATGCGAGTGCGGTTAACGGCTCGGAATCGCTAGCCTTGCGGACGATTTGATCGCCAGTTTTCGGATCGGTACCGACGGTTTTACCCTGGTCGCGATCAAGCGGAGACGGAAGATAATCAGTCATAAGATCGAGAACCTTCTCAACAATTACACCACGACCATCACCACCGGTTACCAAGAAGAAATCGCCATCAAGCACGCGCTTTCTAAGCGCAGCTTTAAGTTCAACTTCAGTAATCGAATCTTCGCCTTGGTTGAAATACTTATCCATTAAAGCTTCATCAGCTTGTACCGCTTCCTCAATAAGCATAGAGCGAGCATTTTTAGCCTTCTCAACCATATCGGCCGGGATATCACCAACAGTTAATTCGTGGTCAGCGTAATCCTTATAGGTATAGGCTTTCATATCGACTAGGTCGACAACACCGCAAATGTCTTTCTCAAACCCAATCGGGAGATGAATCGCAACAGCGTTTTTTGACAAACGCTTATGAATCGAGTCAAGCGATTTATAGAAATCGCCGCCGATTTGGTTGATTTTGTTAACAAAACAAATGCGTGGAATGCCATATTTTGTTGCTTGGCGCCAAACTGTTTCAGATTGCGCCTCGACGCCCATTTTACCGTCGAAAACTACTACCGCGCCATCAAGCACGCGAAGAGATCGCTCAACTTCAGCCGTGAAGTCAATGTGGCCCGGGGTATCGATAATATTAATCTGATGATTTTTCCAGTAAACAGTTACCGCCGCGGAAGTAATCGTAATACCGCGTTCCTTTTCCTGTTCCATCCAGTCGGTCTCAGCACCACCAGTCCCACCTTTAACTAGGTCAATTTTATGTTTAAGCCCGGTACGATAAAGAATCGCTTCCGAAGTCGTAGTTTTGCCGGCATCAATATGAGCAATAATTCCAATATTGCGCAATTTTGCCAGGTCTTTAATCTCAGTAGCCATATGCTCCTTTTACGTTTATTATTCTTGCCTTTTATAAGCTCCACGCTCAAAAATAAGACATATTTTTCACTATTATATCACATTTTTCTATATAAAAGAAAAAATAAAAAAGATACCCCCGTACTAACTTGTACGGGGGTACGTGCTGGGAGGGGGCAGGCCCCCTCTTCTGAGGACCGACTACGGTCCTCCGCCGGGGAGTATGAGACAGAAAACGCCACAAGGGCTAGTCGGGATAATCTTGAGATAGCGAAATCTTGCAATAGCGAAATTTTGCAATCGTTTGGATTAGCAACGTTTTTTTGGGGGGGCGCCGAAGCTACCCTCTCTTCCTTGAGCAGATTTTGTTCATACACCCGGTTATAAAAGTTCACTACAGAATGGCTCCGGAAGGTCGGTAACCTAGGCTCGGACAGGTCTTATCTGCCGTTCTTACTTACTACAACCACCACTCATGCAGCAAAGACTATTATATGCACGTAGAACTATTTGTCAACCTTAAGCTTCTTCTTTAGTATTTCCTGTACAGCGGACGGATTAGCTTTCCCCTTCGATTCTTTCATCACTTGTCCAACTAAGAACCCAATCACTTTTTCTTCCCCATTCTTAAAATCTTCCTGTGCTTTCTGTGTCTCAGGCTTTGCTAAAACAATATCAACGATTTTTTCTAGCGCCCCTAAATCATTTTCCTGGATTAAACCTAACTCTTTTGCAATTACCTTTGCTCCTCTTCCCTTCATTTGCGGGTCAAATAACTTTAAGAATACTTCCTTTGTCGCAGTCGATGACAACTCTTTTTTCTCATTCATCTCGGCTAATTCATTCAAATCACCAACACTTGGTAAATCGTTCAAATACTCTGCCGACTTTTCTTCCGCGAGCAGAACCGAAGCAAACAAATTAGACATTGCTTTTACATATTTACTATCGATTTCCTGAAGCTTATTCATCAATTCTGGATAATCTAACAAAACTTCCAAAATATCATCGGCAACCACTCCTGAAAACTTTTTTCGGTAATCCGCTGGCATTAACGGTAACTTGCTGGCCTCGTTTTCGATAGATTCTGCAGTTAAATTTATTGGCGGCAAATCTGGTTCCGGCATATAGCGATAATCTTTCGCTTCCTCTTTCGAACGCTGCCCAGTAGTTTCTCCAGAAGCATCATTCCATCCGCGCGTCTCCTGGACTACTTTCTCCCCTTTATCCAGCAGTTTACTCTGTCTTTTAACTTCGTATTCAACTGCTCTTTCAACCGATCTAAACGAGTTTAAGTTTTTAACTTCCGCCCTAGTCCCTAATTTATCAGCTCCTTCTGGCGCAATCGAAACGTTAACATCAAAACGCATATTCCCGTTATATAAATCTCCGTATGAGACTCCTGCGAATCTCATTAATCTCCAAAGCTCCTTACAGTAATCATGGGCATCTTTCGCCGAATGAATATCTGGCATTGAAACGATTTCAATTAGTGGTGTATCAACTCGGTTTAGATCAACTAAAGAATATGAACCGAAATGTGTCAGTTTCCCAGCATCCCCTTCTAAATGCGCGTGCTCAATTCTAATCTTTGTCCCACTCGGCAATTCGACATATCCTTCTCCGATAATCGGGTGATAAAACTGCGTAATCTGGTAGCCCTTTGGGGAATCTGGATAGAAATAGTGTTTTCGATCGAATCGCGAGCTTGGATTGATCGCGCAATTCATCGCTTTTCCTGCCAAAATCGCCAATCTCACTGCCTCGCCATTTAGTCGTGGTAACATTCCTGGAAGCGCAAAATCTACTGGCGAAACACAAGCATTTGGTTCTTTCCCACGTGCGTCATTGTCTACTTCAGAAAAAAGCTTTGTTTTAGTCGATAGCTGTACGTGACATTCAATACCAATGGTCGGAATATATTTCATTAGACTGCTCCTAAATCTTTTAAGGCTTGTTTAAAAATCGTGAGCGCATTAGAGGCTTGTTTATAGCTTACTTCGAAATCCGATTCATGCGCAATTGCATTGCGTAATTTATGCGCTCGCCAAACTGCGTTCAAATTCGAAAAACGCGTGCCTGCTTTTTTCAATCTGTCGCCCATCGTTTTTCCAGGTATGCCCATCTCGACCATTGCTTTATCGAGCAACTTATCCGCCTCAATGATTGTCGCCGTAAAACTTGACGGATTCTCTTTTCTTAAACTATTTTCAATAGAAAGGAAGCGCGATTGGTAAGCTTCTCTATTAAACTGGTATCCGCGTTTTCCGGTTAATAGAATTGCTACGAAGATTAATACAGCAACAATTAAAACCGCAATAATAAAAGTTACTACACCACCATCCATTAGATTAGCTCCTTACTAAACTCAATTAAGCTTTTATCGCTTCTCCTCGGCCCGACTAACTGTAATCCAAGCGGTAAACCATTTTTATTTTCGCCCGCTGGGATTGCAAGTCCCGGTACGCCAGCTAAATTCAAAGATACGCTCATCATGTCTTCCAAATACATCGCAATCGGATCGTTGACTTTTTCGCCGAGTAAGAATGCTGGATTCGGCGAAACTGGTGTTAGAATGTAATCAACTTTTGAAAACGCCTTTTCGTATTCTTTTACGATTAAAGTTCGCGCTTTTGCGGCTTTTAAGAAATAAGCATCATAAAATCCGCTCGATAAAACAAAGTTTCCGATCATAATACGTCGTTTATTCTCCGACATAAAACCTTCATCTCGCGTATTTGCATACAAATTCTCTAAGTCCTCAGATTTTTCCGAACGGAATCCGTATCGTACACCATCATAACGTGAAAGGTTTGAAGCGACTTCCGCCGGAACAATAATGTAATATGCCGCAAGCGCGTATTTTAAAGCCGGCATTTCTAACTCTACAATTTCATAGCCCTTTGATTTCAAAAGTTCGCACTTCTTCTTCAAAGCTTCCCGAATCTCTTTATCAACCGACTCGTTATCAAAATCTTTTACGACCCCAATTTTCTTAGCTTTTTTAACCTTACTATCGTTATAGTAATCTGGTAACGTTGTTAAATCTTTCGGATCTTGTCCTGAAGCAATAGACATTAAAAGATCCATGTCATCTGGCGATTTAGTGAAAAATCCGATACAATCCGTTGAAGAAGCCATCGCGACAACGCCATATCGAGAAACACAACCATAAGTCGGCTTTAAGCCGTAAATTCCGTTAAATGAAGCTGGCTGACGAATCGAACCGCCAGTGTCGGTTCCAGTTGCGAATTCAACAATATCTAAGGCAACCGCCACTGCTGAACCGCCAGACGAACCGCCCGCGACTCGTTTTTTATCATGCGAGTTTAAAGTCGGCCCGAAATATGAGTTTTCCGTCGAAGAACCATGCGCAAACGCATCAAGGTTCGTTCGTCCAATCATAATCGCTCCCTCAGCCTCTAGTTTTTCAACCGCCGTTGCAGTTACTGGAGAGGTGAAACCTTCTAAAATGTGCGCCGATGCGGTCGTTTCGCCGCGCGGACTTAAGAAATTATCCTTCAAAGCATAAGGAACGCCAGCCAGTCGCCCGACTTTCTCACCGCGTTTAATTTTCTCATCAATCTCGCGCGCTTTTTTTATTGCGCCTTCTTCGTCTAAAAACGTAAAAATATTATAATCCGAAAAATGCTTCGCTTTGTCTAGCGCGTCTCTTACTAATCTTTCTGCGGTAACTTTAGAATTTGCAATTTTCATTTTATAAAACCTTCGGTACTTTAATTTGATGATCAATGACTTCTTTCGAAAGCCCTAATAAATCTTCACGCGAAGCGTCCTGTTTAATAATCTCGTCTTCTCGCCAAACATTTTCCATCTCAAAAACCTGATAAGTCGGTTCAACATTTTCTGTATCTAATTCGTCTAACTGCGAAATATACTTAATAATTCCGTCAAGGTCTTTTTCTAAAGATTCCGCTTCAGTTTCTGACAATGAAAAATTTGACAAATTTGCCAAATGTAAAATATCCTCGCGTTTTATTTCCATATCTTAAATTATAACACTTATTTTACGTTACGGAATAAAATCTTTTTGATATACCCAAAAACCGGCTTTGCTTCCTTAATATCTAGGAAGTAACTTGCGACGAGATATGCCCCTAAAGAAATCACAGATATTAATAAGAATTTCGGTACTGTAATAACTAATGAGTTATCCGTCGCCATCAAAGGAATGAATTTTGTCATCGAAAACGCTACACAAGCCGTTATAAATGTTGCGAATAGCATGCGCACGAAGGCCCTAAAGAAAGCTTTATTCAGGATTTCATTCCCTGAACGTTTCTGTAGAATTAGTAACAATACGATTATTTCGATTACTGCACCAAGTGATTGCGCTAAACCGAGCCCATCAACGCCCCATTTCATAGAATAAAACCAAACCGAAAGTAGAATCGTTAAACCAATCGCGAAAATCGACACGATAAATGGCGTCTTCGTATCTTGGTAGGCGTAAAATCCGCGTGAAGCAATATGAAAAATCGAACGTGCAAAAATCGCAATGCATAGAGCCCCGAGCACTGACGCAATCGTTCCGTTACTATCGTTATTGCCAATATTCGAAATAAAACTTGTTACATAACCTCGCCCGAAGAACGCGATGACCGCTACTGGCAACGCAATCCAAGTAATTGTTCTTAGTGCTTGGCGGAAAGTGTTATAAAACTCTTTTTTATCGCCGCTGCCTAACTCTTCGGTTAGTTTCGGGAAGAACGCAGTTGAAATCGCAACACCAATTAAGCTAATCGGCATTTGGTGAAGGGTCGTGGCTTGATTAAAAGACCTTACGGCGCCAGCGCCCATTCTCGAAGAAAGGTTTGTATTTACGATTCCATTAATATAATCAATTCCCTGATCCATCGAACGCGCCGGCAATAATTTAAGAATCGAACGAAAACCTTGGTTTTTCCAATAAATCTTAAATTCATAATCCATCCCGAGCCCGAATAATCCAATTAACGCAACGATTAATTGCATTATGGCGCCGAGAATTACGCCTAATGCGACCCCCATAATCCCGCCTTCAAAAAACTGAACACCAAATAGATTAATGCCGCCAGTAAACCACGTAATCCCGATAATAATACCTATATTATATATAGCAGGCGCAAAAGCATAAAAGATAAATCGTCCAACTGCTTGTTGAATTGAAGTAAGCACCGTTGCGATACTAAAGAGAAATGGATTCATCGCAATCACCCTCGTCATATTAATCGCAAGCACCATCCCCGATTCGTCTAATCCCGGACTTACGACATAGCGAATTAAAGGATCCGCAAATACCATGATTAGTATACTTGTAATTAATGTAATAATCGCGAAAAGATTAATTAAACTAGAAGAAAGTTCCCATGCGGATTTTTTATTTCCCGTTGCAAGCCTCTGATTAAAAACCGGAATAAACGAAACAGCGAGCGCTCCGGAAGTTAAAATGAAAAACATAAAATCCGGAATCGTAAAAGCCGCCGTATAGGCATCAATCCCGGTCGGATAAGTTCCGAGATAATATGAGTTTAAAAGACGATCGCGAAAAAGTCCGAGTAAAGCCGAGATTAAAGTCGACGAAGCTAAAACAATCGCCGCCGATTTAACCGAAAGCTTAAGATTTGCGAGTTGAACCACCGACCTAAATTTAAATTTTCGCATATATATTATTGTATCATAGTCTATTTCTAATTTTTTTCTAAACATTGCCATTTCTAAAATATTAATGCTATAATAGTCACATGAAGAAAAAGACAAAAGAGGTAATTTTGCCGTCTTCAAAGAAGTCAAAAAAGGCCTCGAAAAAAACTGCGAAGAAAAATATGAATCTTTATTCTAGTCTTAGTTATAACTATAGGACTCGAAAAGAAGCTAATTCAAGAAAGCGAGCAGAAGAGTTAGCAAAGCTCCCAAAAGAGCCGGTTAAGCGCTTCTTTGCCCGTTTACATCCAAAGCGCGTCTTTAAATGGTGGTTTTCATGGCGCGGCCAAAAAGCGATCTTAAAATTCTTTGCGGCTTGTTTCCTAATTCTCATTATCTTTATCGGCGGACTTTTCCTTTACTATAAAAAAGATCTCGACCAAATCCGCCTCGACGAAATGACGATTTCTGAAACCGTAAATACCTACCTTGATCGTAACGGCGTTGTACTTTGGAAGGATACTGGAACCGAAGATTACCGCTTAGTTGTTGAAAAAGACGACATTTCGCCGTATATGTATCAAGCAACCGTCGCGATTGAGGATAAAAACTTCTACAATCACATGGGCGTTGATTTTGCCGCATTAGTACGTGCAACCTTCTCGACGCTTTCCGGGCGTGGTGTTCAAGGTGGTTCGACCCTGACTCAGCAGCTCATTAAACAAGTTTACTTCTCGGATGAAGCCGCAAGTGCAAACCGTGGTGGTCTAACTCGTAAAATTAAAGAGTTGATTCTCGCGGTTGAGCTTGAACGTATGTATTCAAAGGAACAAATCATCACCATGTACCTTAACCAATCACCATATGGCGGTAGGCGTAATGGTGTTGAATCGGCCGCAAAAACCTATTTTGGTAAAAGCGCAAAAGATTTAACTTTAGCAGAGTCTGCTTTACTAGCCGCAATTCCGAACAACCCGGGCGTCTTAAACCCATACAATACCTACGGGAACGAAATGCTAATCCAACGTCAACATAAAGTACTCGACGATATGGTTTCAATGGGCTACATTACTGAAGACGAAGCTAACGCGGCGAAGGAAGTTGCCATTCTCGATACGATTAAGCCCGAATCTAGCCAATATGCAAACATGCTTGCCCCGCACTTTGTGCTTGAAGTCCGAAAACAACTTGAAGATAAATATGGTATCCAAACCATGCGTGCGGGCGGTTGGACAATTAAAACTACACTCGATTATCGCGCACAACAAATCGCCGAAGATGCGGTTCGCGTCGGTCAAAGCTATTCCTATTTAAACAATAGTGATAATATTGCTCTTGTTTCGCTCGACGTTGAAACTTCGCAGGTTATCGCCATGGTCGGCTCCGTAGATTTCTATAACACAACCTACGGCGAATTAAACGTTACAACAGACGCTTTAATTGAGCCTGGCTCCTCAATTAAGCCGATTCTCGACTATACCCCACTCTTTATGCAACGCGAAGGAATTAATTACGGTCCAGGTACAGTTCTAAAAGATGAGAACATTGACCGTATTTATTGTGCAGGCTATTCTGGCTCTTGCGCTTTAAGGAATGCTTCAAGGATGTTCTATGGTAACGTAACAATTCGTTACTCATTAGGCAACTCGCTCAATATCGCCGCCGTTAAAGCGCTTTATATTAATGGCATTGATAACTCTCTTGAAATTGCTCATAAATTAGGCGATAAATCGTATTGCGAAGGACGAGATAACTATGGCCTTTCTATCGCAATTGGTTCTGGTTGTAATGTGCGCATGGTTGAACATGCTAACGCTTACGCTTCCCTCGCTCGTGGCGGTAGTTATAAAGACATTTCCTACGTCCTTGAAATTAAGAACTCTTCTGGTGAAGTAATTGAAACTTGGACCGATTCTGAAGGGACTCGTGTGGTTGATGAACAAGTCGCCTACATGGTGACGAATATCCTCGGCGACCGTACCGCTCGCTATTGGAATAACGAAGGTTTCGTTGTTCCGGACGTTTGGACTGGTACGAAGACTGGTACTACAACGACCGCGAACGCTTCCGAAACGAAGGACTCCCTCTTCGAAAGTTTCTCGACCGCAATCTCGACATTCGTCTGGAACGGTAACCATGACGGTTCGGCCGTTTCCTCTAACACGCATGACATTGCTCGCTTTACTGCTGGCGCTTACATGGAACGCGTTCATAAGGAAGTCTATGAACCGGATGGAAAATGGCATTATGGCGATCAACCAGTTCGTCCAGCCGGAATCCAAACTCTAACCGTAAACGGTAAAACTGACATTTGGCCAAGCTGGTATAATTCTTCCAAAAACTCCGGCGTAGCGAAAGAAACGATTTCTTTTAACCGCTACAACCATCTTCTTGCTTCCAGTTGTACCCCGGAAGAATATAAAATCGATGTTGAGGTA
Organism: Candidatus Saccharimonadota bacterium; assembly: GCA_017645955.1. Lineage (GTDB taxonomy): Bacteria > Patescibacteriota > Saccharimonadia > Saccharimonadales > Saccharimonadaceae > Nanosyncoccus. The sequence goes on from JAGCNM010000054.1 coordinate 21,658, forward strand.
ACAAAAATCACTGATCCGATGACTGGAAACGATGTCGTAAACGTTCCGGAACCATATAATCGCGAGACCAGCGACCCTTGTGATTACGAACCGCCGCGCCTTTCTTTGTCCATTCGGGATAAAAATATTGTCGCGACTATTAAGCGCGGTAGTTATGATATTGCCGGCTATACATTATATATTAACGGTACCGAAAAGGGCGGCGTGACGCTTGCTAGCGACGGAGTGATTCTCGGCTATACTTTGACGGGTAGAGAAAGCTCAATTAAACTCATGATTTCCGATTCGGCTGGTTATACCGCAACTAGCGAAATCACTCTCACTCCAACGACTGTTGACGACAACGAAAACGAAGACGGAGAAACAGACCACCATTCAATTCATCATCCGTAATTATCTTTTAGCAATTCGTGCGAAGATCATCTTACCGGCTGAAGTTTCGTGAAATCTCACAAATTCAACGGTAAGATTTTTTCCGACCTTATTCGCCGCCTTGTCAACAACAACCATTGTTCCATCCGGTAAATGTCCGACGCCTTGACCGCGGTTCGAACCGCGCTCAGTGATTTTAATATCGATTTTCTCGCCCGGCAAAAACTCGGTTCTAACCGCGAGGGCTAAATCATTAATATTTAAAGTTTCGATTTTTTCCGCCTCCGCGACCTTTATCAAATTATAATCAAGTGTTAAAACCACTCCCTTATTTTCTTTTGCGAATTTTAATAATTCCTCGTCAACTTTTTTTCTTTCATCCCCGTCATCAACTATTTCCGTATTAATATTTACAACGCGCTCAAGTTCCGAGACATTACTTAGCCCCGCGCGCGCACGGGCTCTTTTTTCTGTGTCTTTACCGTCGGCTAAAAGCTGTAATTCCCTTAGCACGCTTTTTAAAATCACTAGTTCTCCGTCTAAAAACCCAGTTTCCGCAATATTAATAATTCTGCCGTCAATTAGCGCCGAAGTGTCGACATAAATCTTCCGCGTTCCAGTTCTCTTCGGTAAACGATTTTTTACTACTAAAAAACTTGTTTCCGCAAAAATTAGTAGCGTAATAATTAAAATAAATAATTCCATAACCTAGTATTATATTAAATCCGTTCCAAATTGCAAAGCGTGCAGATGATTCTGTTCTAGAATCGCCTCATATTTTAAGACTAAATCTTTTCGTTTTTTAACACGAGCAATATCAATCGCGAGATCGTAGCGCGAAGCCGCATTTTTTCTTAACATTTCAAACGGCGTAGTTGTTGAACCTTCCTCATTAAACCCATGAACACGGAGTCTTCGTCTTTCCGTATAGTTTTCTAGTATGTTTTCAAGCGTTTCAGGATAACCATGGAAGTTAGCCAAAATTGGTTTATTAGCCGTAAATAATTCTTTAAACTTTTCTTTTGTGAGTTTATTATCTACCGTTCCGATTGCGCGATAAGAAAGTGCGTTAATTCCAACAAAACGAATCTTTAATTCCGGCATATCTTCTTTTAGTATTTTAATTGCTTCTAAAGTTTCTTGCGTCGCGATGTCTCCAGCCGCCGTAAATACAAAATCCGGGTTTTTATCAGAAATAAACTGATAAATCGACGCTCCACCATTATCGAACAAATATTTCGCGTGGTGCGAATCAATATACCTCGGCCGCGGGTTCTTATCGAATGTTGTAAGATTTACAACATTCGTTGAATTAATCATAAACTTATAAGCTTCTTCCGTCGCAACATCGTCGACCGGGAAAATACAGTTGGCGAGATTCGATGGAATACTAAGTAGGGTCGAAATTAAGGCTGGCGATTGGTGTGTAAAGCCATTATGATCTTGGCGCCAACAAACCGAAGTAGATAGTAAGTTTACTGCCGGAATCGGCTCGCGCCAATTAACTTTCTTCGCTTGTTTATAAAACTTCATTTGCTGTAAGATTTGTGCTGTCACAATCGGGAAAAAGGCTTCGTAACTTCCCATCATCGCCTTCTCGCCGTTCATTAGATGTCCAGTCATCACTGAAAATAGGACATTTTCTGAAAGCATTTCAATAATGCGTCCATTTTTCCCTTCCGGTAGATCCCAAGTTCTTTGCGGCAACCCCCACGCTCGCTTTTCAACGTCGAACACCTCGCTAAATTTATTTGAAGTTGTTTCGTCTGGCGAAAAGAAATAAAAATGTGGGTCTTTTTTAAGCTCTTTTGCAAGCAACTTCCCGATTTTTTCAGCCGGCGAATAAGATTTACTTCCAGGATTATCTACTCGGTCAATCATTTGTTCCTCCTATTTCGGCTAAAATATTTTCTGGTTTATAGTTCTTTAACCAGTCTTCTAGTTCTTCCAATTCTTTTTTATCAGTTTTCGGATTCTTTAAAGGAATTTGATGTGCTTCGTGATGACGATTCGGTCCGCCATAGCCTTTTTCGGTTCTTAAAACATAAAATGGATTTTTAATCTCTTCTTTTAGAATATTCTGGAAGTCCTCAGTATGCTCTCCGTCTATTAGGCGCGGCGTAAATCCAAACCCGCGAATCATTTCATTTAATTCTCTCTCCGACTTTCTACCATAAATCGTCGGCCCTGAAATTTTATAACCATTTAAATGCAAAATCGGTAAAACCTTCCCATTTTTCGAACCAGAAAGCAAATTTCTTAAATTCAACGAATCAATCGCGGTTGCTGTTTCGAGCTCGCCGTCGCCGATCAAAACCGCAATCGTCTTTTCGGAATGCCCTAAAGAAAGACCATAGGCGTTCGCCAGCGCATAACCAAGCTCTCCGCCCTCCGTAATAACGCCCGGCGTAAACGGACTTGCGTGGCTTGGAAATCCATCCGGCCAAGAAAAGCTCTTACAAACATATTCAATACCATCTTTATCAAGCGTTGCTCTTCTATCAACTTTTAATAGTTCGCCGTCTAAAAATAAGTTTGCTTGTAAAGCCGGGAATCCATGTCCAGGCCCGAGAATAAACGTAAAATTAGCATCCGAAGAAAAACGAGCTTTTAAGTTCGCATACGCGACATTAATTCCGTGACAAGTTCCCCAATGTCCGAGTAGTCTCGGCTTAATGTCGTCAAATTCTAACGGTCTTTCGAGCAAAAAATTATCTTGTAAAAAAAGCTGCGCTACGGTCAAGTAATCGCAGATTTGAATCCTTCTTCTTATATCTTCTATTCCTAAAATGCCCACCGCACTCATAAAACTATTATAGCATAAAAATATTGTTCTTATGCTATAATAAAAACATCATGGTTAGAAACCTCAAAACTTCAAAAGACCTAGTTTCATTAATTATTCTTAGTGGTTTTACGCTCATTTCTGGCGCTTTCTTAGTCTCGCCTTCCGCCTCTGCCGATAACCCTACAATAGATGACGTCAGTGTCGTTATTCCTTCGCTCTGTACTATCACTGGCGTAGGTACTGGTTCTCATAGCGCAACAGTTAATAACGGTACTTATGTAGAAAACATTGGTAAAACTACCTTGCGAGTCTTCTGTAACGATAGTTCTGGTTTTGGTATTTATGCGATTGGTTTTACTGGCGATGCTTATTCCGGCGAGGACCATACGAAATTAATCGGAACTACTACTGGAGCTAAAATTAGTACCGGAACCGCGACTGGTTCTAATTCTAACGACCCATCTAACTGGGCGATGAAATTAACGAAAGTAACCGACGCTTCCGCTAGCTATCAGCCTAACAACCTTTCTATTTTAAGTGGCTACGATAGCTATTCTGCCGTTCCTAGTACTTATACTAAAGTCGCTTCCTTTTCTTCTTCTACTGACTCTACTTTAGGTTCTAATTTAGAAACAACTTATGCTGCCTTTATGACTAGTTACCAAGCCGCCGATACTTATGTTGGGAAAGTGAAATATACATTAGTTCATCCGGCGACTAATGTTCCAAATGAACCAAAGACTACTAATGCCGGCTACATCGGCTACTTCCCCAATGCTGGTAATGAGGTAGATGATACTATGGGTAATCAAACAGTGAACGCATCTGCTACATCTGCTACGTTGTGGGCCTCTAACTTTAAACGCCCTGGCTATGGTTTTGCTGGCTGGTCTGATGCTTTTGATTACGTAATAGGTGAAGGCAGTGAATCTAACCCGGATGCCCATATCTACGGCCCGAATGAAACCATAGAATTCACCGCCGGACAATATACTTCGCCAAATCAAGGTTTATCTCTCTACGCGGTCTGGATTAAGTCCGCCGACTATTTACAGAATTGGGAGTGCCCAGGTAATTCCATTATGCCAGTAGGTACAGTTACTGCTTTAACCGACCAACGTGATAATAATACCTATGCCGTAGCTAAGCTCGCCGATGGTAATTGCTGGATGATTGAGAACCTAAGGTTAGACAATACTAACTCAGGCAATGCTACTGGCGCTCTTGCGCAAGGTTATGGTTCATCCCAAACCTACGGCAACTTTATCGGCCTCGCCAATCCAGAAACCGCTAACTTTACGGCAACTAACGGTGCAACTGATGCAACTACTGCTAACTCCATCTACTATGCTGGTACACTAGTTTCTCCAGCTACAGTAGACATAGTGCAAAACAACTATGCGGGTTATCGTATGCCAAGATTCCGTAATGACAATACCAATACAAACACTACCCTTAACCCAAATACTACAGTAGCTAATATGACTGGCACAAATCAAAACATCTATAGCTATGGTAACTGGTACTCCTGGCCGGCCGCTAAAGCCAACACTGACCATCTAGATACATTAGCAAACTCCAATGCCGCTAACACTTCCATCTGTCCTAAAGGCTGGCGACTCCCCAAAGGCGGCAATAAAGCCAATGAATCTACCAACGAATTCTGGTCGCTCATCGTTACCAGTCTAAACAATGGTACTAAGCCGGCTAACTATAGTAGCTCTACTGAGCCATATTACATAGAAGCCGAAGAAGTTGGTCCGATAGAAAAGAAGCTTAGAGCTTTCCCGAATAATTTTGTCTATTCCGGCAATGTAATCGATAGCTCGGTAAGTAGTCGTGGTAGTATCGGCTTCTATTGGTCAGCTACGGCGAAAAACTACAGCACTGCTTATCTCTTTAGCTTCTACGGTTCATACGTCTACCCAGGCACTAACACTGTTCATAGTAGTAAGTATAAAGGTATGTCTATACGTTGCGTTTTGTCACCCGAAGTCTAATCCCAAACCATTACCACCCTAACTTAAATAAAACCTTTTATACAATATATATGTCTAAAAATTGTATTACACTGTAATACACTAACTCAAACCACGAATCAATTAGATAATATTAAAGTATCTACTTTCTTAATCCATTTATGCTATAATAAAACCATTATGGTTAACCATACAAAACCTTCAGCTCTCATAGCATTATCTTCTATTCTTCTCTCTTCTACCCTTCTCTCATTTCTTCTCCTAACTTCATATAATGTCTCCGCCGCCGACTCCGTCATAGATAACGTTTCTCTCTCCATCCAAGTCTCCTGTACACTATCTAGTACACTAAACTCCGCTCATACGGATATAGTAAGTAATGGTACATATAAAGAAGACATTGGTTCTACAACTCTCACTGTAACATGTAACGATAATGAAGGCTTCGCTATCTATGCTGCAGGATATACCGGTAATGAAATAGGAGGCACTAATAGCACTAAACTAGTAGCCTCATCCGGTACAGAAACTATTGATACTGGTTTACTATTAAATGGTAATAGTTCCCAATGGGCTATGAAACTAGAGACTGATAGTAATGCTACCTATCCAATCACTCTAGCTTCTGATACTAACGGTTCATTTGGTTCTTACCATATAATTCCCTCAGCCTATACTAAAGTAGCTTCAAGAGATGGTATCACAGACATGGGTCTTAATGCTATTGGTGCTACCCTCACTACTACCTATAGACCCTATGCT
>JAGCNM010000055.1 GCA_017645955.1 Candidatus Saccharimonadota bacterium
AATGCTGATATGTTTCGCTACTACTCGACTTCGGTGAGACGCTGGAGGAAGACTTTGCGCTACTGCTCGAAGCAACAACACTCGAAGAAGATTGTTTAACCTCCTCGCTGCTGCTCGACTTCGGCGTGGCACTGGAAGAAGACGCCTTCACAGCACTGCTGCTAGAGTTATCTTTTTTGACAGAAGAACTACTCTTATCGCCATCAACGGAGCTAGAAGAATTCTTGGTTGTTGTCGAAGAACTAGATTCCTTCGCGTTCTTCTCGCTAGAAGAAGACTTGCCCTTATCGGCGCTCTTTTGCGAGCTAGAAGAATTTTTGGAAACTTCACCACTGCTAGAGCTGGTATCGTCACAATCTTCGTTCTGATCCTCACAGGGGCGGGGATCTGGGGAAACTGAAGATGAAGAGGAATCGCCTCCGCATGCAACGAAAAAACATGCAAAGGCAAGTGCCAATAGTAAACGACTAAACATAAGACCTCCAAATAAGTCCCACCAAACTAAATTCATGTGCAAATATAAATAAACTGCTCGGTGTCATTTTTGTGTTTTTGTCTTGGCACAGTTCTTGCATTATCTTTCGCGAAAATAAACTAAATTAAGGGTGTAGATTTTTGAGGTTACCGGAGGTCTTCTGTGAAGATTTTTAACGCATTGCGCAAGCGCATAACAGCATCAGCTCAGCCATGTCAGTCTGCAAGCAGCCTGCCGCGGCATTCGCTTCGCATGTTATTGGCCCTGTCCGTTCTCCTGACCATGCTCGTTGCATGCGGAGACGATTCCTCTTCATCTTCTGTTTCCCCAGACCCTCGTCCCTGTGAGGATCAGAACGAAGATTGCGACGATACCAGTTCTAGCAGTGGTGAGGTTGCTAAGAATTCCTCGAGTTCACAAAAGAACTCCAATAAGGATAAGTCTTCTTCTTCGGTAGAAAAGTCGAAATCCTCTTCTAGCGAAGGCAAACAAGCCGCCTCATCTTCCTCTTCTAAAAAAGATGAAAAATCCAGCTCTTCAACTGAAAAGGCGAAGGAATCTAGTTCCTCGGTAAAGCCTTCTTCTTCGGATGCCAAGTCCAGTAGTAGCGAAGAAGTTTATAGCTCAGCCAATTCTTCATCAAGTGGCGTTTTTGACATAAACGCTCCCTGTACTTATGGAGATGTTTATATAGAAGAAGTTGATGGTGAAAAAAAGGCTTACATTTGTTACGAAGATGGGTGGAAGCGGTATATTCCGAAGTCTTCTTCCAGCTCTGTAGCTAAAAGTAGCAGTAGCAGCAGTATTCGCGGCTATGAAGCGCTCCCGAATGTTCCTTTTAAGTCAAGTTTGAGTTATGGCGAGTTTACGGATACTCGTGATGGTATAAAGTACGCCACTATCGATATCGATAACAAGTATGGCCCCGATAGCGTGCACTTGACCTTTACCGTATTCGCTCAAAACCTTAAATATCACGACAAGATGGTTCTTGGGGCAGAAGAACAAGATGACGATACCAAAGTCGAAATGTATTGCTACAATGACAGTATCGAGTATTGTAATGACTGGTGGGGTGGCTTGTACCAGTGGGCTGAAATGATGGCACTGCCTTATGAGTGCAATAACAAAAGCTGTGCTGACCTGATTGACCCCGATGGAGACGGTTTCCATCAAGGAATTTGCCCGGATGGTTGGCATGTCATGACGTTAAAAGAAATGCTTGCCGCTTCTTATACTACTGGAGGCGATACGTACCTTGAAACTCGAATGAGCACGATCGCGTCTGAAATATCTTATTCGAATGGATTTGGTAATAATGCATCGGGAATGAGTTTCCTTGCTGCAGGTTATAGAGATAGTAAGAATAAATCTTTTGCTTATCTTAGGGAAAGTGCAGTTATAGACTATGCCGAAGAATGCCCTTCAAATGAACTTAGTGGTATGGCTGGAGGCGTGTCCAAAGCAATGTCGCTTAAACTTACCAATTTGAAAATAAACGGAGCTTCCGTTCGCTGCGTTAAAGACTATTAATTCTCTCCGCCTTCTTTAGGCCTAAAATCAAAAAAAGTTTAACAAAAAAATAAAGATTCCGCTGAGGGGCGGAATCTTAGGAGTTCTTCTATGTCCAACAACAAAAAAAACAACAAGAATAAGAAAAATCGTAAAAATTTCACTCTTGAAGCTCTTGAACCGCTCCTGCACTAAAGCGAC
>JAGCNM010000056.1 GCA_017645955.1 Candidatus Saccharimonadota bacterium
CCGAATGAATTTGTCTTTTTAGTGGGTAAATCTGGTGCGGGTAAATCGACTTTAATGAAGATGATTACGAAGGAAGAGAATCCGGATTCAGGGAAGATTATTATTGGCGGGATTGATTTAGATTATGTAAAAAAGCGTCATATTCCGGGTTATCGACGAAGACTTGGTGTAGTATTTCAGGATTTTAAGTTATTGCCGAGAAGAACGGTTTATGAGAACGTGGCGTTTGCGCTTGAGATTGCTGGGATGAGCGGAAAGGACATTCGTAAGACTGTACCAAAAGTGCTTGAATTGGTTGATTTGTTAGATCAGGCGAAAAAGTTTCCAGATCAGCTTTCGGGCGGTCAGCAACAGCGCGTTTCGATTGCGCGGTCGGTTGCGAGACAACCAAAGATTTTAATTGCAGATGAGCCGACGGCAAACCTTGATAAACTTACTACTCAGGAAATTATAGATTTATTAAAGAAGATTAATGATTTCGGGACGACGATACTTGTGACGACGCATAATGAGAATATTGTGAATAATCTACAAAAAAGAGTAATTACCTTAAAAGACGGTAAAATTGTCAATGATCAGAAGAATAATGGTATTTATGAGCTTGAAGAAACTCCAATTCCGAAGGCGCCGAAACGCGAAGTACAAAAACCTGGGCATGCTTTGAGGCCAAGAAGGAGGGTGATTTAATGGCGAAAGACGAAAAAGAAAAGAAGTTAAAAAAGAGTTCAAAAAAGAATCTCCGCACGATGCAGAAGAATCGTAGTCGTCATATTGTGCGCGAAAAAGCTCGAATCGTAAAATACGGAACTAAAGGATTTGGGCGAAATATTTGGCTATCAATGGCGGCGACAGTCGTAATGGCCGTAACATTAATTATTTTGTTTGTGACCGTTGTGGCGAGTGTGATTTTAACTAATACTGCCGAGATGATGAAGGATAAAATCGATATTACGATTTATTTTAAACCTAATACTTCAGAAGAAGTTTTAGCGGAGTTAACCGAAATAATCAAGAAAGATTCGAATACGAAGACTGTTGAAACTTCAACTTCAGAAGAGGAATACGAGAAGTTCTTAGCGGAGAATGCGGAGAGTGAGGAGATTATTGGGATTTTAGATGATGAGATGAAGGCGTTAATGGTTGAGAAGATGCAATCGACGATGAGGGTAAAAGTTTATGATATTGATAATATAGATAGCATCAAAGAGCTTGTGAGCACGAACGAGTTGTTTGTTAATCATATTGATTTAGAAATGGCGCCGACTTATGACGTTAACCGCGCGGAGATTGCGACGATTACTTCTTGGGCGCGGATTGCTAGGACTGGTGGGATAATCTTTGCGGGCGTGTTTCTTGTGATTTCGATTCTTATTATTTTCTCAACGATTCGCATGGCAATTTTCTCGCGACGTGAAGAAATTTATATGATGAAGTTAGTTGGAGCAGATAAGAGTTTTATTCGCGGGCCGTTTTTAGTCGAGGCGGAGATTAGCGGAATAATTGCAGGGCTTACAGCGGCGACAATTTCATATTTCGGGTTTAAATTTCTTTCGCCGAAGCTAGCGAATTACGGGATTAATATTGAACAGATTGATAAGATATTAGAATCTAATCAGTTGATTTTAGTTTTTGTTGCTTTTGTGTTTATTGGATTAGTGATTGGTCGGATTTCGGCGCACTTAGCGGTTTCAAAGTATTTAAAAAAGATGTAACTTAATTTAGGTTTTTTCTTGACTACTCGGTCGGGGGGGGGTATACTATATATTATATGAATAAGGTTATGCCTAAATATTCTTATGTGGCGAGTTGTGTTTTGTTTTCTGTTACTGCTTTTTCTGGCTTAGTTTTATCTTCTAGTATTGTCTCTGCCGATGACTCGGTAGTAGACGTTATTAATATTACAGTCCCAGCTGCTTGTACTTTGGAAGGCATCGGTATGAACTCCCATAATGCAACCATTAACCCGGGTACTTATAATTCAGAAGTAGGAACTACCACACTAAAAGCCTTCTGTAATGATAGTAATGGTTTTGCTATATATGCTATTGGATACACTAATAATACAGACGGTAATAATAATCTAGTTTCTACTACTCTAACTTCTCCAGTTAATATTCCTACTGGAACTTCTACTTCAGGTAATTCACAATGGGCAATGAAGTTAGCTACTCAGACTAGTCCAGAACCAGCTTATCCTATTACTATCCAAAACAGCTTTGATTCCTTCCATACAGTACCAGACGACTATACATTAGTCGCTAAACGTATTGCCGCTACTGATGTGGGTACTGGAGCTACCGGTTCTATCCTTACTACTACCTACCAAGTCTTCATTTCTAATACTCAACCTGCGGATACTTATACTGGGAAGGTTAAATATGTGATGGTACATCCGAACACTCATTCAGCTCCAGTAGCTTGTAATCCTAATGCTACCACTATCTCGGAAGTAAAGTGTATGCAAGATTTCGGCAATGTAGATAGCACTAATAGAGCCGCCATCCTTGCCTCCATGACAGCTGGACAACAATACACCATGCAAGACAAACGTGATGGTAAAACCTACACTATCGCTAAACTCGCGGATGGTAATGTCTGGATGACGCAGAACCTAGACCTAGACCTCGTCGCGGGCGTGACTTATACAAACGAAGACACCGATATTGGCTATAACGCTACGACCGGCGAATATGAAACTGCCGCTTGGAGTCCAATGCGCTCTACCTATGCGACTAGTAACTCACAAACTACGACTTGGTGCCAGGGCGGAACTTGGGATCAAAACGGTTATTGCGGACGCAACGACACTCCCGAGTCCTACGATCCAGGTGACCTTTACTGGAACTCTACTTTAAGTGACTACGATGATTGGAATGCATATTATCAAACTTGCGACTATAGTACTTCCACTCCAAGTTGTTCAGGTACTAACCCGATCGGAACTTATACATCTAGTACTGGTACTGCCGAGCTTCATTTAGGTAACTACTATAACTGGACCGCAGCTGTGGCTATGAACGATAGTAGTAGTCACACTACACAAAACGAACTCATAGAACAATCCATTTGCCCAGCTGGTTGGACTTTACCTAGAATTGGCGAAGGTGACGATACCTTCTATGCTTTATGGAACTCATACAATATGGGTAACAATGCAAACGGGAGCTTTATTGATGCTAATAATAACGATTCTTACGATAATGGCGAAACGGCGCTTTGGACTCAACCACTCTACTTCCCCGCTAGTGGGGGCTTCGATGGCGTGCTGTACGATGTCGGGAGCTTCGGCGTCTTCTGGTCGCCAGTCGTCGACTTTGAGATCTTTGTTAGGAGCGCGTACTTCTATGTCGATGGTGGCGCCGGTCCGTCGGGCGCCGGCAATCGCGGCGACGGTAGCTCTATCCGTTGCGTAGCTCGCCCAGTTTCCTCCTCTATCTCAGGGGGCGGTGGTGGTTCGGAGGAGCCTGGCTATAACTAGTTCCTAGTTTTTCTCCCTCCCGCCTTTTAGTGTTAGAGATTGAGTACAAAAAAATAATTGATTTTAGATGTCGTTTATGCTAATCTAGAAATAGAGGAGTAATCATCCGATGAAAAAACAAAATCAAAAATTCAAAAAAATTGTGGGCTATGTTAGTATTATGGCGGTTTTTTCTGGGTTATTATTCTTAATTACTCCGGCTAGTGCTTATAATTGTAATCCTGGCGATACGGAATGTGAAAATGCAAAAGCCAATATGGAACAGAAACAGAACGAAGCCCGAACTTTCATGCAAAAGGCTAGTTCGGTGAGCGAAATTATCGATCAATTAAATACTGAGATTAGCGAACTAGATAAGTCAATCGCGTCGAATGAGGCAAAGATTAAAATACTAAATAAGAAGATTAAAGAGACCGAAGAGAAATTAAAAGACAGACAAACGGCTTTAGCGGAACTTTTAGTTAATATGCATTTTAGCGATGATTCGGAACCGATTCGAATTTTAGCGGGGAGTAAATCGATTTCGGATTATGCCGAGAAGGCGGCGCGTGAGGAAGTTGCGAAGCAAGAAGTTGCGCTTGCAAGCGAGAGAGTAAAAGAAACTAAAAAAGAATTAGATAATCAGAAAGCTGAAGTCGAGGTGGCGCTCGAGGCAAGCGAAAGCGAGAAGATTGTCGCGGCGTCGAAACGGGAGAATCAGAAAACGTTACTTGCTGAATACGAGAAGAATGCGGATGATGCGGCGGCTGCAGCGAGTTATTGGGAAAACCAGGTAAGAGCGATGGCGTGGAGACCGAGCGGTTCGGCTGGGAGTGGTAGAAGATCGTATGATGCGAGAAATACTTATCCGTATAGTAATGTTTGTTCAGAAGATTATGTCTATGACGAAAACATACCTGGTAGTATTGTTTTTCCTTATGGTGGGCTTGTCTGTCAATGTACGGACTATGCTAGCTATAAAGCTTACGAGAAGTGGGGAATTGTGAATTCGTGGGGTGGTGATGCTTGGGCTTATGTTTATGCTGGTGGATACACTGTACCGAATAATGGAGCAACGACTTATGTTAATCAAGTCCCGGCGGCGAATACAATTGCGATTTGGCCGGCAACTTGGGCGAATCCTTATGGACATGTACAATGGGTTGAGAGCGTAAACGCGAATGGAACGATTAATGTAACGGAATATAATGTTGATTGGGCGGAAAATGGTTGTTATGTGAAGGATTTCTGTTCGCGCGATGGTGTTAGTCCGTATGGCGCTTCATTCTTACATTTTGAATAGTTTTTCCAGTTACTTTTAATCTGCCTATGCTATAATTAAATAATGGATAAAGAGTGGAAAGAAAAAAAAGTTAGTTTAGGGGGTGCAATAGTAATTGGAGCGGTTTTGGCTGTTCTCGGCGGTATTATAGGAGCGAACTCGAGGAGTTGGTTTTCGGGATTTGCGCCGTATTTAGGACTGGATTCTTACGTGAAGTCCGATGTTGACTGGTCGGAACTGGATGAAGTTTATAATAAATTAAGTAATTCTTATAATGGAGAGATTTCGGTTTCTGATGTGATTGAGGGGGCGAAGAAGGGATTAACCGAGTCGCTAGGCGATACTTATACGGTTTACATGGATAAGGAAGAAACAGCGGAATTCTATGATGATTTGCATGGAAATGTTGGTTCGGGAATTGGGATTGAGATGGGGCTGCGCGATGGGTATGTAAGAGTTCTTAGGACTTTACCGGATAATCCGGCGAAGAAAGCTGGGGTTTTAGCGGGTGATATTATTTATAAAGTTGATGGAGAAGAAGTGTATAGTTTATCGACAGACGAAATTGCAAAAAAGGTAAGAGGTGAAACTGGTTCCGAGGTGACTTTAACGGTAGTAAGAAACGGAAAAGAGTTAGATTTTAAAATGAAGCGCGAAGCGATTAACAATGTTTCAGCTTATGTTGATTATGACGGAAAAACAGCAATTGTAACAGTCACGAGGTTTGACAATGACACGGGTACGATGGTTCAGCAATTCGCAAAGGAATTTGAAAGCAAGGGAATAAAGAAGGTGATATTAGATTTGCGTGGGAATGGTGGCGGTTATGTCTCGGCGGCGCAAGATCTACTAAGTCTTTGGCTTGATGGCGAGAAGGTTTTAATCCAGAAATCTAAGCATTTTGGTAATTCGTCGAGTTCGAGTTCGACTGGTAAAGCGATTTTGAAAGATATGAAGACGGTTGTGCTCGTTAATGGGTCGTCGGCTTCGGCATCAGAAATTGTTGCAGGTGCTTTGCAAGATTATAAGAAGGCGACAGTCGTTGGTGAGACGACTTATGGAAAAGGGGTTGTACAGAATCTATATGATCTTTCTAATGGGACCGTATTAAAAGTAACAACAGCGGAGTGGTATACGCCGCTTGATCGTTCGATTAATGGGACCGGGATTACTCCTGATGTTGAGGTTGAAAGATCTTATGAGGATATTAACGCGATGCGCGATCCTCAGATGGATAAAGCAAAGGATTTGTAATGAAAATTGTAATTGCTACAGCGGTTTATTACCCAATGACAAACGGGGTGGCGGTCTTTTCGCGGAACTTGGCAATGGGTTTAGTAAAACGGGGTCATGAGGTTTTAGTTTTATGTCCTTCTCAGGATAGGAAAAATTATACGAAGGTGGAAGATGGGGTTAGGGTAAATCATCTAAAATCGATTGACGTGAAGGTTTATCCGGATCAGATTAATGATGTGCCGCCGAAAAAACGAGCTTTTGGGGTGACTTGGCCGCATCTTTTCTATAAGAATGGTTTTAAGGTCTCGGTTTTTCCGAAGCGAGAGATAAAGCGGGCGCTAGATAGTTTTAAGCCGGACGTTGTGCATGTACAAATTTCTGACCCGATTGGTCTTTCGGTGGTTAGTTATGCTAGAAAAAAGAATATTCCGGTTGTGACGACCGAGCATAATCAGCCGGAGGTTTTGACTGAGCCGTTGAAGTTGCCAGGTTTGGTGAGAAAGCCAGTGAATGCGCTATTATATTCCTATTTTCGTAATCGTCAAAGTAAGAGTGATTTTGTGACGATGCCGACAAAACAGGCGATTGATAATTTGATTTTGTCTCATGGAAAGGAGTTTAAGATTCCAGTTGCGGCGGTGTCGAACGGGGTAGACTTGTCTAATTTTAAGCCGGGTAAGGTATCGCCCGAGATTTACAAGAAATATGGTATTCCGGAAGATGTGCCGATTGTTTTATACGTCGGGCGAGTTGATCCAGAGAAGAAGGTCGGTTCAGTAATCGAAGCATTTTCTAGAATTTGTAAGGATTTAGAAAAAGCGGAGATGGTAGTTGTTGGAGATGGTGTCGATAAAGCGAGGCTAAAGAAAATGGTATCTGATTTAGGTATTGTTGATAGGGTGCATTTTCTAGGGCGGGTTTTGCCGCCGGATTTATATGAGCTTTATAAAGTTGGGGATTTGTTTGCTACGGCGAGTGAAATTGAAACTCAGGGTATAGTTTTAATCGAAGCGGCGGCAACTGGGTTGCCGTTGATTGCGGTCAATAAAGGGGCTGTGTCTGAAATTTGTGTTAATGATGAAGATGGGTTTCTTTGTGAACCGGGTGATATTGACGGAATTAGTGAGGCGATGCGAAAAATATTGTCGGATGAGAAATTACAGAAGAAGTTTTCTACGCGGTCTCTTGAGTTAGCGAAGGAACATGATTTGGAACGAACTGTTGATAAGTTTATTAATATATATAATAAAGTTCAGGAAATAAAAAAGGGGGGCTCTTAGAGCCCCCGGTATTTGCGGGCCTCCGCCCGCGCTTCGTTTTCCAGGTTCAGGTATTTTTTAACCTGGTTTTTTGCGACACCTTCGTTGAGTTTTAGGTCGTCGAGCAGCCCAAAGTTTTCTTTCAGCGTCTCGGTGTGGTAGGTTATAATTTCCGCCACAATCATTTTTACCAGTGCTCCGAAGATAAAAGCACCGATGACGCCCGAAACGCCGTAAACGAACCATGCGCCAAGTGTTCCGGCGACTGTTTCGGTCGGGCCCTGGATTTCCAGATACTTCTTGATAGCGATAATTGCTCCGCAGAAGAATCCGATCAGTCCGAGGAATACGACGAAAATCGACGAATTGTTCTTCCAGAAAGACCTGGCCTTTTTCAGTTTCTTGTTCTTTTCCTCGAGTTCGCTTACAGCCGATTTTAACTGGTCCAACTTGTTGTTCCACCACTCGGCTTTAGAGTGGTAGTCGTTCGCGTCCGCGTCAGCCTTGTTTGCCTGAACTTTGTTCAGGTAATACTCGATTGACCCGATGGTCACAATCGTCTCGGCTTCCTTGTCGCCGTTATTTGTCTCGTCGGTAAAGACATCTTCGGTTTCGGTTTCAGTTTCGTCAACGACGGAACTTTTTCCGACGATTCTTTGACCGTCTTCGATCCAGATAACGGTTCGTCTTTCTTTCATTTTTAATCCCCCTCTATAAAAGTTCGTCTACCCCACACTACATAGGCAGATACTTTAATTATATCACACTTTACCTTAAAAGTCAATATCGGTTGCGCTTTTTTCAGATTTGTATTATGATAATTTAGAATATGGAGGAGTTGATTTGAGAAGTAAAAATAGAGATGCTCTTTTTGTCCCTGAGGTAAAACGCTCTAATAAGAAAAGGTTAGTATTGATAATTGCGGGCTTTATTATTCTTTTAGGGGTGATTATTGCGGTTGTACTATTGTTTTTGCCGAAGAGTGAGGATAAGGTGGTAAATGAAGAACCTACGACGTTTAGCGGTCAGTTGAAAACTCTAACAGACGAGGAGAAGACTATAACTGAGGAAATCTTAAACAATGAGGCAGAGATAGTTGTAGAGGGGTATAAGCGAATAACTGATGAAGAAGGGGAACACGATGCGGTGGTGATTACGGTAAAAAATACTTCTGATAAGAGCGTAAATTTTGCTTTTGAAGTGGTGGCTCTAGATACTAATAACAATGTTTTAGATAAAACTTCTCTTTATGCCGAGGGGATTGGGCCTGGACAGACGTATGTTTTTAATGCTTTTGTGCTTTCCAAGCTGTCGCCTGAGCAGATGCAGGCGGCACACTATGAGGTTTATAAGGCGAAGACTTATGTTTTAGATAGCGATCTTCAATCTGAAGAGCTAAAGAATCAGAGTAATCTAAGCCTCTTAAGCGATTTTATGTTATAATATGCGGTATGGAAAGATATGAACCGCTAAAAATAGAAGAAAAATGGCAAAAAAAATGGGAAAAAGAGAAGCCGTTTAAAGCTTCCGAAAAAGAGGGCGTGCCGAAAATGTTTCTTGCGGAAATGTTTCCGTATCCTTCTGGGGCGGGGCTACATGTTGGGCATGTTAGGAATTTTACGATTGTCGATGTTTTGACGCGGTTTTATGAACAACAAAGATTAAATGTTTTAAGGCCTTTTGGATATGATACTTTCGGGCTTCCGGCCGAAAATTATGCCATAAAAACCGGAACAGCGCCACAAGAAGTGACGAAGGTTAATATCGCGAATTTTAGAAAACAGGCGAAGAGATTGGGTTATGCGATTGATTGGGATAGGGAGATTAATACATCCGATCCGGAGTATTATAAATGGACGCAGTGGTGTTTCTTACAGCTTTATAAAAAAGGTTTAGCATATCAGAAAGAATCGTATCAATGGTGGTGTCCGGTTGACCAGACGGTACTTGCGAATGAACAAGTCGAAGGCGGGAAATGTTGGCGTTGCGGTCATGAAGTCGAAAAGAAGAAGATGAAACAATGGTTCTTTAAGATTACGGAATATGCGGATGAATTACTCGATTCGATTGATGAGCTTGAATGGCCGGAAAAGATTAAAACAATGCAGAGAAATTGGATTGGAAGGAGCGTTGGAGCGGAAATTGAGTTTACGATTGCTCAAGACTCGTCTTCGTTCGCTTCCTCGCTCGCGCCCGTCGTTACGGGGCTCGCTTCGGCGATTGCTCCCGTTGTCGCAAATGCTCACGAATCCGAGTCTTTGAGCAATCGTAAAATTAAAGTGTTCACGACGCGGCCGGATACGATTTACGGGGCGACGTTTTTAGTTCTAGCGCCGGAGTATCCGGGATTACAATATATTGTGAGCGATGACGCGAGAGAGGCGGTAGAGAAATATAAGGCGGATGCATTAAAGAAGTCGGAGATTGAGAGACAGGAAAACAAGGAGAAGACAGGCGTATTTACTGGAGCGTATGCGATTAATCCGGCGACAAAAGAGAAAATTCCGATTTATGTAGCGGATTATGTTTTAGCTGGATATGGTACGGGGGCGATTATGGCAGTACCGGCTTACGATGAGAGGGATAAGGAATTTGCGGAGAAGTTTGATTTACCGGTTGTTGAGGCGGAGCTTTGCGATAGAGATTTGTTCGGCACGCCGAAGACGACTTATAAGATGCGCGATTGGTTGATTTCACGTCAGCGTTATTGGGGTTGTCCAATTCCGATAGCTTATGATAAAGAGGGTAATCCGCATCCGATTCCGGAAGACCAATTGCCGGTTCTAATTCCAGAAGTAAAAGACTATAAACCGGATCATACTGGGCGGTCGGCGCTTGCGAAAGCGAAGGATTGGCTCATGGTTGAGATTCCGGTAAAGGATCCAAAGACCGGTAAGACGCATATGGAGAAGATGACACGCGAGACAGATACTCTCGATGGATACGCTTGCTCGTCATGGTATCTTTGGCGTTATGCTTCGCCACATGACAAGAAACATGCTTGGGACCCGGAAGCAATTTCTTATTGGGAGCCGATTGATTATTATTGTGGTGGCGATCATGCTGTTGCGCATCTACTCTATATTCGTTTTTGGTGTAAATTCTTTGCGGATGAAGGTTATTTACCATTTAGGGAGCCAATTAAGAGACTGCTTTACAATGGTTACATTAACGCGCCAGACGGAAAGAAGATGTCGAAATCGAAGGGGAATGTGATTGATCCGCTCGACGTAATTAATGATGGATATGGCGCGGATACCTTGCGTACATACGAAATGTTTATTGGGCCATATGATATGGATGCGGCGTGGGATCCACGTTCGGTTGGCGGGGTATATCGCTTCCTTAATCGATGTTATACTTTGCTAGCGACGTCGCAACCGTCTTCTTCGGACACGCTCAAGGGCGCTCGCCCAAGCGCACGGTCCGAAGAAGAGGTTGCTTCCGTCGCTAATACCGCGCTCCGTAATCCCCTCAAAGATGAAAACGTAATCATCCGGAATAGGACGATTAAGAAGGTGACGGAGGATATGCATCGGTATAATTTTAATACGGCGGTGGCGGCGCTCATGGAATTTGTGAATGAGTTATATAAGGTTGGAGCAAGTAAAGAAGACGTAGTCGTTCTAGCGAAGCTATTAAAACCGTTTGCGCCACATCTTGCGTCGGAAATGCTTGAGAAATTAGATTTGGATGACGAATGGCCGAAGTGGGACGAGAAATATTTAGTTGACGAAACTGTTGAAGTGGTCGTTCAGATTAATGGTAAGCTTCGAGCGAAACTAACGGTCAATTTAGATGACTTAGAGGACGAAGAAAAGATAAAAAAGATGGCGCTTGATGACGTAAAAGTAAAGATATTTATCGAAAAAGGCGTGAAGAAAACGATTTTTGTCAAGCGAGCCAGGTTACTTAATATAGTCGTTTAGGTCAATTTCTAGATTTCCTTGACGAAGAATAACTGGCTTTTCGCGAGAAAAATCGATAATCGTAGAAGGAAGGTGCCCCGTAAGAGATTTCGGGGTGCCTCCTTTTTTGTTGGCAGAAGTAAGAATTAGAGGGCCATTTTTAGAGAGGATACTTAGAAATGGGGCGTAGTTTGGAATACGGACACCAATAGTTTTAAAATGATCGTAGTAAAAATGATGGAAATTAGGATTCTTAGGGAGAATAATAGTTAATTCGCCGGGGACAAATTTTTCGATGAGGGGTTTTGCGGCGGGCGGAATGAGGGCATAGTTTTTAATCTCGTATTTTGAGGTTGGGACGAGGGTAAAAATTTTTCCAGAGTCAAAATCACGCTCTTTCAGGCGCATGAGCTCACGAATACCGTTTTCGTCATTTAGTTTTACAGCATAACCTTCAACGGTTTCGGTCGGGACAGTCAGGATACTTTGACTTTTCATAAGAATTATTATATCATATTATTATGGAATTGACATTAGTTTTGGATAATATTCGTTCGACTTATAATGTCGGGGCGATTCTTCGAACAGCGGAGGGACTAGGGGTATTTAGGGTTATTCTCTCGGGTTATACACCAGGAGTACATGATAAAAATTTATTACCTCACTTAAGAGAGAAACTAGATAAAGAGATCCATAAAACTGCGCTTGGCGCGGAAGATATGTTAGATATAAATTCGTCTGATGATATAATTTCTGAGCTAAATTCACTGAAGAAACAGGGGTGGATGATTGTTGGGCTAGAAAATAATATCGAAAATGAGCATCTTTTTAAGTTGAACGATAAGGGACTAGCGGAACGATTGTCGGATAAGATAGTATTAGTTTTAGGCGAGGAGGTAAAGGGGATAAATTATTCGTTGTATGATATAATTGACCTGTTTTTAGAAATACCGATGTAAGGCAAAAAAGAATCATTTAATGTATCGGTCGCGGCTGGAATTGCAATGTATGGTATAATGAATTTATGATAAAGATATATACAACACCAACTTGTGCTTATTGCCATGCTTTAATGGATTGGTTAGATTCTAAGGGTATAGAGTATGAGGAGATAGACGCATCTAACGATGAAAGTATTACTGCTGTGCCGGTGACCGAGATTGGCGACGTGAGGATTGAAGGATTTGATCGCCCCGCTATTAAAAGAGCTCTTGCGAAATTGGAAAAATAGTGGTAAAATGAATAAAATTATCTATTAAATTTAAGGAGTAAGATGCCTGAACCTAAGAAACAAAGCAGTCCGCGTAAAACCGGGCTTCGAAGGAGTCATCTTAGACTTGAGCTCGCTAAAAGGGTAAACAAGGTTTCCCCTGTTAAAGCTTTTGAAACTAAGAAACGAACCCCTAATTTAAAAGTTAAAACTAATAAATAAAAGAGAAGATTTAAAATATGGCAAGTAATCGACATTTAGGTAGAGTTATTGTTCTACAGAGTTTATATGAGTATGAGCTAAGAACTCTCGCTAAAGACCCTGACGTCGATTTGGACATTATTGTCGCGAAGAATGTTGAGCCTTATGAAAAAGCGTTAGGCGATACGGAATTTGTATATAGTTTGGCACGAAATGTGGTTGAGAATTTTGAGACCTTGGATGCTGCGCTAGCGCCAATGGCGCCTGAATGGCCGATAGAATCAATTGCGGCTATCGATAGAAATGTTCTTAGGATGGGACTTTACGAGCTTTCGGAATGTCGGGATTCGATCCCGCCGAAAGTCGCCATTAACGAAGCGGTTGAGCTCGCTAAAGCGTTTGGGAGTGAGAATTCCTCGAAGTTTATAAACGGGGTTCTCGGTACGGCGTATAAAAAGCTCGGAATTGTTGAAGAGAATAAAGATGGATCAAGATCTAAGACCGTCGACGGAGCCGACGGCGAGGAGAGCGTTAAAGATACCGGAAGCGTTGCCGACGGAAAGAGTTAAAGAGTCGGCCCTCGAGAAGATTAAATCAGCCGTTTTTCGCAAGAAAGCGGCGATTCAGGAAATTGTACGGGAACCGACTTCTGGTGGGATTGTTTTTCGATTTACTCCAGACAAGAAAGATATCGAGATTCTTTTAATTCAGGATTCAAAGGAAAGATGGACGATTCCGAAGGGACATATCGAACCGGGCGAAACGGCAAAAGTGACAGCAAGACGTGAAATTGAGGAAGAAACTGGGTTAAAAAATGTTTCGATTCTGACTTGGCTAGGAAAAATCCACTTTAAGTATCGTCGGTTGGATAAACTAGTCTTAATGACGACGCAGATATATCTTGTTCAGGCGCTTGATGCGCGAGAAACGCCGACGCCGGAGAAATGGATGAAGGGGATTAAATGGTTTTCGTTTACGGATGCTCTCGAGGTAATTGAATACGAGGATATTGAAAAATTGATGTTAATTGCGAAGAAGAAGATTCGCGTTGGCGATTATTAAATAGGAGGCAAAATGGACATAAATGAATATCAAGAGTTTGCGAAAGAGAAACTCGGGTTTTCTTTTAAGGATATTAATTTACTAGTAACAGCTTTGACGCATCGAAGTTATGTAAATGAGCATAAGACAACACACGAGCATAACGAAAGATTGGAATTTTTAGGTGATGCGGTCCTAGAATTAGTTTCTTCAGATTTTTTGTACCGAAATTACGACGAACCTGAGGGAATTATGACGGCTCTTCGAGCGGCTTTAGTCAGAACTGAGTCGATTGGTGCGGCGGGGAAGGAATTAGGGTATGAACCGTTAGTAAGATTGTCTAGGGGTGAGAAACAAGGTTCGGAACGAGCTCACGAAGTGATTTTAGCGGATTGCTTCGAGGCGGTAATTGGTGCGATTTATTTAGATCAGGGGTATGAGGCGGCGAAAGACTTTATTTCGAAACATATTTTGGTTAAAATCGATGAGATTTTAGAGGAAGGCTCATGGCGAGATCCAAAGTCTTATGTACAGGAATTGGCACAAAAGATAGATGGAGTGACCCCCGTTTATAAGACTTTAAAAGAGGAGGGGCCAGATCATGATAAGAAGTTTACAGTTGGTATTTATGTTGGTAATGCATTAAAGGGTACAGGGACCGGTCATTCGAAACAAGAGGCTCAGACAATGGCAGCAAGAGAAGGAGTGAAGAAATACCGTGCTGCTGGGGCGAAGTAAAGCGCCGCTACCCCTTAAGTAGATTGACTTTTTGTTAAAAGTGTGCTATAATTATAGATGGTGTGATTGCTGCCTTAAACACCGATTATGCCTGAAAGGGGGCGATATGGAGTGGCAGAGAATCTTAGAAGTGTTGATGTCATTATGGCTGAGCTCTTTGAGGGCCTGAGGACGACTAAGAGGGACGGAACTACGAAGAAAGAAGAAGCCGCGCTGAAGAAATACGAGAAGGTGAGATGGGTCCAGTTCGAAATGAACTATTATAGGAAACATATTCTCCCTTTGAGTGAGATTCATGCGCAGGCGAAGATGTACTTCTCCAAACGATTTCTCGATGGAGAATACATTAGTCAGGTGGATCCTACCGAACTCGAAAAGGCTTATAAAAGTCTTGACCATGCGGTCAATGACGGCTGTCACGGACGATGCTATAGGTTGGTTGTCGAGCTTAACGAAGCTCTGACAAGCAACGGCGTCCGTTCGGTTGGCGACATTGAGGCACTCTTAAATTGGTTGACTTTCTCTCCCGTAGAGAGAAAGGACTCCGAAGGGAACCCGATTATGGAGAAGCCTTATTATATCCCGGTCGTCGATTTTACCAACCGAGAGCACCTCGAGCAGTTTTATAAGGTTTGGAAAGAATACTACAAGAAAGGATTCCTGCTTTCGATGCAGGATACTTTCAGAATTGTGGATATCATGTCCAAATCTAAGAAGCTGCCGAAGACGGCCAAAAAATGACATCAATAAGGGGGAGAGGGAGTACGTACGTGACTCCCTTTTCTTTTTTTATAAAATATGCTAAAATAATTAGGTTATTAATTTTTAAGGAGAAAAAATGCTAGCGATTCGCATGCAACGTAATGGCCGTACGCATTACCCAACGTATCGGATAGTCGTCCAAGAAGCGCAGCGCCACCCACTTTCGGGTCGCATTGTGGCTGAGGTCGGCAATTATAATCCTGCGACTAAAGCTTTAACTTTAGACAAGGAAGCAGTGGAAAAATATCTTAAAAATGGTGCACAACCTTCTTCAAGGGTTGCATTTATTCTTAAGAAAAATGGTGTGAAGTTACCAAAATGGGTAGAAGTTGCACCAAAGAAGAATTCAAAAGCAAAACATGCCGATAAATTACGCAAGAATCAGCCTAAGGAAGCTCCAGTAGAAGAAGCTCCGGCTGAAGCGGTTTCGGAAGAGACAAAAGAATAAACCAAAGAATAAGTTTCTGATAGCCTGGACTTTTGAACTTTTTATTTTTACAACACAAGTCAAGAAAAAATCTCTTTATTCGCCCTTCGGGCTAGGGAGATTTTTTCGTTGTTGAGTTGTAAAAATAAAGTTCAAAAATCTGGTCTAAATCTCATTATGCTATCAGAAACTTATTCTTTGGTTTGGTCTAAATCTCATTATAACAATAAAGAACTTGTTCTTTTGTCTGGTTTAAATTTCATTTATGCCAACAAAAAAACTATTCTTGTGCTATAATTATTAGTATAAGTAACTTAAGGAGATAAAATGGCTACTATTGACCAGCAATTTGTAGAATACATCGTTAAAACTTTAGTCAACAATCCAGATAAGGTAGCAGTTGATAGAAAAATCGACGAAAAAGGAGTCTTGCTCAGTCTTACGGTTGATCCGGAAGATGTCGGTAGGGTGATTGGTAAAAGAGGTGTTACGGCGCAAGCGATTCGTGTCTTACTTAGAGCTTTAGGAACGAAACAAGATGCGAGATTTAATCTTAAAATCGTAAATACTGATGAAGGTGTTGAGAAGAAACCTGTGGAGGCGAAAACTGAAAAACCAGTAGCTGAAGAACCAGTCGATGAGCCTGAGGAAGCCGATGAGGACGAAGATGATAATGAGGAAGAGACCTCTTCTGAGTTAGCGGAAAAAACCCGAGCTGAACTTGCTGATTTGGACGATTTAGACATTTAGTCTTAAGAGACGGCCCCACGGGGCCGTTTTTTGTTTTTTAAAAAAGTGCTTGATTTTTCTAGTTGCTTATGTATAATAATATTTAAGCTAACTGCGAGTCGGCTTGTAAAAACACAATAAGTTGAGAGCTTATCTATGTCTAGAAATCCGTCTAATTTTAGGCGGTTTTTTGGTGTTGACAATAGAGTTTTTTTAGGTATAATTGGTATTAAGAAGTAGTGTGCCTTATTTTTGTAATCTTATGGATGTGGCGAGTCTAGGGGAAAGGTAGGGCAGTAATCTTCGGCGCTAAAGATTATAATAACACTAATAAAAAAGAGGTAGAATGGCTACAAAACCGAAGTCAGGTGAGAGAGTATTTTTCACCGAGGGTGACCAAGCTTTGCCTATTCCGGATCTTACAGCACACCAAAAAGATTCGTGGGCAGACTTTGTCAAAAATGGACTGAGGGAAGTTTTTGCCGAGCTTAATCCGATTGACGATTATACCGGCCAGAAACTATCGCTCCGTTTTAAAGATTATTATTTTAAAGAACCAAAGGAATCAGAAGCTCAAGCTAAGTATAACTTAGTAACCTATGAAGCTCCGCTACATGTTTTAGTAGAACTTGAGAACAAGGTTACGGGTGAGAAAAAAGAACAGGATATCTATTTTGGTGATTATCCTTGGATGACTGAGCGTGCAACTTTCATTATTAATGGAACTGAGCGCGTCATCGTCTCGCAACTAATTCGTTCGGCTGGTGTTTTCTTTAATGCAGAAACGATTGGTTTAAAGCGTTATTATGGCGCGAAGATTATTCCAGGAAGAGGTGCCTGACTCGAGTTCGAGACGGCCGCGAACGGTGCGATTTATGTAAAAATTGATCGACGTCGCAAAATTCCAGTTACGACTTTCTTAAGAGCGTTAGGACTTTCGAAGTCTGATATTAAATCGCGATTTGAGAAAATCGATAATGGTGAAAAAAGCTATATTGACGCAACGCTTGAGAAAGACACAACTTCAAGCCAAGGCGAAGCTTTACTTGAGGTTTATCGAAAGTTAAGACCAGGTGATCTTGCTACGGTTGAAAATGCGAAATCAATGATTGAGCGAACATTCTTCGATCCGAAGCGTTATGACTACTCGAATGTCGGTCGTTTTAAGATTAATCGACGACTTCATTTCGATATGCCGAATAAGCCAGAGTTTAGAACTCTTCAGATGGACGATGTGGTGGCGATTGTTTCAGAGATTATTCGCTTGAATAATACACAAGAGCCGGCTGATGATATCGATTCATTATCAAATCGTCGCGTAAAGCTCGTCGGTGAGCTTGTCCAAAGGCAATTCCGACTCGGTATGCTCCGTTTACAAAGGAATATTCTTGATAGAATGTCAATGGCAAATCCGGAAGACGTAACGCCGTCGCAACTTTTAAATTCGCGACCAGTTGTTGCGGCTGTGAAAGAATTCTTTGCTACCTCACAACTTTCGCAGTTAATGGATGAAGTAAATCCGTTTTCAGAGCTTGCGCATAAACGACGTTTAAGCTCAATGGGTCCTGGTGGTTTGACGCGAGAGCGTGCCGGATTTGACGTGCGTGATGCGCACCCAACTCATTATGGACGTATTTGTACGGTTGAAACACCAGAAGGTGGAAACGTCGGTCTTGTGCTTAACTTTGCAACTTACGCTCGAATTAATGAATATGGTTTCATTGAAGCGCCTTATCGAGTAGTTAAGAACGGCAAGGTCACTGACGAAGTTGTTTATATGGATGCTGATACGGAAAACGATATGATTATCGCAGATGCATCAGTTAAAGTTGATAAAAATAGTAAGTTTGTTGAAGAATGGGTTTCGGCTCGTGTGCATGGAACTCCTTCTCAAGTAGAATCGAAGAATGTGACCCATATTGATGCGGCGCATAAAGAGATTCTTGGTGTTTCAGCAAGTCTAATTCCATTCGTAGAGAAAAACCGTGTTGACCGTTCTTTGATGGCCTGCGCAATGCAGAAACAGGCGGTCCCTCTACTTAGGAACGATAATCCGGTGGTTGGTACTGGTATTGAGCGTGAAGTCGCTAAAAACACTTCACAATTAATCATGGCCAAGGGTTCTGGTGTAGTTAAAAAGGCTGATGGTGAATCAGTAATTGTAACTTACGATAAGGGTGGAGACGTTGAATATAAGTTACAACACTTCGAAAAGACGAATGATGATCGTTGTTATAATCAGAGAGTCGTAGTTGCTCGAGGCCAGAAGGTGAAAAAGGACGACGCTTTAATCGAGGGTGCTTCGATTAATAATGGTGAGCTTGCTTTAGGGCGAGATCTCTTGGTTGCCTTTATGCCATGGCGTGGTTATAACATGGATGATGCAATCGTGATTTCGAATCGTTTAGTCGAAGACGATACTTTAACTTCGATTAATATTAAAGATTTTGATGTTGAAGTACGTGAGACGAAACTCGGTCCGGAACAAGTTACGCGAGATATTCCAAATGTTTCTGAACATTCCTTAAGGCATCTTGGTGAAGACGGTATCGTGACCGTTGGTGCCGAAGTTAAAAATGGTGATATCCTAGTGGGCAAGATTACACCTAAGGGCGAACAAGAATTGAGTTCTGAGGAAAGATTACTCCGCGCAATCTTTGGTGAAAAGGCGAAGGATGTACGTGATACTTCAGTTAGAATGAACGGTTCCTCAACTGGTAAAGTAATTGACGTAAGAGTTTATACGAGGGAACAAGGCCATGAATTAAAGGCTGGCGTCTTGATGCAAATTAAAATCTTTGTCGCTGAGATGAGAAAGATTGGCGTAGGTGATAAGTTGGCTGGACGACACGGTAACAAAGGTGTTGTCTCGAGAGTATTACCGGTTGAAGATATGCCATTTATGGCAGACGGTACGCCAATTGATATCGTACTTAGCCCGATGGGTGTGCCTTCACGTATGAATCTCGGTCAGTTATTTGAGACACACTTAGGTATGGCGGCGAGAGCTTTAGGTTATAAAGTTGCTACTCCATCCTTTAATGGCGTCCCAGACGAAAAGATTTCGGAAGAATTGAAGAAAGCTGGATTTGCTGAAGATGGTAGAGTACAGCTTTATGATGGTCTAACTGGCGAACCATTTAATGAAAGAACCTCGGTTGGTGTGATGCATATGCTTAAGCTTCATCATATGGTTGAAGATAAGATTCATGCTCGTTCGACTGGTCCGTACACGATGGTTACCCAACAGCCGCTTGGTGGTAAGGCACAAAACGGTGGCCAGCGTTTCGGAGAAATGGAGGTGTGGGCACTCGAAGCTTACGGTGCGGCAACAACTCTTCAGGAAATGCTCACAATTAAATCAGATGATGTTTATGGACGTGCGAAGGCGTACGAAGCGATTATTAAACATGAACCAATTGAAGGGCCGAAGCTCCCAGAAGGCTTTAACGTTCTTGTAAAGGAATTACAAGGTCTTGGGCTTAAGGTTGACCTCCTTGATCATGGTGAATCGGCGGACGCTGGCGATGTAATTGAAAAGACATCTAGAGAAATTGAAAAAAGTAAAGATGATCAGTCCATCTATGATCAACATAAAAAAGAGACTGAGCCGCAAATCTTAGACCTTGACGATACGGAGGCCGAGGCAATGATGGCGGACGAGGGAATAGAAATAACGGAGATTGACGAGGAAGATGGTACAGTTGATCTCGGAGAGGAGTTCTAAGATGGCGTGGATGGATAATTTCATTTCAGCTTCTGACTTCGATTCAATTAGATTATCGGTTGCGAGTCGCGATGATATTCTAAATTGGAGTTATGGCGAAGTAACAAAGCCAGAAACGATTAACTATCGAACTCAAAAACCAGAACGAGATGGTTTGTTCTGTGAAAGAATTTTTGGGCCAACAAAAGATATTAATCCGCACGATTCTAAACTTAAAGGTGTAAGAAGTCGCGAGGCGGCGGTAGATAAGGAAGGTAACTTAGTTACTAAATCGATTACTCGTCGTGAACGTATGGGACATATTGCTCTTGCGGCACCGGTTGCGCATATTTGGTTTATGCGCGGTATTCCTTCAGCTCTAAGTTTACTTCTTGATATTACCGTTAAAAATATTGAGAAGGTTGTATATTTTGCAACATACTTAATTATTGATGCAAAAACTGATGAGATTGAAAAAGCGCTCGAAAGTTTAGAAGGTCAAACGAATGCTGCGCGAGATGCGATTAAGATTCGTTATGAGAAAGAAGCAAAGGCTGAAGGCGCTGATGTAAAGGCTCTAGCCGAAGCACAAACGAAAGAAGTTGAAGAACTTGAAGCTGACTATGCGATGCGAAAGTCTACTTTAGAGTCGTTTAAGAAGGGCGGAGTCATTACTGAAGTCGAATATCGTAATTTACCAGAGGAATATGAAGATTTTATTACGGTTGAGATGGGTGCAACAGCGATTAAGAAGATGCTTGACGAAGTCGATTTGGATAAATTGATTAGCGATCTTAAAAAAGAGGCTGCTGAAGCTAAAGGCCAAAAAGAAAAGAAGATTCAAAAGCGTTTGAAAGCACTTGAGGGTATGAATGCGGCTGGGATTAAGCCAGAGGATTTAATTCTAACAGTCATTCCGGTGATCCCCCCGGATCTTCGTCCAATGATTGCGCTTCCTGGTGGTCGTTTCGCGACATCAGATTTGAATGATTTATATCGACGTGTGATTAACCGTAATAATCGTTTGAAGAAGTTGATGGATCTTAACGCTCCGGAAGTGATTTGTCGTAACGAAATGCGCATGCTTCAAGAAGCTGTCGATGCCTTAATCGATAACTCTGCGGCTCATGGTTCGAGAGGAGCAAACTCGACTAATGGTCGTCGTAAGCTAAAATCGCTTTCTGATTTACTTAAAGGAAAGCAAGGTCGCTTCCGTCAGAATCTTCTCGGTAAGCGTGTTGACTATTCTGGACGTTCAGTAATTGTTGTTGGTCCAGAACTTAAACTCAACGAATGTGGTTTACCGAAGCAAATGGCGCTCGAACTCTTTAAGCCGTTTGTAATTTCTTGGTTGATTTCTAACGAGCATGCAAATAATATTCGTGCTGCCTCGAGACTGATTGAAGCTAAGGAAACTGTAGTTTGGGATGCGCTTGATGAAGTGATTAAAGGTAAATATGTACTTTTGAACCGCGCTCCGTCTTTGCACCGCTTATCGGTTCAAGCGTTCCAACCAAGATTAATTGATGGTAAGGCTATTAAGTTGCATCCACTAGTTGCGTCAGGTTTTAACGCTGACTACGATGGTGACCAGATGGCGGTCCATCTACCGCTTTCTGACGCAGCACAGTTAGAGGCTAAAGAATTAATGTCGGCTTCGAAGAATTTACTAAAGCCGGCTGATGGTTCTCCAGTGCTCGCAATTTATCAGGATGTGGTGCTAGGCGCTTATTACTTAACTTACGATAAGCCGGGCACAGATACTGGTGAGGCAAAGGCATTCTCGAGTGTTTACGAAGCTGAAATGGCTTATGACAAGGGAATTATCGCTTTGCAAACCCCAATCCGTGTATTTGCTAAGAAAGAAATTAGGAATACGACGCTTGGTCGGGTTATCTTCAATGAGATTTTGCCAAAAGATTATCCGTATGATAACTCAGTTCAAACCAAGAAACACCTTTCTAAGGTGATGGCGGATATCTTTGACCTTTATGGTTCGGAAGTAATGGTTAAAACCGCAGATGATCTTAAAGATTTAGCCTTTGAATATGAAACGGTCGCTTCAATTTCTACCGCAAAGGATGATTATCCGACTTATGACGAAATTGACGACTTTATTGCTGAAGGTGATGCTAAAACTGCACTTATTCAGCAACAATTCAATGATGGTTTAGTAACCGAAGATGAGCGTCATAAATTAACGGTTGCAAACTGGCGAGATATTGATAAAAAGATTTCTGATTTCCTTCAGGATAAACTTTCAGAAATGGATACCGATATCGCAGTGATGGTGAACTCTGGTGCTCGTGGTAATATTTCGAACATCAAGCTTGCTTCGGCGGAAATCGGTATCATGGTTGATATTAACAACAATGAAATCGAACTTCCAGTTAAGTCTTCTTATAAGAAAGGTCTTAACACACTTGAATCCTTTATTGCGACGCGAGGCGCACGTCAGGGTCAGGTTTCGACGGCACTTCGTACTGCAGATTCTGGTTATCTTACCCGTCGTCTTGTAGATGTTTCGCAAGATGTGTTTACAACGAATGAAGTAGCGGATGATCCGGGCTTTACAGTCTATCGTAATGAAACTGAGCTTTCTGGTATTGGTTTTGCGATGAGGCTGGCTGGTCGTTATACGGCCGAGGCGGTGCCGGGATATCTCGAAGCAGATGAGCTCATCACGAAGGAAATGGCTGAACAACTTGAAGCGGATGAAAAGATTGAGGCAGTGAAAATTCAATCGATTCTTTCGACAACTGCTGTTAACGGAATTCCACGTAAGGCTTATGGCGTCGATATGTCAACTCGTGAGCTCGTTGCGGCGAATGAACCGGTTGGTGTGATTGCAGCACAGTCGCTTGGCGAACCGGGTACTCAGCTTACACTTGATACGAAACACGGTTCTGGTGTGGCGGGTTCTGGTGCGATTGCTCGAGGTCTTCCTCGCGTTGAGGAGCTTCTTGAAGCTAGGACGCCAAAAGGTCAAGCTTATGTCACGCCGATTGATGGTGTCGTTGATGTTTGGGAAGATAATAATCACTACATCGTCCAAATTACCCCACAATCTGGTTCAATTGAGAGATACGAGCTTGAAGGCCGAACTCCGATTGTTAAGGATGGCGAGAAAGTAAAAGCTGGTGCAGTGCTAGTAAAGAAGAGTGGAAAGAGTGCTGCGATTAAGGCTCCGTTTGATGGCATTATTGAGCTTGTCAAGGACGCCATAATCTTAGTGGCTTCTGCTACGGCGCCAGTCCGTGTCGAGATTCCTGGTGATGCAGAGTTGGTCGTAAAAGCTAATGACTCTGTAAAAGCTGGTGATAGATTAACTACTGGTTCTCTAAATCTACAAGACCTTTTGAAATATAAAGGTATTGAAGCGACTGAGCGTTACATCATGAACGATGTTCTTAACGTTTATGCCGCGCAAGGTCATGAGATTTCGCCAAAGCATCTAGAAATCTTAGTCAGACAGATGTTCTCTAGAGTTCAAATTAATGATCCGGGTGATTCTGAGTTCGTCTCGGGTGATATTACGTCTAAGGCGGCAGTCTGCTTGGAAAATTCAGAACTCGAAAAGGCAGGAAAGAAGCCAGCAACTTATACCAACTTGCTACTTGGTATTACGAAAGTATCAATCTTCTCTGATTCGTTCCTTTCGGCTGCTTCGTTCCAAGACACAACGCGCGTGCTTATTAACGCTTCGATTAATGGTCGTGTTGATAGATTGCGTGGTCTTAAAGAGAATGTAATCATTGGTCGCAAGATTCCTGTAGGAACGGGTGTGGCGCCACTCGAAGATTTTGAAACGCCAGATTCGAAAATACCGACAGAAGAAGATTTAGAAAATCTTTAGAGTAGATAACGCTATAATGGTATTTTCTAAAGCGAAACTATAAAATAATACCATTTCGGGACATTACGGAGCCTGGCAAGGCGAGTATTAACGCCGGCCGCCCGTGGCGACGGGCCGGCCGGACGCGTGTCCCGAATGGTATTTTTTTATTGTATGTGATAATGCATATGGTATAATGGTTTTAGCATGAGTGGAGGCAAGGGAATCATCCGACTTTCTTTGTTATCAGGTTTTTTGTTCGGATTTACTGTCGTTTCGGGCTTTATTTTGACTTCCTCTTCAGTTTCGGCCGATGATGCGGTGGTTGATAACGTTAGTATTACGGTGCAAATTTCTTGTTCGATGATAGGTTCTGGAATGGGCTCTCATAATGCGACAGTTAATCCAGGCACGTATGAAACAAACATAGGTCTAACTACTATGAATGTTTTCTGTAATGATAATGAGGGCTTTGCGGTTTATGCAATTGGTTATACTGATGATATAGACGGAAAGAATGTTCTAACTAGCGTTTCGCTTGGGAGTAGTTTTGATATTGTAACAGGAACTGGGACTAGCGGTACGTCGCAATGGGCAATGAAACTTGCTACTGATTCTAACGCTATTTATGCGGTTGATTTGCAGAACGGTTTCAATAATTGGCATACCGTACCAGATGAATATACTTTAGTAGCCAAAAGGCTGTCTAATACCGATTTAGGTTCGGGAGCTACTGGTGCAAGTATTACTTCAGCTTACCAAGTTTTTATAGCATCTGATCAAATAGCGGGGAGTTACAATGGGCAAGTAAAATATGTATTAGTGCATCCGCATAATGCTTCTGCTCCGACAGCTTGTAATCCGAGTGCTACTACTATAGCTGAAGTTGTATGTATGCAGGATTTTGCCAATGTGAGTAGCGCCAATCGTACGGCTATTATTAATTCTATGACTCTCGAACAACAATACACATTAAAAGATATTCGGGATGATAAAATGTATACGGTAGCGAAATTGGCGGATGGTAATGTTTGGATGACTAAGAATTTGGATTTAGATATAGATAGTGGTACAACGTATACCAATGAAGATACTGATTTAGGTTATAATACTACGACAGGCGAATATGGTACTGCTTCGTGGACTCCAATGCGTTCGACTTATACAACTACATCTAATCATAATCAGACATGGTTTAGTGGCGGTTCATATGCTCAGTCTATGAATGATACCCCAGAGTCTTATGATCCGGGTGAACTATATTGGAACGGCACACCGAGTAGTTATAGTGAGTATTATGATTATTCGAGCAGTTGTGATTATACTACTGCGGTTCCGGTTTGCGATGAGTCGCTAAATGTGACTGAAGATTACGTTTCTTCTACGAGTCTAACTCCTCAGTATCATTTAGGAAACTTTTATAACTGGGCGGCGGCTCTTGCTACTAATGATAGCTCCGTGTATGTTGATGGTGGGATAGTAGAACAGTCTATTTGCCCGGCGGGTTGGACTTTGCCGAGAACTGGTACCGGAGACGATTCGTTCTATAATCTTTGGAACCAATACGGTTTAGCTCAAATTTCTGTAAATGGAAATGTTACATTATGGGGCGCGCCAATTTATTTGACTCCAGCTGGTTCTTTTGTTGGTGCTTTAGCCGGCGTTGGGTTTTCTGGTGGATATTCCACTGGTGTTTCTTATGATACTTCACATCCCTGGTACGATCATTTTGCTTGGTCTGCTGGCTATATGATAAATAGCAGTAGTTGGCCCGCAGATGATAGTTATAGGTATAATGGAGCTTCTATCCGCTGCGTAGCTCGCCCAGTTTCTACAACTATAACAGGAGTTTAGGAATCTAGTTGTTTTTTAACTACTAGTATGATATTATTATATATAGTTATTCAAGAGGTATTATGCATTTTTCGACAATTTTCAAATCCCTAAAAAATAAAGACATGCTGAAGCGAGTACTTACGATACTCGGTATTGTTGTGGTTTACCGATTCTTGGCGCAAATTCCGGTTCCAATGGGCGATGCCTCGACGTTTAAAGAAGCAGTTGCGAATTTGCTCGAAAAATCTGACTTTTCGAATTTCTTAAATTTGATTTCGGGTGGTGGGCTCGCGTCGTTTAGCGTCATTTTAGTCGGGCTTTCGCCATATATTACTAGTTCGATTGTGATTCAACTTTTAACAAAGGCGATACCTTCTTTAGAAGAGCTTTCAAATGATGGTGAGACTGGACGTCGAAAGATTAACCAATGGACGAGATTACTGACGGTTCCGTTAGCCATCGTCCAATCAATTGCATATATTTTTATTCTTTATCGATCTACATTATCCGCAAACATTGCATCCGAATTTACTCCTACGATGGGCGACTGGGCTTTGTCGGTGACGGCGATGACGGCGGGTTCGGTAGTTTTAATGTGGTTTGGCGAGTTGATTACTGAACAAGGTGTCGGGAATGGTATTTCGACTTTGATTTTTGCTTCGATTATTTCGCAGCTTCCAACAACGATGGCTTCTTTAGGCTCGGCTTTATTTGATACGAGCAGCGGTAGTTTAAGTCTCTTTGGTTGGTTTGAACTTCCAGTTAATCCGACGATTTTCTGGATTGTACTCGGTTTTGCGATAGCGATGTTGATAGTAGTTTACTTCCTTGTGAAGCTTAATGAAGCGCAGAGAATCATTACGATTAATTATGCAAAACGAGTCCATGGTAACTCTTCTTATGGCGGGATAAAATCTATTTTACCGATTAAGATGATTGCAGCTGGTGTAATCCCAGTTATCTTTGCGACGGCTTTCTTGTCGTTGCCGGCTTTAGTCGGACAGGTTATTACTTCTTTTGATTCTGGTAATGAACTAGGTGCAAAGCTTGTGACGATTTTTACGGCTCCGTCGGCAAACAACTATGCGACAATGTATCCTGATGGTATTACGGCGCAGTGGTTTGTTTATCCAGCTTTGTATTTCGTTTTAGTATTTATGTTTACTTATTTTTACACTTCGATTATCTTTAACACAAAAGAAATTGCTGATAATCTTCAAAAGCAAGGTGGTTTTATTGAAGGTGTAAGGCCGGGGATTTCTACTGCTAATTATTTGAGTAAGGTTGTTAATCGTCTAGATTTGTTTGGCGCGTTGGCTTTAGGTTTAGTTGCGATGTTGCCGTTTATTACTGATTATATTTTCATTATAATTACTGGGGCGCCGATTGGCTTATCGATTTCTGGTACTGGACTTCTCATTGTAGTGACGGTGGCGTTAGAGAATCTAAGGTCGGTGGATTCTAGAGCTCTAATGATAACTTACGATGACTTTGGCAATGAGCTTAAAGATTGATTTTAATTGGAAAAGAATTCTTAAATACATATTTTGGCTAGTTGTTGCCGTCTTGTTTATAGTATATGTAGTTAGAGTATTAGTTTTTGAACGTAATTATTATAACGAGAAAGAGGGAAGTGAGAGGGCAATTGTTACTGTTGTCGAAGAGGAAGAAGAACTGATTGAAGTAAAGCCTACGGAAACGGAAGTGGTTGAGTATATTGTGGCGCCGGAGCGTCCGCGTTATTTGACGGTTGAAAAACTTGGAATCGTAAATGCGAGAATTATCCCAATGGGCGTAAACATGAATGGGGAATTAATGACGCCAAATAATATCTTCGACGTGGGTTGGTATGAGGGCTCCGGACTACCCGGGATGGGTGGCACGATGATTATTGATGGCCACAATGGTGGACCGCATGTGCACGGAGTGTTTAAAGATTTACCGATTTTAGCCGATGGTGATTTAATTGTAGTTGAACGAGGAGATGGAGTAGTGTTTAAATATCGCGTAGTTGAGAATAAGTCAATTTTACTTTCCGAATCGGATGCCTATATGACAACTGCTGCACATTCGCCTGAAAGCGGTAAGGAATCAGTGACTTTAATTACTTGTACTGGGGAATGGTCAGATCAAAGACAGACTTATCTTTCAAGGCAGTTTACCAGAGCAATACTCGTTGAATAGATGTTTTATTTCTTCTTTTAGGACGGTCTCGAAATTGAAAAAAGTAACTGCGGAAAACTAAAATAAAGCAATTTGGGACACGGGTCGCTCGCGCCCGTCGTCACGGGGCGAGCGCCCTAATACTCGGTCGTAACCTCCGTGTTGTCCCAAATTGCTTTATTTTAGTCTTTACAAATGTATTTTTCTGTGGTATACTCGAAATGTAATTTATGGCTAGTCAAAAGGAAGTGATTAAGCTCACAGGTAGTGTTGTTGAAGCACTGCCGAATACCCAGTTTCGGGTTGAACTCGAGAATGGTCATATTATTGTTGCTCACATGAGTGGACGAATGCGAAAAAACTATATTCGTTTAGTCCCGGGCGACAGAGTCGAAGTTGAGTTAACCCCTTACGATCTTACAAAGGGTAGAATCAGTTTCCGACTCAAAGATTAATATTAAACTTTTTAAGTTTGATGTTATGATTTTTACCTTGTTAATTTAACAGGGGTAAAATTATAAAAAACTTAATGTTGAGATTACGTAACTCAATATTATGTTTTCAAAACTTAAAAATAATAAGGAAAGGGTATTTTGACACTATGAAAGTACGCGCAAGTGTTAAAAAAATCTCACCTGATGACATTATTGTCCGCCGGAAGGGTGTACTTAGGGTCATCAACAAGAAAAAACCTAAAAATAAGCAAAGGCAGGGTTAAAATATATGGCTAGAATAGCTAGCGTTGTTATCCCTTCCGAAAAACAGGTCTGGATTGCACTGACTTATGTTTACGGAATTGGTAGAACAACATCAAAGAAAATCCTTGCGGAGGCTAAAATCGAGCCTACCACTCGGGTGAAAGATCTCACCGAGGCTGATGAACAAAAAATCAACGACATTATTTCAGCGAAATATCATGTCGAAGGTGATTTAAAGCGTCTCGTGAGCAATAATATTAAACGCTTAAAGGATATTAATTCCTATAAAGGTATCCGTCACAAGGCTAAGTTGCCAGTTAACGGTCAACGTACTCGTACGAACGCGCGTACTCGTAAAGGTAAAGCGATCGCGGTTGGCGGAACACAACCTAAAGCAGCGAGTAAAACTTAAAGGAGTAATATGGCAGAAGAGGAAATTAAAAACACAGCTGTCGTCGAGACTCCAGAAGTTTCGGCTAAGGCTGCTAAAAAAGCAAAGAAAATTAAAAGGATCGTTAATGCTGGTGCAGTCCACATTCAATCAACGTTCAATAATACGATTATTAGCGTGACTGATAAAAGTGGTGGGGTGCTTGCAGCTTCGTCGGCTGGTGCAAACGGTTTTCGTGGTTCAAAGAAGGGAACAGCGTTCGCGGCTGGTGTCGCAGCGGAAAAAGTTCTTGATATTGCGAAAAAGAATAATGCACTTAATTCAGTTGATGTTTATGTGTCAGGAATTGGGCTTGGTCGCGATGCAGCGATTAGAGCGATTTCGACGGTCGGAATCAAAATCGATAGTATTACCGATGTAACTCCGATTCAGCATGGTGGTGTGCGACCTAAAGGAGAAAGGAAACCGTAATGGCACGAGATTATAATCCTATCGTAAAACAAAGTCGTCGTGAAGGTGCCGCGCTTGCGCCAAAAGCGCATAAAGTGATGGCAAAGAAGTCCGGAATTCCGGGTCAGCACGGCGATAAGAGAGTAAGAGGTGGTAGCCTTTACCTTACGCAGCTCCGCGAAAAGCAAAAAGTGCGTAGAATGTATGGGCTTTTAGAGAAACAATTTGCTAAAGTGATGCGCGAAGCGCAAAAAGCAGATGGTTTGACAGGTGAGAAGTTACTTGAGTATCTTGAACGAAGAGCAGACAATGTTGTTTTCCGTTCGGGATTTGCTTTGACTCGTCGCCAAGCGAGACAATTAGTTTCTCATGGACATTTTCTTTTAAACGGTCGAAAAGTCGATATTCCGTCGATTAGATTAAACCCGGGTGATGTTTTAGAGGTTCGTCCTAAATCAGCTAAATCAGAGTATTTCAAGAATCTTGCGAATGTTATCGGAGCGTCAAATGCAGTTTCGCTTTCGTGGCTAAAGGTCGACGCAAAAAAGATGAAAATTGAAGTAACTGGTCTTCCGAAGCGCGAAGAAGCGGAAGCTGGTATTAATGAACAATTAATCGTTGAGTATTACTCACGCTAAGGAGAAACTAAACATGACAACTAAAAATATTCACGAAGCAACACTCGCTAGTGTAAAAGAGATTAGTGAGACGCAGGCTGAATTCGTAATAAAGCCACTTTATTACGGGTATGGTAATACTCTTGGTAATTCTTTGCGTAGAGTTTTGCTTTCAAGCGTAAAGGGAGCAGCGATTACTGCGTTTTCAATTGATGGTTCAAACCATGAATTTGCAGCGATCCCAGGGATTCGCGAAGACGTAGTTGACATTATGCTCAATCTTAAGAATATTAGGTTCAAGGTTCATTCTGATGCGCCAGTTGAGCTTAATTTAGAGATTAAAGGTGACAAACAATCGGAAAAAGATGGTGATAAAAGAGTTGTCGCAGGTGATATTAAATTGCCAGCAGACGTCGAGATTGCTAATCCGAATCAAGTGATTTGTCACATTGATGATCCGAAGAAAGTCCTTAAGATGAACTTTATCGTCGAGGCAGGCCGAGGATATCTCACGATTGATGAATCTAGTGAATCTAGAGTCCACTCGGATATGATTGCAATTGATGCAGTTTTCTCTCCAGTACTTAGAGTACGTTACAAAGTTGAGAATACTCGTGTCGGTCAAGATACGAATTTGCAACAATTGACTTTGACGATTGACACCGATGGTACAATTACCCCGAAGGAAGCCTTCGAAGAAGCAGCGGCGATATTGGTTAACCAATATACTGCACTTGCTGGGTCGACAGTTGTAGAATCTACGCCGGCGCCTGGAACACATAAAGAAGAGGATGACTCTGGTTTAATGCTTCCAATTGAAGAGCTTGATTTGTCTGCAAGGACAGCTAATGCTTTACTTAATAATGATATTAAGACGATTCGAGATCTTGTGATGCTTTCTGAAAGTGATCTTAAAGATCTTAAAGGTTTCGGTACTAAGGCGTTAGACGAAGTAAAAGAAAAGTTAATGGAGTTAAATATTTAATATGCACGCCCATGGAATAAGAGGCCGAAAATTCGGTCGCGAAACAGATCAAAGGAGGGCGCTTATTAGGAGCTTACAATGCTCTCTTATAAAAGAGCAGTCGATCACAACGACACTTGCACGTGCAAAAGAAATTCGTCGGGATACCGAAAAATTGATTTCGCGTGCGAAGAAAGGTGGTCTTTCTAATCGTCGCTTAATTATCGCGAGATTGAATGATCTTGAGACTGCTACTTTATTAATTAACGAGATTGCCCCTCAAATTAAACGAAATTCTGGCTATCTTCGAATTGAACGCGCTGGTTTTAGGCGTGGTGACAATGCGGAGATGGGAACGATAAGTTTTGTGGATGAAATTTCATTCAAAGAAGATGAGCCTAAGGAAAAGCCGGCTGCTAAGAAGACGGCGAAAAAGGAGGCTAAGTAATGAAAACTTATAGTCAAAAAGGTTCAGAAGTGAAGCGCGAATGGTGGTTGATTGACGCTTCAAGTATGCCGCTTGGAAAATTAGCGGTGGTAATTGCTGATAAGCTAATGGGGAAGTCGAAAGTTACTTATACTCCGCATATCGATAATGGTGACTATGTTGTCGTTATTAATGCGAAGGATTTAGTGGTAACCGGTGATAAAATGACACAAAAGAAGTATTATCGCCATAGTGGCTTTCCGGGCGGGATTAAAGAACTTAGCCTAGAAGAAGTGATTTCTAAAGATCCTTCGAGAGCGATTGCTGAAGCTGTTAAGGGAATGATGCCGAAGAATAAGTTAGCTGCAGATAGATTGGCGAGACTCAAAGTCTTCCCAGGCGCAGAACATGCTCATACGGCGCAAAACCCAAAGGAGATTAAGTAATGACAAAGAAGTATACTTACGGTTTAGGTCGTCGCAAAGCTGCAACGGCAACCGCACGTCTTTACAAAGGTAAAGGCGAGATTACGATTAATGATAAGCCAGCACTAGAATATCTTTCTGGTAATAAGACTTATCTTGCAGAGATTACTGATCCGTTAGCTTTGGCCGAGAAACAGAAAGACTATGATGTAACGATTGTAGTTAAGGGTGGTGGGTTAGCTGGTCAAGTTGATGCGATTAAGCTTGCTATTTCGAAAGCATTAGTGACGGAAGCAGCTGATCTTCGTCCAGTTCTTAAGAAGGCTGGTATGATGAAGCGTGATCCACGCGAAAAAGAGCGCAAGAAATATGGTCTTCGCTCAGCTCGTAAGAAAGAGCAGTTCTCAAAGCGTTAACTTTGGACCCTGGATTTCAGGAAAAGGAAAAGCCGCCCCTTTCGGGGCGGTTTTTTCTAAGATTCATAGGGGTTTTCGATTGGATTGTTCCGATCGAAATAGATTTTGTATCCGGAGTTGCCTTCGGAATATTTGTAAAATGCGTTGTGCCATTCTCCTCTAGAGGGAATGGAATCGGCATGGAAGAACAGGATGTCTTTTGGAATTGTTCTTCCGACATCCGTTTCTCCTGCTTTTTCGCGCTCCCAGCGCATCACGACATCGCTAACTAGGGCGAAGCCGCGTTCTGTGATTGGGTTATTCGCGCTGTAGCCTGTAAACTGGTACGGGCGCGTACAGATTTCGGCTACAGTTTTACCGAAACCGCCAGCGTCAAGCCGGTTTAAGATAACCCAGATAACCATGCTCCGTTCAGCCATGCTTACCACGCAATCACATTCGCCGTGATATGTTTTAATCAGTTTGATGATATCATCGACGGTTAACGAGCTATTGTTCGCTAACTCCTCGATAAGCTCATCGAGGCTCTTGTTGACGTCATAGCTAACCGTATAGCAATTTGATGCTTTTTCGGGTTCGGGCGCTGGTTCTGGCTCTGATTCGACAAGTGTCGGTTCGGGCTCAGGCTCGGACGTTGGCTCGGGTTCTGGTTCTGATTCAGACATCAACTCAGGTTTAGGTTCTTGGTTAATTTCTTCTTCTTCGGATAGCGGTTCTTCGATAGCTAGGACTATTCGTTTGGCGGCACGAGAAATGTTCGCTTTTGACTCGCTTGCCTCCACTTCTTCTATTGACTCTAGTACAATGTCGCCATATGTAATGCTTTTGTGGGTGACCAACGCCATTGACAGCGCTTTCGGCTTCTCGATGGCAGATTTTTTGATAACGTATTGATC
The DNA here is from genome assembly GCA_017645955.1 of Candidatus Saccharimonadota bacterium. Lineage (GTDB taxonomy): Bacteria > Patescibacteriota > Saccharimonadia > Saccharimonadales > Saccharimonadaceae > Nanosyncoccus. The sequence continues at coordinate 33,075 of JAGCNM010000056.1, forward strand.
TAGCTCTGCCATACCGAATTCTTTAGATTCTTTCGCTGGAAACAGCGCTACTAGTGCGTTGATTATGACTACGAGTATGATTAAAGTAGCAAGAATGCTTTTAAATAAACGCATTAAATCCCTCCTTTTTAAGTTGCTACCCCTATCTCTTAATTATAGCATAAACTCAATAAAAAGTCAATACTAAATAGATTATGAGTAAAAAAAAGAATCCTAATAACTGACTATTAGAATTCTACGTGGTGGAGTGTGCGGGAATCAAACCCGCGACCTCGGCAATGCGAATGCCGCGCTCTATCAGCTGAGCTAACACCCCACACGTTTATTATATCATATTTTTAGAGACTTGGGACTGGAAATTTAAGAGATAAGATTTTTACTTCTTCTCTAAGTTTTGAGATTTCTTTAGATTGTTCTTTTTCAAAATCGTTGATAGTTTCATACCCCTGGCAGAGTTTGGCGATTTTTTCCATCCATTCGGCGATTTTCTTCATTTCTTTTTCGCCAAGGCCTCTTGTTGTGATGGCGGGAGTACCTAAACGAACGCCATTGGGTTTAAAGGCGCCGCCTTGGTCGCCAGGTAGGGCATTGGCGTTTAAGGTAAGCCCGATTAAATCAAGTGCTTTTTCGTAGATTTTACCGTTAATATCGAAACCTTTCTTCATGTCGGCTAAGATAAGGTGGTTTTCAGTGCCTCCTCCCTGAAGCACGAAACCTCTTTTCATTAGTTCTTCGGCGAGAGTTTTAGCGTTTTTAACTATGTTTTTTGCGTAGGTTTTAAACTCCGGTTTTAAGGCTTCTCCGAAAGCGACGGCTTTAGCGGCGATAATATGCTCTAGCGGACCGCCTTGGGTGCCTGGGAAGACGGCTTTATCGATTAAGGTCGGAATGTTTTCGAGAGTTTTAGATTCAATTTTCTTTAGAGGTGAACCGACTTTGCCGCGGCTTAAGATAAGGCCGCCACGCGGGCCACGGAGAGTTTTATGGGTAGTCGTTGTCATGACGTTAAAGCCGAAATCTAGGGGATTGTCATGGATACCGGCCGCGATTAGGCCGGCAACATGGGCCATATCAGCCATCAGCAAGATTTCATGACCCCATTTTTTCTCGGCTTTTTTACGAATCTCGGCTACGCGTTTAAAATTAGGAACCTTCATGAAAGCTGAATAACCGACGAGGAGTAGTTTAATGTCGTTTTCGAGGGCAAGTTTTTCCATCTCGTCATAATCAATGTCGCCAGTTTTATCGGTTCCGTATGGGACGAATTTGTAGATTTTGGCGCTTCTAGTAACAGGCGAGCCATGAGTTAAATGCCCACCATGACCGAGGTTCATGGCAAGTACTTTATCGCCAGGTTCGAGCCAAGCAAAATAAACTGCTTCGTTAGCATTGGCGCCGGAATGAGGTTGGACGTTAGCGTGATCGGCGTTAAATAGTCGACAGGCGCGGTCAATTGCGAGACGTTCGATGCGGTCGACGTTAATTTGGCCACCATAATAGCGGTAATTTGGCAGTATTTCGTCAGCTATTTTTTCTTCTGACCATTCATTAATACCTTCAAAATTCGGGTAGCCTTCAGAATATTTATTAGTTAAAACTGAGCCCATGGCTTCTAAGACGGGTTTTGAAACGTAGTTTTCGCTCGGGATGAGTTCTAGACCTTCGCTTTGGCGAACTTTCTCTTGGTTGATTAAATCAAATACTAAATCTTTCATTTTCCTCCTTAATTGTCTTTAAACTAAAACTATTTTATATTTGTGGTTGTTTCGCGCCAGATTATTTTTTACAACATTTCACTCTATCTTCGCCTCGATCAAGTTGTCTCGCTCGATACCTCGCTCGCAACTTTACTCGTCTCAGATGAGGAAAGGTTGTAAAAAATAATTGGGCTTACAAATACAAATTTAAAATAGTTTTAGTTTTTAATGTACTTAATAATGGAATAAACTAAATCATCTTCCGAACCTTTCTTAATTATTGCTTTTTCGTAATTTGATTTATTGAATTCTGGGAAGAAGGTGGTTGCTTTAGGGTCGGCCTTATCAACTTCGGTTAAATAGAGGGTTTTTGCGTAGGGGAGGAATTGATGATACACGGTTCCGCCGCCGATGACGAATACTTCCTCATCTGAATCTTTGTATTTGTCGATAAATTGGTTGATGTCGTGGACGATAGCGTCTGGACCTTCGAAGTCGTGGCGGGAAATGACGATGTTTTCGCGATTTTTGAGTTTTCCAGGTAGAGAATCCCAAGTTTTGTGTCCCATAATGATTTTATGTCCGTTGGTTTTTTCTCGGAAAAATTTCATGTCTTCTTTAATATGAAAGATTAATTGGTTGTCTTTCCCAAGTTCGTTATTTTTCCCGATTGCCGCAATAATGCTAATCATTTTTACTCCGTAACTGGCATTTTAATGGTGCCGAGGTTTTCATAATTTTCTAACCTGATGTCTTTTAGGGCTCTTGAACTATCAAAATCATAGAAGTTTTTAATATCCGGATTTAACCAAAGCTTAGGAGGCTCTGGAAGCGTCCCAGCTTTCTTTGCTTTATCATAACGAGAGATTTGTTCTTTAATGCCGTCGATTTGGTTTTCGTAAATATGGGCGTCATTGGTAATAAATGTCAGTTGGCCAGGTTTAGCGCCGACGGATTGGGCGATTAAATGACAGAGAACGGAATACTGGACTATATTAAAAGGTAATCCTAGTGGGACATCGGATGAACGAGAAGTGACTAATACATTAAGATGGCCATTAATTAAGTTCCACTGAGAGTTCCAGACACAGGAGGGTAGAGCCGCGGTTTCTAACCATTCGTTTTGCCATAGAGATAACACCATGCGTCGATTACCGGGGTTAGTTTTTAGAGTTTCGATTAAGTTGTCGATTAAATGATATTTTTTTACAATCCAGCCATATGCCGTACCGATGGTATGGGCAAAATTTTCAGACGGTTCGTTAGGATGTTTCTCTTTATAAATTTCGTTAATGTTGCGGCCTTGATATTCGCCAGTTTCGGAAATTTCCCATTCATTCCATATTTTAACATTGCGCTCTTGTAGCCAACGTACGTCGTTTGAGGCGGCTTGGTAAATCCAGAGAATCTCTAAAACAGCGGTTTTAAAGCCGACTTTTTTCGAGACTAAGATGGGAAATTCTTCTTCGAGATTAAATTGTAGAACTTGGTGCGGAAGGCGGATGGTTTTTGCCTCAGAAGAGGCCTGGGCGGCATGGTCGGGGATAGCCGAAGCGACAGATTTACTGCGTTTATCTTTTTTTTGATAGTTTGTAATTGTTTCACCCTGTTTTAAGATGCGACGACAAAGATCAATGTATTGATCGTCAAATTTGCTCATTTAACCTCCATTTCTTCTATTATACCATAAGAAAACCCCGAAAGTACTTTTCGGGGTTTTGTTTTTTTTGGGAGGGTTAGCGGCGGTAGTCGTTCTCGCGCCAATGATACCAACAGCCGTTGACTTGAAGTGTCCGCATGATAACAAGCGACGTGAAGAAGCCAGTCTCATCATACTGGGCAAGTTTACGGGCTTTGAACCAATCAATTGTCCACATTTCGCTCGCGCGGTAGCCTTTTTTCACCTTTTTGTCGCAAAGAGACATTTCTTTAAAGTCACGCTCTGAAGGATGGTCACATTTTCTTAATACTGGGGGAGTTTCGTTTAAATCATACTGGAGAGTAACCATAACAGCGGCGACTTTGTCGGCGCAGTAGATCAGTCTTCCAGTAGAGGAACTTTTGTCTTCCATTTGATCAAGAAGATGTGCGACTCTTTTGATGAACTCAGCGTCACGCGGAGGATACTCTCGATAGAGGACGTCGTAGAAGAGTTTTTCGTTTCTTCTTTTATCTACTTCATTGTGACTATCGTTGTCGGGGATATCGCCGATAAGGTTTTCCGGAAGATCGTGAAGCCGGACGGCTTCCATAATTTCTCTGTAGGAATACCCTTCATCGAGGATACGATTGTCGGTTTGTCTGTACCAGCCGAGCGCGCGATCAGCAATCGCGGATACGATGTTCGTATGGGCGCCTACAGATTCGTAGGCTCGCTCATTCTTTGTCAGGTTGTATCTATTATTATAGGAGCGAAGAACTAGGGCCGATTCGGCTATTTCGCCGATTTGTGTAGCTATTCCGTACATTTCGTCTGCGCTTGGGGTGTGCCAGGGATTCGTAGTTAATGTCGCTTCATTAAAAATGATACGACAGTATTTCTCTTTTACACCTTTCATTTATATCCCTCCTTAAAGGTACTCCTCCCTATGAGTTAACTTAGCATGAGTTGACAATTTCGTCAAAGTATGCTATAATGTAAGTATAAATTGGTCATAAATGGAGTTATCATGGCGAAGAGCCTTTTTTTGTTACTGATTTCAAATATTGTTGGGATTACTTTAGGGTTTAATTATTTGTCTGCAACAGATACAATTCAGACAAAAACCCCGGGTTTTGATGCGGTACAAACTGAAATCATTCCTGAAATAGTAGAAAATACTCCGCCCCAGCCGTCAATAGTTGAGACGGCTCCGGTTGTTTTACCGGCACCGGTTTATACCCCGACTTATGTTAATTACAATGTTACTATTGTGACAGATCAGCTTGTGATTGATGGACTTAGTTATTCGGATATTTATCGAACAGGTAAGTTTATATATGGGCATAATACATACAATCTTTTAGGTAATCTCCCTAGTTTGAAACATAATGAGATATTTACTATTACTGAAGGTGGGGTGACTCGTCAGTATCGGGTTATTGATAGTAATATTTACGAAAAAGCAGCTAACGGCTATTTAAACGGTAGTAAGGCTGTTACTAAGCAAGTTGAAATTTATGCGAATGGATACGATATTTCGATTATGACTTGTTATGGTACGCCATATGGTAATGGCGACGCTTCTCATCGTTACGTGTTATTTGCGAATGCTGTTTAAGACGTGATAAAATGGAGTTATGAAAAAACTCAAGTGGTTTTTCTTGATTCTGTTTGTTTCTAGCGTGTTATTAGGGATTAATCTTTTTGTACGCTTAAATAATTATGCTGCTACCGTTAACTATAGCCGAGAACATAATTTGCCAATTATGAGGATTACTTTAAATGGTGTGACTTTGGAGGAGATTGAAAACCATAGTAAAGATATAAAGTATGAAGGTAATTATCTAGAGTTGACTGAGAAGGGGATGACAACTAGTTTTTCGGAAGTTGAAATCAAGGGGAGAGGTAATTCTTCTTGGAGTGGAAATAAAAAGCCGTTTCAAATTAAGTTTGATCATAAGGTTGATTTGCTCGGGCTTGGTCCTAGGAAGAAATATATTTTGCTTGCTAATCATTTCGATTATACTGCGATTAGGAACTCGATGATGTTTAAGTTGGCCGATATGATTGATGAAAAATATCGTCCGAAGGGCGAATTCGTTGAACTGGATATTGATGGGAGTTATCGGGGGCTTTACTACTTAACAACAAAGGTTGAAATTGCGAAGGGCTCGGTTGATTTAAGAGACGAATATGGAATATTGGTTGAAATCGATACTCTGCACGCTTCGAATGAAAATTGTTTGTCAAGTTTTACTGCTGAATGTTTGATTGTGGAGGATGCGGTTTTTGAAGATGATGAAGTAAAATTAAAAGAAGCGACCGATGATTTTGTGAAAGATTTTAAGCGTTTATTGACGGCTGCGAAGGAAGGTGATTACCAAAAGGTTAATCAGTTAATTGACCTCCATTCTTTTGCTGAATACTTTTTAATATCGGAATTCGCAGTTAATCCCGACGCCTATATTTCGAGTTTTAATTTTTACAAAGATGGAAAGGATGATAAGATTCATGCGGGTCCGTTATGGGACTATGATCTTGCGTTCGGGAATCGTAATTGGGTTTGGAACACGACTGATGATTTCTTCTCGCCGACTGAAACTATGGTCCAGCGAGAGGAAGCTTATATGGATGACTTAGCAAAGAGTGATCAAAGGAAACTGATGTATTATTTGATAGATATCCCGGAGTTTAGGATAGAAGTTGAGAAGATTTATCGTGATAAGTTGTCTGGGCGACGCGATGAGTTTTTGTTGTGGATGTTTAATGAGGCAGCGACAGTTAGAAAGGCTGCAGAGCGTAATATGGATAGGTGGGGACGCGATGTAAACAAGTTTTATGATGATGTCTTGTATACATTTGATTGGGTAAAACAGCGGTTTGATTATTTTGAAGAAGAGTATGGCGAAAAAGAATGGATTTTTACTCCAGGCGTGGTATAATCAAGATATGGGGTGTTAGCTCATTTGGTAGAGCGCTTCCATGGCATGGAAGAGGTGAGGAGTTCGAGCCTCCTACACTCCACCATTTAATTATGGAATGATAGCGTCGGCTCGTTCTTCGAATCGAGCCTCCTACACTCCACCATAAAACTTTACTAGGTTTATTATGAAAACGATTTTAACAGGTATTAGATCTAATTCGGTATTGACGCTAGGGAATTATCTTGGAGCGCTTTTGCCGATGGTAAGGCTTGCGAATGAACATTCGAAAGATTATAATGTGCATATTTTTGTGCCAGATTTACATTCTATTATTTCGGATGTCGATGGTGATTTAAGGGAAAATACGATTCGAACTTTGAAGTATTGGTTGGCGGCTGGTTTAGAGCTGAATGAAAATATTCACATTTATCGTCAGAGTTATGTTCCGGCCCATTCGGAACTTTGTTGGATTTTAGATTGTGTTGCGACGATGGGCGAGACTTCGCGAATGATTCAGTATAAGGAAAAATCGAAAGGTCAAGAATCTTGTAATGTCGGGATTTTTAACTATCCGATTTTAATGGCGGCGGACATTTTACTTTATGATGCTGAATTTATCCCGCTTGGCGAAGACCAGTTCCAACATATCGAGCTAGCGCGTAATCTTGCGATTAGATTTAATAATCGCTTTAATGCGGAGATTTTTACAGTTCCCGCTAAGACAAGTGATCAGGTTAAATTCATGGAAGTTGACACTGCGATTAGGATTCGTGATTTGTTAAATCCGGAGAAAAAGATGTCAAAGTCGACGGTGGCTGAAGGTTCGAAGATTATGCTTGACGATGCGCCGGAGAAGGCTGCAAAAAAGATTATGTCGGCAACGACAGATTCGCTTGGTAAGGTAAAGTTTGATATGTTTAACCAACCAGGTATTTCTAATTTATTACAGATTGAGGCTCTTGTGAATGATTTGCCTTTGTCTGAGGTTGTTGCGAAATGGAATGGTGAGACGAAATATGGTGAGCTTAAAAAGGCGGTAGCGGCGAGCGTTTCTACTATGCTTAGTGATTTTCAGGCGCGCCTAGCGAATATTTCCGATGATGAGGTTTATCGACTCTTAGAGGCTGGCGAGGTGTATGCTAATAAGATTGCTAACGCAAAACTATTAGAGGTACAAAAAGCCTTTAAGCTCCGATAAATTGACATTTTACCATAAGTATGATATAATAAGGGGATAGATATGATTCGGACGGGAAAAAAGTTTAGTAAACCTGAGATGTCGCGTGTAATTAATGGTGATGTGGTTTTAGAGCGCGACGAGGAAAAGCCGGAGAAGATTCGGCTTGATGTTTTGATGGCCGAAATTTTTAAGAGCTATAACCGTTCGACGATACAAAAATTTATTGAATATGGGTTTGTTGCGGTTGATGGAGTTTTAGTTAAGAAGCCAAATACTAAATTTGAAAGAGGCGTGAAGATTGATCTTAAAATTCCAAAAATCATGAAGAATGCCGATTTGGTGCCCGAAGTGATTTATGAAGATAAGGACGTGGTCGTTTTAAACAAGCCAGCTGGTCTTTTATCGATGGGTCGAGGTCAGTATTGTCCTGAATATACTTTAGAGAATTATGGTTTACTAGTTCATAGGTTGGACCGTGATACTTCCGGGGTGATTATCTTGGCGAAAAATGAGGATGTGCAGAGTTTTTTAAAGAAGCAATTTTTAGATAGAACGGCGAAGAAGACGTATTTTGCAATTGTTTCTGGGAGACCAAAACTTGATGAGGCAAGGATTGATTTACCTTTAGCGCGTGATTTAAAGAGGCCGACTACGTTTCGTGTGGATTCGAACGGGAAGGAATCGGAAACATTCTATAAAGTGAAAAAAACGAACGATAAATATTCGCTAGTTGAACTTAAGCCGACAACTGGTCGAACGCATCAACTTCGTGTTCATATGAAGTATTTGGGGCATCCGATTCTCGGAGACTCGGTTTATGGTGGCGAAAAGGCCAAACGTCTGTATTTGCATGCGTATAAATTAGAAATAACCTTGCCGAATGGAAAGAAGGAATCTTTTGAGGCTAAATTGCCGTCGGAGTTTTCTGATGTATTTTAATGATTTAGGTCAGATTACTGAAATATGTTTAAAGACTAATTGCGCGATTTTCGTAATACCTGATAGCTTTGAAGTTTCGATTCCTCAGGCGATTCTTTTGAAGCCTGAAGAAAAGTCGGTTATTACAGTCGAACAAGTAAGAGAGATAATTGGCCAAGTTTCAACTAAGCAACTAAGCGATCAGTTTATTATCATTCGTCCTGCAGAAAAACTTAGCGAGGTAGCGGCGAATGCCTTTTTGAAAAATCTCGAAGAACCAAACGACAAGATACATTATCTTTTAATAACAGATAGCCCTTCGAGTCTTCTTCCGACGGTTCTAAGTCGTGCGCGAGTTTACTTTTGGCGTTCTGAACTAAAAGAAGATTTAGATGCTGATGAGAAAGATAAGGTTTTGGCGAAACGCTTAATAACGGCAAAGCCGGCAGATTTAATTACGATTGCAGAAGAAATAACAGCAAAAAAGAATGGTACTCGAGCTGAGGCGCTACGAATAGTTGGACTTGCGATTGAGATGCTTTATAAATCGTATTTCATTACAGAAAAAGAAGTATTTATAAAAAAGTTGCCTGCGTTTTTGGGATTATATGAGAATATTTTACAGAATGGACATCTTAAACTACATCTTGTTGCCGATTTGTGTTAAGTTTAATTTTGTGCTAAGATAGGTTTATGATTGCGATTTTGGCTATTTTGGTTTTTGCGCTTTATTTAGTTTTTTTCTTTCCTCTAGAACCAAAAAAGAAAAAAGAGGAGGCAAAGTCGCCAAAATATACTGCTCAAATGAAAAAACTGTGGCAAATTGCTCAGACTTCGATGAAAGAAAGAAAACCTTTTCGAGCTGAGAAGGCGCTTCTTACGATTTTAAAATTTGACGAGAAGAACGCTGCGGCTTATAACCGTTTGGGTATTTTGTATGCGAAAGGGCAAAAGTATGATGAGGCGGTTGAATGTTTTGAGATTGCGCAGTCATTGGATAATAACCCCGCTTCAATTCATAATGTTGGCTTAATTTATTTGGAGACCGGAGCTTATGAAAAAGCTGCGATGGCATTTAATCAGGCGATTGAACTAGAAGGTGATGTGCCGGCTCGTTTTTTGGCACTTGCTAAAGCCGAGGAGAAGCTGGGGAATTACAAGAAGGCAATTGAAGCGCTTGAGAATGCTTATGAGTTAGATCCGAAAATTACAATTTTACGTCAAATTTTATCAATTCATGAGGAGGTTGGCGATACCGAGGCTGCGACTGCTACAGCGGCGCGTATTGAGGAGCAGATAGCGAGAGATGATGAACTCAAAAAGAGGCGTAAGATAATTACTATGCGACGCAATACGGCTTCTCATGTAAATTCTAGTAGCGGAACGTTAAAGAATCCTGTCAGAGCGGTACCAAATCAGAAAAAGGAGTTTAATAAAAAGGACAATAAAGCTCCGGCAAAGATAATGAAGACTCACGTCGGTCGAAAAAGAATCTAAGGTTGATTTTTAGCTTGTTTTTGTTATAATAATTATGCGTGCTGGAATCGTCTAGTGGCAATGACAAGAGACTGTAAATCTCTCGCCTTCGGGCTTCGTAGGTTCGAGTCCTACTTCCAGCACCATTGTGAAATTAAGCCTTCTTTAAGGCCTTTTTTCATCTGTTCTGAATCGGTTCGAGCCAGTTCAAATTGTTGTTTCAATTCAGGATATTATTTCTCTTCAGTTATACGCTGCGATTTTAGGGTTTTTGGTATAGTATTAAAACTAAATAATGCTATGATATAATACTAAAATAGTTATTTACAAACATTAAGTATCTAACAGGAGGTCTCCGCATCATGAAAAGTAGAAAATGCAAATATATTTTCGTTACAGGTGGAGTTCTCTCTGGCGTTGGCAAAGGTATCACGGCTGCTTCGATTGGCTCAATTTTGAAGGCTAAAGGCTATAGAGTCACTATGCAGAAATGTGATCCATATTTAAATGTGGATGCAGGATTATTGAATCCGGTCGAACATGGTGAATGTTATGTAACTCATGATGGTGTTGAGACGGATTTGGACCTTGGCCATTATGAAAGGTTTTTGGACTTTGAAACTAGTAAGTATTCTATTACGCTCTCAGGTTCAATTTATAAAGAATTAATTGAAAGAGAGCGTTCTGGTGGTTTTCATGGTAAAACGGTGCAGCTTGTTCCACATTTTACTAGCTTGGTTTGCGAGAAGATAGAAAAAGCTTCGGCGGAAAGTGATGTCCATATTGTAGAAATTGGCGGGACTGTTGGTGATTACGAAGGTTTACCCTTTATTGAAGCGATTAGATTGTTCGCGAACAAGGTTGGGCGTCGAAATTGTTTGTATGTTTCAGTTGTTTATGTGCCGTTTATTCATACTTCGAATGAACTCAAGACAAAGCCTGCGCAAAATGCCTTAAGAGACCTAAGGGGTTTTGGTATTATACCAGATATTGTGTGCGTTAGGACTGAGGAACCTTGCGAGCGGGGTATTTGTGAAAAAATTGCAGCTTTTTCTGGCATTCCGAGCGAAGCGGTGTTAAATTTACCGGATATTAATAGCGTCTATAACGTGCCTTTTAACGTGTTAAAATCTGGAGTTCTGGAAATTTTAAATGAGTTTGTTGGAGACAAAAGAGAGCCAGATATGTCTGGATGGAAGGAATTTTCAAAGCGATGTGAGCGCTGTCATGCAAAAACGGTAACAGTTGGGTTAGTTGCGAAATATGTAGGTAATGATGATACTTATATCTGTGTGACTGAAGCTTTGAAGGCCGCAGCAGCTTGGAATAATGTTAATCTAAACTTAAGATGGATTAAAGCTGAAGATGCTGATGATGGTACAGATGAATTATTTAAGGAATGCGATGGTTTAGTGGTTCCAGGTGGTTTTGGTGTAAGAGGAACAGAGGGGAAGATTAAG
>JAGCNM010000057.1 GCA_017645955.1 Candidatus Saccharimonadota bacterium
CTAAAGCCGTAAAGCGAGTTAAATACGTCACCGCCGTAAGTGGTTTGTCCCACAACATAGTTATGATCAAAAGAATCATCCGTCATGGTAAATTTACCGCCATTATAAACGGCACCGCCTCTGGCTTCCATACTTTCTCCGTCCGGATATTTTCTTTTGTGATCTTCATCCTGTTCCGCACGTGTTTTCCATACATTCGTAATGTTGTTCGTAACTTCTGTGGTTACCGCATTTCTGACCACATCATATTCCGATGCGGACATATCTTCGTTACCGGCGTGGTTGTAGCTGAATGTATCGCCCGAAGAATACATAAGACCCGGTTTGTTATTCGGGTTGTCCTGAGCACTTCCGGTATTATTGTAAATAGCACCGCCGGCGGCCTCAATAAACTGCATCGTGTAGTTATTGGTAAAGGTAGAACCGTTAATATCTATACGTCCCGTATCATCTGCCGAATTCATAACGGCACCGCCTGCCGCAATTACTTTAGCATTTTCATTATAGAACTCGGTCATACTGTTATTGTTGAATACAACCCGGTCAATCAATGTAGATCCTCTCTCATTACTGATAACACCGCCACCTCGTTTCGGTGTCAGAGAACTGGTAGACATATCAGGATTGCTGTGTTTATTGGAAATTTCAGTATCAACGTGTGTTGCGGTACCCGTTTCTTCCGAAATATATTGTCCGAGATAAACCTCATTCCAGTTTTGAATCCAACCACGATTGTGCCCTTCATCAGAGAATATCTCGGTAATATTGTTACCGGTAGTACCTATCACATAAAGAACAGTATAGGTTTGATCATTATCAATTACCGTACCCATTGCATTAAGGGTAGCAAGCTGATTATCCGGCGAGTTAGTACCGGAAGTAGCAGCCATACCTGCATGCGGAGCAAACAGTAAAAATCCGGCTGCCATCAAATTCAAAAATGCGCATTTTTTTAATACGCTTCTATATTGCGAGGTTAAAACCCCAATACCATTACGGCTAAGCTTAAGCATAATCTTTCTCCTTATAGACTATTCTGCACATAGATTAAAACGAATTTATTAATATTTTCATAACAAGACCAAAAAATATTTTTGCATCAATTAATTGTGCAAATACAATATATTACAGATAACCGCCCGTTTTCCATACGATTAAATTTCGGGTTATTTATACAAAAGTCTATATTAAATAAGTGTAATTTATTTATAGAGAATCGATTAAGGCCGGTGCTGATATTTTTGCTGCGGTGATGAGTATAAAAAAAAGCACCCTGCTTTGCATTACTGTAAAACAAGGTGCTTTTTAAGAGCTATAAAAATAAAACAATAAACAAGGAGTAGTAATCAGAAGAACCGGCAGCTACCGACTCTCCCGTGTCTTAAGACAAAGTACCATAGGCGATAAGAGGTTTAACGTCCGAGTTCGGAATGGGATCGGGTGGGACACTCTCGCTATTACCACCGGTTCATCAGATTACTACGTAAAGCCGAGCTAGTACAACTAGCGAAACATTTATATTGTAAGAAACAAGCCAATCAGACAATTAGTATCGGTTAGCTAAACACATTACTGTGCTTACACACCCGACCTATCGACGTTGTAGTCTACAACGGTCTTAATGGAGATACCTAGTTTCAAGGTAGGTTTCCCGCTTAGATGCATTCAGCGGTTATCCCGTCCATACTTAGCCACCCGGCGTTGCTCCTGGCGGAACAACCGGTACACCAGAGGTATGTTCATCCCGGTCCTCTCGTACTAAGGACAAATCCTTTCAAGTATCTAACACCCACGGCAGATAGGGAC
>JAGCNM010000058.1 GCA_017645955.1 Candidatus Saccharimonadota bacterium
ATTGCATAACGATAATTCCGGTCTGGTATTCCCTACCGGTTTCTAATTGATTTCTGTTTTAGCAATAAAAGTATCTGTCTAAAATCGGTGCTTCGGTTGCTAAAACTACTCCCAACTTACCGCGGGGGCGGTAGTTGCTGGTTTGATTTTAGCGCTTGTGTTTTTCTTTGTCAAGTCGGGATGCTAGGCGATGCGGTTGCTAGCATAACGGATGACGTCTTATTAAAGTTCTTGTGGTTTTTGTGGATAAAGTTGTGGTTTTTGTGTGGACTATTCGGGGAATTATAGACTCAAAAAAATAGCCCCGACATCGGGGCTAGGGAATTAGGAGGAGGAAACGGTAGTGCCGGTTGGCGGGTCGGTTTCTTGCCTTGCTTCAGCGTTTGCTTCGGCCGCAAAACCCGCCGCTCTGCTAAAACGCACGGCGTTTAGTATCGCGAGCGCTTCGATTTCGGCCTCGGTCATGACATTGTCATGGACACTATCAATCTGATTAACTAATCTAACGATTTGCGTGTTTAGCTCGGTTAAAAGCGCTAGTTTGGTGCGGTTGCTGTTTAGCTCCCAAGCCAGGGCATTAAGGTCAACGGTTTTTAAGGTGGCCTGTCCTTCATTAGCACCGGCTAAAAGCATCAAATTATAGATGTCGTTAAAGTTTTGGCGGATTTGGGCCGCCGTGTGATCGAAAACCTTGCGGCTATCTTGACCCTTGTAACCAAACTCACTGTCCTCTATGACTTCCTCAAAAATGTCATGGGTAATAGCTAGTTGATGCATCTCCGAGATGATTACGCCAATAGTTTCGGCCATCTCGGGATTTTGCTTTGCCCATTTGTTAAACTTTCTTTGCATTTTTGGGATGCTACGACCATTGTCAGACTTTCGCCATTCGCGGTGAATATTCCAGAGACGAAGCTTAGAGAACAACTTACGCAGGAAACCTTTATGGCTCTTAATGTTAGGTTTTTTGAGGCGCCTAGCTTTTTTGGGTTGTTCGCTTTTCTTGGCTATTTTATGGAATGCGCTATAGGAATTAAATATGACACCTGCTATAATTGCATAGATCAAGGCGGGCATAGTGCTCCACAATACTGACTCAATAAATGAGGCACCATAGCCAACGCAGAGACAAAAAACCCAATATAACTAAGAATAAATGTAATGATTTGTGGCAAATAATTCTTTTCCTTCACCCTTTACACTCCCCTTTATTTTAATGTGCTCCCCCTAATATATTCTTATTAGAATATAATATATTAGCATATTAGTCAATGTTGGGGCTTTGGGTGGAGGTGTTATAATCTTAATATGGCTTATATTAGACGGTTTAAGACCACTTCGGGTGCAACAGGGGTACAAGTTTGTTACAAGGAGCAGGGAAAGGTTACAAAAACGATACATGTTGGATCGGCTTCTAATGAAAAAATGTTAAAAAAATTATTACGCGAGGCGCAGGGAATTATCGACGGGGAAAAGGGAAAGCCTTTATTTAATCTTGATAAATATAATAAGTAGATTATTAGATGATTTCTAGTTGAGTTTTAAGGCGAGCAATGAGGGCTTCTTTCTCTTTAATGGCGTCACGAGTTTCTTTGACGAGGGCGGCTGGGGCTTTATCGATATAATTCGGGTTCATCATTCTCATATTTAGAGCATCTAATTCACGACCAACAGCGAGGATTTTTTCGGTCAAGGCTTCTTTATAATCTTCAACCACTTTCGCAGGAACATCAAGATATAGCTCGCGGTTAGCCAAAGCTAGCCTTAAGCCACGAGGAGCCCCTTCTAAGGTGTTAATAGTAGGAACCTTGGTTAGTAGCTTAATCAAAAGGGAATTGTCCGCTACGAGGCTGTCATTATCGTAAAGTAGGCCATATTTTTTCGCGTTTTTGCCGCTTCCTAGGCCCGCTAAGGTCGTTCTGACTTCAGACACGATAATTCTTATGTTTTCAAAATTTTCGGCTGAAATTGGGTCATATTTAAGTTTCTTGGGCCATTTAGCGTTTGCAATGAAGCCCTCGGTCCAATCGAGGTTTTGCCAGATGGCTTCCGTAACAAATGGGGCAAAAGGATGAAGCGCGACGAGGAGAGTTTTTAAGGTTTCCTTTAAGAGGCTGGTGTTTTGATATAGTTTCTGGCTTTCTAGGAACCAGTCAGCGTATTTATCCCAAATCGTTTGGTAAAGAGTTTCGATGGCTTCAGAAAAGCGATATTCTTTCATATCCTTTTCGACGGCATCTAGACAGTCATTTATCTCGCGGCAGATCCAGTCTTCGCCCATGTTTAGAGTCGAGTATGATTCTGACTCCTCATCGGCTTTGTCGACGAGGGATTGGATGAGACGGGAGATGTTCCAGAGTTTATTGCAGAGGTTGCGGCCGGAGATGACGGAGTTTTCGGAGAAAGCTTGATTTAGGCCGGCGGAACGGCCACGGAGAATACCGAGGCGGAAGGCGTCGGAACCATACTTCGTGACTAAGTCTATCGGGTTAATAACGTTACCCTTTGATTTACTCATCTTTTTACCATGAGCATCTAAAACGAGACCGTGGAGATATACTTCGCGGAAGGGAACTTCGCCCGTAACATAAAGCCCCATCATAATCATCCTGGCAACCCAGGCAAAGAGAATATCGGCGCCGGTTTCCATGACGTTTAATGGATAGTAAGGATTGAGGTTTTCCTCGGTCCAGTTTGTACAAACGATTGGCCAATGAGAACTCGAGAACCAAGTATCAAACGTGTCCTCGTCACGGATGTATTTAACGCCGGCTTTTTCGATTTCTCTTAGATTCGTGCGACGATCGAAAATCCAGTCTGGTTCATCTGTAGCACGATCATCGATTTTTCTAAACATTGGTATAGCAATACCCCAAGGAATTTGGCGCGAAATGTTCCAGTCTTTAAGATTTTCATAGTAATTAATGAGTATTTGCTTCTTGCTCTCTGGATAAAACTTAATCTTATCCTCTTTAAGCGCTTGAATAGCATCTTTAGCAAGCTTCTCGACATCAACAAACCATTGCTCTTTTAGCATTGGTTCAATAGTTGTACCGCATTTGTAACAATGAGCTACAGCATGTTCGATTGTTTTTTCGCCTCTTAGGAGATTTTGGGATTTTAGGTCTTTAAGGACTTTTTTGCGGCATTCCGTCGTCGTTAAACCATAATATTCGTCAGGAACATTAACCATTTTGCCGTCTTCAGCAATAACTTGGATGCGTTCGAGACTGTGACGTTCGCCAACTTCGAAATCATCAAAATCATGGGCTGGGGTTATCTTCACGGCGCCAGTGCCATATTCCGGGTCGGCGTGTTCGTCGGCAATAATAGGTATCTCGCGATCCGTTAGAGGGAGTTTTACCATTTTGCCGATGATTTTTTTATAACGTTTGTCGTTTGGATTGACGGCGACAGCGGCATCACCAAATAATGTTTCGGGTCTAGTAGTAGATACAATGATTTCTCCGCCCTCATATTGATAAGCGATGTCCCAGAGAGTGCCTTTTTCGTCTTCGTGTTCAACTTCAATATCAGCAAAAGCGGTTCGATGTTTTGGACAGTAGTTGACAAGTTTTTCGCCTCTATAGATTAACCCGTCATTCCACATTTTTTCAAAGGTCGTATAGACGCGATCGATAACGTTTTCGTCAAGAGTAAAGGTTAGGTCTTCCCATGAACAAGAGGCGCCTAAAGCGCGAAGCTGAAGTTCCATATTACCACGTTGTTCAGCTACAAAATTCCAAACGCGGGAGTAGAGCTCATCGCGATTAAACTCGAAACGAGTATGACCCTTTTTCTCCAATTCTCGCTCATATACAACCCATGTTTCAAAACCAGCATGATCGGCGCCTGGAATATACCAGGATGAATCGCCTCTTAAGCGATAGTAGCGAATAAGTGAATCTTCTAGAGCAACAGTGAGGCCGTGGCCAATGTGAAGGTTACCGTTTGCGTTAGGTGGCGGAAGGACAATGGAGTAGGTGCCACGACTATCTTCGCGATCATCAGCTCCGTCGCCATCGTTATCGATGGGCAAGCTAGTAATTTTCGGGCTAAAGATGCCTGAGGCTTCCCAAGCACCATAAATATCAGATTCATATTCCCCCGGTTCATAACTACTCGCAAATTTCATAGATTAATTATATCACATCTTAAGACTAGCACGAATAGCTTCGAATTCTTCGGGAGTGAGTTCTAGGTGACGACCATGGGTCCAGGTTTCGTCGTAGGGGAGAAGATGGACATGTGCGTGAGGAACATCGGTGCCAATCACTTTCCAAAGAGTGCGGGCGCCTAGTACTTCTTCCATATGTTTTGAAAGTTTTTTAACTGTATTCATCAAAGCTTCGTAGTCTTCATCTTCGAGCTCGTAAATTTTATCAACTTCTTTTTTCGGAACAACCAGAGTGTGGCCTTTTGTCTCAGGGTTAATGTCTAAAAATGCTATAGTTTTGTCGTCTTCATAAATCTTATAACAAGGGATTTCGCCATTGATGATTTTCGTAAAGACACTGCTCATTTTTTACTCTTACTCTTGTTCTTGCGTTTTTTAATAACTTGAAAATAGATTTCCGAATAGATGAAGGCGAAGACAATAGCGCCAACAATATCAAGAGGCCAGTGCATATTTGAAAGAACACGGCCGGTGCAGGTTAGAGCAATGCCAATAACCATCAGTAGTTCGAGAATAATACGTACGGTTTTAGATTTTATATATTTCGGAAGTATGATGGTCACAATGAAAAAGACTGTCGCAATAATTAAAACGTGCGTCGAAGGGAAGGATGGCTCGCCAGAACCATTAGGACGAGTACTTAAGACCCAGAGTTTATCAAAGATAAGATAGGTCAAGGCAACAAGCGCTAGCGGCAAGGGCATCCAACGGATTTGTTTGTCAATCTTCTTAAAAGATTTTCTCGAAATCCATTGGCTTATACCGAGACCGGCGAATATACCAATAATTATAAAAGCTAATATTAATATAATGTTAGTTATAAGTTCCCACGTCATAGATTAATTATAGCATAAACAAAAAAGCGAAAGCAAGCTTTCGTTTTTTTTAAATATGGTATGCCCGACAGGATTCGAACCTACGACCTTTTGCTCCGCAAGCAAACGCTCTATCCAGCTGAGCTACGGGCACATATGTGGATGCTAAGAAATAATCATAAACATCCACCTAGAAATTAAATGAGCATCATCGTCGCCGATGACGATATTATTATACCATATTTAAAAAATATGGTAAAATATTAAGTGGAAGCGTGGCCGAGTGGTTGAAGGCGCACGACTCGAAATCGTGTGGGCGGGTTACCGTCTCGGAGGTTCGAATCCTCTCGCTTCCGCCACGGTTTAAAAAGCCGTTTTTTGTTGGATAAGTTTTTTTACCTCGCCGGCTAAATAAAATGAGCCGAGTACAATTAGCGGTGTGTTTTCTGAGCTAGATTCTTTTAGTGCGATTTTTATAGTCTGTTTATAATTCGGGTTTGATACTCGGATGTTTTTCGTAGAGCCAAAAGCATTGGTGATAGATTGTAGATTTGATTTCTTAAAATCACCTGGAATGGTTAGATAAATGTTATTAAATATATTCGATTTAATAATCATTTTTGCCATCTTCTTAACATCTTTATCGGCAGCGCAACCAAAAAGAAGATTCCCGCGTATTTTGTCTTTTTGAAGGCGACCGAGGATAGCTTTAACACTATTAACGGTATGGGCGCCATCTAAAAGAAGAGATGGAAGGGAATAGCCTTTGATGTGATTGATTGTTTCGTAGCGAGCTGGGAGGGAAACACTTTTAAGTCCAGTTTCGATTGTTGTATCGTTTATTTGTTTGATTACTTTTTTAATAGCTATTCTGGCAATATCGGCGTCAACAGATTGATAGTCATTATTTGGCACATATGTAACGATAGTAGAGTTTCTTTTAGCAATATCGTCAAAGGTTTGAACCACATCTTCAGCTTGCGGAGCAGAAATGATGGGGACGCCAGACTTAAAGACGCCGGCTTTTTCTTTCGCAATTTTGGCGAGTGTGTCTCCTAAATATTCTGTGTGCTCCAGTTCGATTGGGCCCATGGCAATGCAGATTGGATTAATAATATTTGTCGCGTCAAGTCGGCCGCCCATACCGACTTCATACACAGCGTAATCAACTTTTGCTTCTTTAAAACAAAGCATAGCAAACACGGTAACTAGCTCGAACCATGTTAGCATCTCTTTTGAAACAATTTTTTTATTAATAATGTCGTTAATGCCTGTTTTAAGCTTTTCTTCAGCAGATTGATAAACTGATTCGGAAAAAGGACCAGTCGCAGAACGGACGCGTTCTACGAAGTGAAGAACATGGGGCGAAGCATAGATTCCAACTTTATACCCAGATGCACTGAGAATTCCAGCGATGTTTGCGGAAATGGTACCTTTACCCTTTGAACCAGCGACATGAAAACAAGGACAGGCTTTTTCGGGATGCCCAAAATATTCACAGAGTTTCGACATCGTAGAGAGATTAAGCATGTTTTTGTCGGGTTTACGCTCAAAATTAGAGAAATTTAGTAACCAATCATTAAGCTCTACTCGGTCTAAGTCCATACTCTTATTATAGCATATAAGCAATTATTTACCCCTGTTGAGCACCTGGTGCTTTGTGCTTTTTAGTATTAAGTGTTATAATTAAAGGTATTATGGCAGAGAGCGAAAAAGCTAATCAGAAGAAAAACAAAAAAGGTGGGTTAAGAGCAAGTTCGCAAAAAATCAAAGCTAAGATGCTGAAAACTTATTACGGAAATCCGTTAAGAGATATGAAGCTAATAGCGATTACTGGGACGACTGGAAAATCTATTGTTGCGCATTTTGTACATGAAATAATAAGAGCAACCGGGGAACAGGTTGCTGTTTTAGCTTCCGACCAATCGTTTAAAATTGGGATGCTACATAAGTTTCTAAGTGATGCCTGGAAGGCTGGCGCAAATTACGTGATTGTGACCGTTCCAGCAGAAGGCTTGAGAGATAACGTATTCTACGATCTTCCAGTAACTATCGCCGCGATGACAAATTTTGTGACTGCAGGGCTTGATGATATGAGCCCAGAGGAATATTTGGAGAATGAGAAGACTTTATTTGATATGAAGCCAGAATACGTTGTATTAAATCATGACGATGCAAATTATCCGATGTTTGAAGATTTTAAAGGCAAGAAAAAGACTTTGGCATTTGGACAGAGTGGCGGCGACATAAAGATACTAAATTCAAAACTCTATAATAGAGGAACCGAAGCAACCGTATCTATTAAATCCGAAATAACAACTTTGGCTACTTTTGTGCCAGGCGAAACTGCGGTTTCTTATATGGCGTGCGCAGCAGCAATTGCAACCTGTCTAGATATTCCTATGGAACAGATTATTGACGGCATCGCCGAGTACACGCCGGATTAGTCTATTTAGCTTTTAAAATATTCTTAACAATTTTAATATCTTCAAATGGGTGAGGACCATCAGCACGGAGAATGGTTTTTTCGTGTCCTTTGCCAAGAATCAGAACAAGGTCGCCTTTTTTTGCAGTGTCGATAGCTAGTTTGATGGCCTTTTCGCGGTCGAGTTCTTTAAAAAGGTTTTTATTGAGCACTTTTCCGGCTTTTTCGGCACCCTTAATAAACCCGTCGGCTATTTTTTCGGGATCCTCGTCGCGGGAATCATCTTCGGTGATAATAACTATATCAGAGTATTTACCTAAAATTTCGCCACGAATTGGGCGGGTTGAAGGATCGCGCCGACCAGCACCGCCATGAACGGAAATAATTCTTCCTTGATGGTTTTTTACAGAGTCAAACACTTTTTCGAGTGCGTCGGGAGCATGAGCATAGTCAACGATTATGGTAAAGGGTTGACCTTCGTTAATGACATTCATACGACCTTCAACAGATTCAAGGGATTTAATGCCATTCTCTATTTCTTGATTAGAAAGGCCTATTTTTTTAGCCGCAAGGCTAGCAGCAAGGGAATTATAGACGTTAAACTCGCCAGGAATTTTAGTCTCTATAGTCATATCATCGAATGAATATTTTACGCCCGATGCGGTTAGTTTAATGTTTTTTGCTCTCTTTTCGCCCTTTTTTATACCATATGTGATATAATCATCTGATATTTTTTCGTAGTACTTGGTAGCGGGATCGTCGGCATTCAAAATGCTGTATTGAGCTTTTTTAAATAATTTACCTTTAGTATTGCGATAATTCTCTAGGGTTTTATGATAATCAAGATGTTCGTGAGTTAGATTAGTAAAGACTGCTATTTCAACCGGGATGCCTAGAGTGCGGAATTCGGCGAGGGCGTGAGATGTCACTTCTAGGACTAGAAACTCGGCACCTGAATCCGCTATTTCTCTTATACGCTTATTAAGAGTGAGCGCATCAACAGTGGTCATATGGCCAAGTTCTGGTTTTAGATTGTCAACGCCGTAGGCAACCGTCGTCATTAGTCCAGTTTTATGGCCAGCAGTATTAAGAATGTGCCAAATCATAAAACAGGTCGTAGTTTTACCATTGGTTCCAGTTACGCCAATGACACGTAAATTTTTGGCAGGGGAATGGTATTTTAGCTTTGCGGTGACCGCTTGAAGATAGTGATAAGGAAGAACTGCTGTATTGTAAAACGGGAGTTTTTCTAAAAGCTGTTTCATGTTTTATATTATAACACTAGCGATAGTGTTTAAGCGATTCGATTGGGTTTTTGGTGGCGGCTTTGATGGCGGGATATATACCAAAGATAATACCGACACAGAAAGTCGTCGCTAGAGTAATAAGAACAATTTCAGCGCTAATATGTGGAGCAAAAGGCGTGATGATGGATATGAGGAAGGCAAGAATGTACCCAAGAACGAGACCAAAGATGCCTCCTAGGATTGAGAGGATAAGAGCTTCAAAAAGGAATTGCATGAGAATATTGCGAGAAGAGGCTCCGACGGCTTTTCTAACTCCTATTTCGTGATTACGTTCAGCAACCGAGACGAGCATGATATTCATAACACCGATACCGCCAACTACGAGAGAAATTGTTGCGACCGCGGTTAGCATTCCAGAAACTACCGTAAATAAGGAGCTTGCTGGATGAGTAATGTCATCGCCGTAGGAAACCGTAAAGTTTTCATCGCCATGTTTACTTTCAATAAGAGCGTCTTTAATCTCGGTTGATACTTTCGATAAGCTATCGGTATTGTTGGCCTTGATGTTAATCTGTTGGATTTGGGTCGAACCGGTTAGTTTATCTAGGCTTTCAATGTCCATAATGAGAGCATTGTCGAAATCGATATTATCAAAATTAATTGATTTATCAATTTCGTCGAGAACGCCAATGATCATAAATTTTTCGCCCATAATAGTAACTGTTTTTCCAACGGTACTATTAATCGTATTAAACAGAGCAAGGGATAATGTACTACCCAGCACTACCGTTTTTTCACCAGTATTTTTGTTAATAAACGAGCCAAATTTAAATGCAACTGGTTCAATTTTCACAAAATCTTCGTTGGTTCCTAAAATTGGGACGGAGGTAAAGTTATTTTTTTCTGAGTCAACGGTGTTAACTGAAATAGAAATTGGAGCGACTGCTGCTACATCCTCAAGCTTAGAGATAGTAGAGACGTCGTTAAGAGAAAGGTTACTTTTTTGGAAGGTATTTGATGAAGTTAACTCTTCAACAATACTTGTCACGGAATCTTTAGTCGAACTTGGACGGACAACAATTAAATCGGAACCAATTTCACTGATTTCGTTTTTGACAAGGTTTGAAATACTGCCCATGAGGGAGAGAATGAGAATTATACTTGCTACGCCGATTGCGATACCGAGGCAAGTCAAAAATGAGCGCGTGCGGTTTTCTTTAATCGCGGTTTTTGCGAGTTTAAAATGAGTTTTTAAAAGCAGGGCCATTATTTTTTCCTCCGCGATTTCTTACGTTTTTTAGTTTTCTTTCTTTCTTCAGATTTTGGAGTTTCAATTTCGATTTCTGGTTTTTTGCGCTTTTTAATTTTAACGCTGATTGGTTGAGGCAAGTTTGCGTCGGCGACAGTTTTAACGTCGGTGTCTATATGGCCATCAAGCATATTGATTACACGTGTCGCATATACGGTTAGGGCAGGGTTATGGGTTACCATAATAATCGTGTTGCCTTCTTCGTGAATTGCTTTTAATTCTTCCATAACAATATGAGATGCGCGGGAATCAAGGTTGCCGGTCGGTTCATCGGCTAAGATTATTTCAGGATCACTCACGATTGCGCGAGCAATCGCAACACGTTGTTGTTGGCCACCAGATAATTGATAAGGGAAATAGTATTCGCGCTCTTGAAGATGAAATCTTTTTAGAGCGTTTGAGGCATTTTTTAAGCGAGCGGTCTTCGAATATCCAGTATAGACAAGAGGTAAAGCGACATTCTCTAAAATCGGTAGGTCTTCTATAAGATTAAAATTTTGGAAAATGAAGCCAATTTTTTTTGCTCGAAGCTTAGCTTGGCGACGAGCGGAAATACTGGCAACGTTTTCGCCGTTTAAGATATATTCCCCCTTAGTTGCACGATCAAGAAGGCCAACAATATTTAATAGAGTTGTTTTACCACAACCAGAAGGGCCCATGATCATAATAAATTCGCCACGTTTAATGGTTAAATCAAAATCTTTTAAAGCGAAAGATTCTGTATCACCATAACCGTAGCGTTTGGTTAATCCTTTTAGTTCAATTATTGTATTTTCACCCATACTATCCCTATATATTTGGCGGAAAGGACAAGATAGTCTTCTTAGCCCATTCCTTTAAATTATCTGAAATAGAGCAAGCTCTATTTCAGCTAATTTGGCGGAAAGGACAAGATTCGAACTTGCGGTGCAATTGCTCACACACACGCTTTCCAAGCGTGCGCCTTAAACCACTCGGCCACCTTTCCGTCTTTTTTTAGTTTAGCATGTTTTAATCTTAAAATGAAGACTGTTTTTCTGAGATTTGTTTGGATAGCTTTTTTTGAACTTTAACCAAAACTACCGAAACGGAATAGGTGACACCAAGAATTATTAGTAGAGTAAATACAGAGACCCACTCTTTACCGCCTAGAGTAAAATTATAAAAATCAGGCCAATCTTTTTTTAGGATAACAAAAATAAAATAGAGAATTGCGTACAATAGGGGAGGAATTAGAGATAGAAAACAGGTTTTAGAATTGAGTTTTAAGTTCTTAAATAAGAAGAAGGAAATGACGGCAAGCAGGGGATTAAAAAAATGTAAAAAGAAATTGTAGCCAGAGAATAAATAAAAATAGTCTTCAAACTGGGGAGACAAGAAAACGGCTACCACTAAGTAAACTAGAACAAGAGAGGTTGTGGCAATAAGGTATAAGACATGAAGTATTTGAGAGGACTTACGTCTTAATACTATATAAATCGCAAAAATAGCAACAATAGCCATCATGATGTTGCTAAGGACAGTAAAATAACGAAAAGCCGAAGGAAGCTTGATTAAAACAGAAAAAAGAATAACTAAAACATCCACAATAATAAATGTATTTAAGAAAATAAATAATGCGCGGTGTTTGGTCATTTTTTCTCCATGATGATTAAGTTTTCAATATGCGGAGTACGAGGGAAGAAATTAAAGGCTTTGATATTTATAATACTATAATTTTCTAATAATAATTTAACGTCACGAGCTTGGGTGGCGGGGTTACATGAAAGATAAATGATGGTTTTTGGACGAGTTCCATTTAGCTTTTCAATTAACTTTTTATCACAGCCGGCGCGAGGAGGATCAAGAATAATGGTCTGGTCGGGTTCGATGTAGTCTAAGACTTCTTCTGATTTGGACAAAATAGCAAGAATGTTACCATTTTCGAATTCTGCCTCCTTAGTAACATTCTTAACGAGTTCTGAATGGGCGAATTTGTCGACTTCAACTAGAGTGAGGTTTTTGTTGCGGGCGACGGAGAGGCCGATGGTGCCGACGCCAGCGTAGAGATCTAAAACTTTGTCTGTGTTGATGTGTTTTTTAATTTCTTGCAGAGCTAATTCGTAAACTGGCAGGTTAATTTGAAAAAAGCCGTTTGGGGAGTAAGAGTATTCGTAACCAAAAATTACATCTTTGAGGCTTGGAAAGGTTGGGTGGGGTTTATGGTTTTCATAGAGACCTCCGGAAACTTCGCCTTTTTGGTTGCAACGAAGAAGGAGAGATTGATATTTGCGAGCTTCTTCACCTCTATTATTTAATTCGGTGATAATCTCTTTAGCCTTTTTAAGGATTTCTGGACGTTCAATAGATGATGAGATGATTGGGCTTTTCAGATGGGAGCCGCGAGCATGAAAGGATAATTCAATTTGATTCGTGTCGTGATTCCAATAAAGTGAGTACTCCATTTTGTTGCGATAGAAATAGTCTTTGTTGTCGGTCAATATTTCAGGTTGATCAATAGTGATTTGATGTTCGCGGAAGATTTCAACGATAATGTTTTGTTTTTCAATTAACTCTTGTTTGTAGTTTAGGATTTGCCAAGGAGAAGTCGAAAGATAACAGACGTCCTTTGGCTCAACGCGAAACTGAGAAGGATTTTCAATTTTCGTTGCAATACCTTCAGTATAGGAGGATTTGTTTTTTATGGTCTGATATTCAACTACTTCTTCGCCAGGGAGCGCATTCCAAAGGAATATTTTTTTACCATTTTCTAGAGTGGCGAGCGCTTGACCTCCTGGTATGAGTTTCTCGACTTTTAACATAGGTTAATTATAGCACAATTCTTTACTTTTTAAGGGAAGTGTGTTATAATTACAGGTAATATGTCATCAAGCGCGGCAATACTCAGGTCATATGATAAAGCGGCTTTAGATAATAGCCAATTTATTTCTTCGGTTTCTGGGAGAAAGCTTGTTTTAAAAAAGGGTGGCAAACTAAAAGCTTTTGGAGCAGCTGGTTTTATTACAGCTATGATTGCTGTGTTTGCTATTTTGTTTGGTACTGGCAATCTTGTTCCTTCGGCAATTTCAGAACGCTTAATCGAAGAGACCGATATTCAGTATGCTGATGCGGTAAAAAGTAAGGAATTTGTTTTTCAACAAGCTATGTTTAATGGTGAAATCCCTGAGGATACTAAACAAATTCTGGAGCAGAACGGCGTAGAAGTGATTTCGGCAGATAATGGCGAGGTTGCTCTAAAAATGGAAGATAAAATTATTACTGCTAGTAGTTTTATAAGTGAAGTTAATAGTAATGTTGAATTATATAATGCCTTTACAGCGGCAACATATGGAAGAGCAGCATATTATTATGACGAGTCGGCAGAAAAGGTTTTTAGGAAAATTGGGACAAACCGCGATAATTATACTAGTAAATCTTCTTTTGATGAGGTAATGAGCGCGAAGGTTGGTGAGGGAAGTGATATTAATGTAAATAGCGTTTCATTAGTTAAAAAGACAAGAGCGAACGAAGAGACTGGGGAAGAGGAAGTTTATTATGAGTATGAAGAGAATGGACCGTCCGCAAATTCAAATAGTCCAGCAGGGCAGTTTATTAATGAAGTGAGAGAGAAAAATCCGGCACTAACTGCTCTAGATTCAGCATTATATACTGCCGATGCTTTAAAAGTCGCTGATACAATTTCGAAAGAAGAAAGATCAAGTTTATTCTTTGTTACTTTTATGGAAAATATTAGCAAGATGAAGGCTGGCGACGGAAATGAATCTAAAATTAATGAAGCGATGAATTTTCTTTATGAATCGGCAGACACAGAAATACTGGATGTTGAGACTGGGGAGATGGTTAAGTCTTCAGGAACCGCATTAGAGTCACCGAGTCTTTATGCGGTAC
Source organism: Candidatus Saccharimonadota bacterium (assembly GCA_017645955.1). GTDB lineage: Bacteria > Patescibacteriota > Saccharimonadia > Saccharimonadales > Saccharimonadaceae > Nanosyncoccus. The sequence goes on from JAGCNM010000058.1 coordinate 13,841, forward strand.
TTGCGGGAACTAAATTAAAGGCGGAGGACGTGAAGAATTATTCTTCAGACCGAATACTAAAAACGGTTGAAAATCGAGCTGGAGTTAATAATAGCGGTGCAACTATATCGGAAACCGTGGCTTCATCACAAAAAATGAAGGGGTCAATTGGACGATTTATCAGCTCCGGTTTAGAAACAGCATCTGCGGCTTTGTTAAATATTTTAGAGCCGACTGTTTCTAACTCTTTGATGGAAAATTCATATGACACTATTAAGGGAATTGATGCGGGAGAGTTTCTAGTTGAGGGCGCAGTCAATGTTGGAAAAGAATTAGCAAAAGCAAGTGGAGCGAGCGCAGGGGACACAAATGCAGTAAACCAATATGCTAGATTAAATAATAAAATACTTGCGATGGATGCGGCGGCAGATAGATTAAACCGTAGTCCATTTGATATATCTTCTAGAAATACATTTTTAGGGTCAATAATTTATAATTTTGCGATTAGCCTACAAAAAACAAAAGGCTCATTACTATCAAGCGCCTCAACAATACTTAGCACGACTAAAAGCGCAACTCTATCATTACTTCCAACAGCATACGCGGCCGAAGAGAGCGAAGGATATTTAACAACTTTTGGCGAATGTGAAACATATGGCACGATTGGGGCGGTTGGGTCTGCGCATTGCTCAGAAATTGCAACTTTTGATACTTCTACTTTAAATGATCCGTTTAATGATCCTGGGTTTATTGAATTTGTTAACAGTAATACTTCTATAGGTAGTAATGGCGAACGTATAGTCAATAAGGGTTCAGCTTTAGCAAGATATATATTATATAACAATGAAAGGGAAACACCGCTTGGTGTAGTTGATGGAGGAATCCTAGAATCATTAAAACAGGGTTCTTCGATTAGTTTTATATCAAACATATTAGCAATGATAAAGACATTCTTAGGTACAACGAGGGAAGAGCGAAGAATTGCTTCAGGTGAGGCATTTGTTAATTCAAGTGCAAATCCAGATTGGCAGGTATACAAATATGCCCAAAGGTATGTTTCATTAGCAAGAGCTACTTCTGCCTTAAAACAATACTCTAAAGGTTCAACTGCTTATAATAATATAAGATTCTTTGAGGGCAACGAGAATCCTGTTGTAGCATTTTTAAATGAATATTATTTATTAGCGGATAATTAATAGTTTGTTATATTTTCAACACTAGTAATAATGACCTGGTTGTCTTGAAAGTTTTTAATTAAACATTTGCGTCTAGTCTCGTCCAGTTCAGAAAAAACATCATCTAATAAGATTAGTGGTTTAAGATGGAGTTTTTCATAGAGTAAATTTCCTTCTATAAATTTTAAAGCGAGAATAATTGAGCGCGTTTCACCACGCGAGGCTGAGCCGTTAGCTAACGATTGATTAAAGAAGAATAAATAGTCATCATGATGAACACCGAAGGTTGTATGGCCCAAAATACAGTCCTTCTTATAGTTTTCCTCAAGTTTTTTTAAATAATCGGATTCCGAACACTCGCTAGCTTCTGATACATATTTAATACTAACTTCATCATCGTTTTTAGCGATTGAATGATATGTTTTAGTTAGTTTCGTGTTGATTTCTTGAATAAAAGTTTTACGATAATTGAACAAACTTGTACCATATTTAGATAGTAGAAGATCCCAAGAGAAGAGGTTATTATATGGAGCTTCATTTTTTAGGAGTTCATTGCGTTGTTTTAGAGTTTTTTCGTATTTTAATAAATGTTGATTATATTGTTCGTCTAGTTGGGAAAAGATTTTATCAAAATAATCGCGACGACGAGATGGGGAATGACTAATTAAATTAAGATCGGATGGTAGAAATAATACAACTGGATACTTATTCTTTTTAGGAAGCCGGCGGGTTTTTTTGTCTAAAATAATAAATGTTTTATTTTTACCGTCAAAAGTAGCAATGTTTTTCTCGCCGTTATTATATTCTATTTCAATTCGGTAATAATCTGTTCCGCGTTTTAAGATTTCTGAGTCTACCGCCCGGAAGCTTTTTCCACGCGTTATTATATATATCGCTTCTAAGACTGAGGTTTTACCGCAGCCATTTTCACCAAGAATTAATGATGTATTTTCTTTACACTCTAAATAATAGTTTTGGTGATTTCTAAAGTTGATAAGTTTAATTGATTTAATTATCATTACGAATTGAGTGGCATTATAATATGGGTATATTTTGTGTCTTTTTTGTTTTTTAGTAGAATTGGCGCGATACGATCCGAGAAACTGAAAGTAATTTCTTTTTCTTCTAGAGCATTAAGAGCATCTAATAAGAAGCGTGAGTTTAGATTAATTTTACCTTCCTTTTTTACCTCAGCTTCTAGTTCTGAGTCGTTTTCACCAAATTCATTAGCGATTGATTTAACCGAGAAAGTATCTGGGGATTTTGTTTCGCAAACTATAGAACCACCTACGGAGCGAGAGAAGAGTGCTGCAAGTTTTGTAATTCGGCTTAATTCTTCTCTGTTTAGGTAAACTGATATATTATTGTCTTTTGGTATTAGTTTTTGGTAATCAGGGACGCTAGCATCAATTAATTTAGAAACAATCTCAATTTCACCAAAACGAAATCTAACAAGATCTTCATTGAAGGCAATTTCTATTTCATCAGCATCATCGCTAAGAGAGCGTAATACTTCTTGAAGAGAAGAGGAGGGAACTATAGCTTTTACTTCATTTTCAACTTTATCTATAATCTTTTTCTCCGCTAAACGGTAACCATCTGTAGCAGCAATTGCAAGAGTATTGTCGTATGTATTAAAATAGACACCAGTTAAGGCGGGGCGAGTTAGGTCATTTGAACTTGCAATAAGAACTTGGTTTAGGCTGTTTTTTAATTCGTCGGTTGTAATTTTATAAATAACTGCGTTTTTTTCGTTTATTTCAGGTATTTCAGGGAAATCATCCGCAATAGTACCATTAATGGTTGAAGAATATTTACCGGCAGACACTATTAGTTTTGTGTCTTTAACTGAAAGTTCAATGGTTTCGCCTTTTGGGAGAGTATTAATAAACTCAGCGAGAAGCTTAGCTGGGACTGTAATGACGCCATCTTCGGAATCTGAAACTGGAAGATAATCAATGATAGCTAAATCAAGGTTTGTTGTGACTAAGGAAACCTTTTTCTTATCGACTCTAATAAGGACGTTATTTAATATAGGTAAAGTAACTTTTCCTACTGCGATTCGGCTAACATTATTTAAAGCTTTACTTAATTTTTCTTGTGTAACTTTTAATTTCATTTAATTTTTCTTCCTTTCTTCTATTTAATATATTTAGTAGTTATAGTAGTAGGGTATGTGGAATAGTGGAAATAATTGCTTAGATTAAGGGGTGGAGTAACGGTGTAAAAAACAGTAGAAAAAGTTTGAAAAAGTTGGTGAAAACTAGCTTTATACACATTGAACAATTTTATTTCATATAGTTTTGCAAAGTTTTGCTGGCTTTTGAACAAAGTTTTTAAGTGTTTTTCCACGAATTTTTCCACTATTTCGTTAACCATAAATCTTCTCCTTTATTTCTTCTATTTGGTCACGTAAGGTAAAATTTAGTTTAAGATCGGTTTCGATTTTTTTAATACCGTGCATAACGGTTGTATGATCTTTTACACCAACTTCGTTAGCTATCTTATTAGTACTCAAAGTGAGTTCTTTAGAGAGAATAAACATAGCAACTTGTCTAGCGGTTTTAATATTAGCAACACGGGACTTACTACACATCTCTTTAACACTTAAGTTGTAATACTTAGCCACTTTTTCAACAATTTGCTTAGGGGAAGTAGGACGAAGTTTTGATGGTCTATTAATACTTACTGAGCCTTTATTGATTAATTCGAGAGGGGTTAGACCTCTAACCTCAGAAGTGAAGATAATAGTAGAGAATTCACTTTCAAGATCACGAATGTTTGTATTAACATTTTCAGCGATATACTCAATAGCTTCAGGTTCAATTTCATAACCCATTAATTCAGCTTTAGTGCGGAGGATAGCACATTTGTCTTCAAACTTAGGTAGTTGAAGATCAAAAGCACCTGCCCAAGTGAGACGAGAAGCAAGACGTTCATCAACTGATTTAATCTGGCTTGGGAGACGATCAGAAGTAACGATAATTTGTTTATTAAGTTGGTAGAGGTCATTAAAGATATTAAAGAATTCTTCTTGAGACTGTTCCTTGTTCATAATAAACTGAAAATCATCAATAATGAGGCAATCTAGTTTACGAAATTTACGATTAAATTCTTTACCCTTACCATTTCTAACCGCATCAATAAAATCTGAATAAAAATCAGCTATTGGGGTATAAAGAATTTTAATATCAGGATTGCGGGCTAAGAGCTCGTTGCCAATAGCTTGGACGAGGTGGGTTTTACCTAAACCAGGCCCACCGTAGAGAAAGAAGGGATTAAAACGAGTTCCCGGAGCATCAATGATGCTTTTCGCGGCGGATACGGCGAGATCATTATTTGAGCCGACAACGAAGTTCGCTAAAGTGTATTTTTCGTTCAATCCAGTATGTTTAGTGGTGGTCGGTTCTTGTGAAGTTTTTTGAAAAGTTTTAAGCCTAGTTTTTAATAATTCATCCGTGACAACAATTTCTCGGGAATACTTTTTTGGTTTGTTTAATGATTGGATTTCAAATGCTATATTATTGACTGTAATATTATTATTCTTTAGGGCTGAGGTAATCAGATCGAGGTAACGAGTTTTAAGTTGTTTAATATGAAAGGAGTTTTTAACGCCAATCTTAATTTCACCATTTTCGGTAGAAAGAAGAGAGGTTTCGGCGAACCAGGTTGAATAATTGGCTGGAGAAATCTTTTGCTCAATTTCAGCAAGGACATTTTTCCAAACGTCAAACATCGTGTTTTAACCTCCTTTTAATGAATTATAGCATGAAAAGGAGAGTTTTCCACAGGTTTTTTGAGGTAATATTTATTGTGTAATAATTATTTTGGGAAATAGGGGTAATTATTTCCACAAATGGCTAAGAATCCCTAAAGATGATGTGGAAAAGTAGTTGAAAAATGTGGAAAAATAGAGTATACTATGAAAAGAATTTGAAAATAATTAAAGTTTAAGGAATAATATGCCAAAACGAACATATCAGCCACACAAAAGGCAACGAAAAGTTGAACATGGGTTTATGAAGAGAAACGCGACTAAGAATGGTCGCAGAGTTTTAGCGCGTCGACGCTTAAAAGGGCGAGCTAGACTCAGTGCTTAGTAAGAGGTACCGTTTTCATTCACGTGGGGGGGTTAGGTTTGTATATCAGAATGGAAAGACGATTCGCTCACCGAAGATGTCCTTGGTTTTTGTTGATAATCCGAAAGGATTCACAAGGTTTGGGGTAACTATTTCAAAGAAAGTTGAGAAGTCGGCAGTAAAACGAAATTTTATAAGACGAAGAGTGTACGAGGCTTTAAGGAAGAACATTGATTTAATACCTAAAAAGAGAGATTATCTGTTTGTAATTTACGCAAAAGAGGTTGGAAAAATGCCTTTTTCGGAGCTTGAGGCTGCTTTGGGACAGCTAGTGGAAGAAAGCAAGGTGTGTTATAATACGAGGAAATGAGTGTGCGAAAATATATTTATTGGTTTTTATTTATAGCGTTTATAGTAGGTTCAGTATTAACTGGTGGACCATTTAACTTTATAGATTTTATTCTAGTTAGGCCAATTGTTAATATATTGTTTGTCATCTTTAATGTTGTACATGATTTTGGGTTGGCGATTATTATCTTTACTATCATTGTAAAGCTCTTAATGTGGCCACTAACGAAGAGACAGCTTAATCAAACTAAGCTGATGCGAAAGTTGCAGCCAGAATTAACTCAGATAAAGAAGAATTGTAATGGAAATAAGCAACTTGAGTCACTTCAGACGATGGATTTATACAAGCGATATAACGTTAAGCCGTTTGCATCGATTGCGACATTATTAATACAACTGCCGATTTTTATTGCGATTTTTTCGGCTATTAGGGTAATTGCTACGCCGTTACCTATTGATAATTTAATGAACCGTGCTTACGAGATTGTAGCTTATGAGGGTTCAGAAATAAAGGCTTTAGAGGAAGAACAGAAGATTTACCTTGCGGATCTTGAGAATGAAGAAATACCAGCAGAAGAGAAACATGAATATGATTTTCATCCAAAATTATTTAATGTAATTGATTTAGATGTTAAGGCGAGCGATGTGTTGAGCCGAAAGTTTTCGTGGAGCGCAGTATTTATTTTAGCTTGCGCAATTCTTGCTTCGGTAGTGCAATATATTGCGATGAAGCAGCAGATGCCTTCTGGAAAATCGGAGAAGAAAAAGAGCTTTAGAGATTTATTAAACGACGCAAAAGATGGAAAAGAGTTAGAAAACTCGGATATTAATAGTTTTACGTCTGGGCAAATGTCTAAGATGATGCCGATTATGATGTTTGTTATCATGTTTAATTTGAATGGTGCGCTAGCTTTTTACTACTTCTTAACTAATATGATAACCGTGATACAGCAAAAAATTATCTTACAAAAAGTTGATGACGAAATTGACGATATGACCGATAAAGTAGTTTTAAAAGAATTAAAAAAGATACAAGAAGCTCAGGTCATTGAAAATAAAAAGACAGGAACAAAAATAACAAGAATCTCCGCAAAAGATAATAAAAAGAAAAGGAGAAATACATGAATAAAGATGAATCAATTAGATTTGCGGCAAGATATCTAGAAGATTTGCTGAGTTTTTTTGGTATTAATGTTGCAGTTACTTCAACTATAGATGATGAGGTTATTCAATTGTCCGTACCATCTACGTCGCTTAACTCATTATTGATTGGGCGTAATGCGGATAATTTGAGGGCTTTGCAGCATATTGTTTCAATGGCACTTAATGCTAAGGGCGCAGAGGTGACGAGGGTTAATGTTGACGTTGCTAACTATAAGAGACAAAGAGCAGATAGAATTGCAGAAAAAGCGGAAGGATGGATCCGAAAGGTTAGAGAGACTGGCGAATCGATGGAAATCAATTTAAATGCGGCCGATCGACGCGTTGTACATAAGTTGGCACAGGATTATTCAGATATCGAAACTCATTCTGAAGGTGAAGGCAGAGAGCGAAAACTTATTATTAGCAAAGTTAATCTAGACTAATTAAGAGCTAGTTTTGGCGCCAAACATAAAGGAATAGATTCTAGGTAGTTTTTTGTGCCAATAATAGGCGATTAGGGTTACGATAATTACTGTAAGAAGCGAGCTAATGATTTCGTTGAAGAAGAGCATAGACGTAGTTTTTGGTCCTAAGAGATAGATGGTTTTAATGATTGCTGCTAAGAAGTAGGTATGGAGAGTATAAATTGGGAAGGTCTCGGCAGTATATTTTTTTGGTTGAAGTTTTTGGATAAAGCAGTCGGAGAAAAACCAGAAACTAAATAGAAGTCCGATTAGGATAATGTTTGGGAGGATGGAAGGGGGGGAGAGAATGCCAAAATTTAAAAGAATCTTTAGGATGAGAAAAATGAAAAAAAGTAAACAGGAGAGGGAAACGGTCTTTTTAGAAGATGGAAGAGCGAAGAGATTTAAATAGTGTTTGCCGCAATAACAACCGAGGAAGTAGAAAATAGTGAAGTTTAGATTTAGATGAAGTAGGGAGGTAAATAAAGTCGGGAGGAAGAGAATAATGATTGAGCTAAGTGCACCAAGGTATTTATTTTTAATTAGAAAGTAGGTAAGAGGCGTTAACAGAGTATAGATAATTAAATCATAAAGAAACCAGAATTGAAAATTGTATTTATAAAGAAAGATGCCTTCGAGGATGTTATTAGTGGAAGGAGTGAATATTTCGCGCCCGGAGATATAATTAGCAAGAGGGGTATAAGTACAAAGAATAATAAAAAGAAGACTAATTATATTCCAAATAAGATAGGGTAGAAGAAGGGATTTGGCGCGAGTCTTTAATTTGCTGGGATAGTGTTTTAATGTGTAATTGCGAAACATTGTGAAGCCAGAAAGGAAGAAGAAGAGGGGAACTGCGATGGAGCCTAGTCCGTAGGCAATAATGTTGCGATAATTATAAGTTAGTGTGGTGAAAAAATCGGTTGAGATATTGTATTGCCCAGTTGCGGAATTATGGATAATAATTACGAAGATTACAGCAATAAACGACAGCAGAGTTTTCTTTTTCCAGAAATAATCTAGTTTATCTACCATGTAACTTTATTGTAACATAGGATTTATTCACTAGTCTGGCCGCCGAGGATGATAATGAAATCATACTCTCGAGAGATGTTTTCAGGGAGTTCCTCAAGAGGTTTAGTTGATGCGTTGTAATGTTGTTCTAAGAGAGCTTTTGTGCCAGGTTTTGAGTTGTTGGTGGCGTATATTGCGTAATTATCTTGATACTCTCCTTCTGGGGCATCATCGATATCGATGTTTAGATAACCATCTTTTTCGAGGGTTGATTTTTCGGTTGCAGCAACGCCAGCTTCTTCGGTTCCGTTAAGTATTAAGATAGATGGTTCTTCATAGACGCGAGGATCGCTGCTCATTTTTTTAGCTACAAGTGCTTGAATATCGCCGTAATTGCCAACGCCGGCAACAGGAAGAACATAGGAAATGCCATTAATCGTACCAGTAGTCATTAGACGATCAGGTTCAAGAAGGGAGATTTGGCGCATACTATCAAAGTCAAAATCAAAGGATAAATGTGCAAGTGATTTAAGTTCGTCGATAGAGAAGTTAGTGCGAAGATTATCGCCGAGCGCGGAGGCAAGCGAAAGATAATCGGCGATTGAGAAATTTTTTTCCATGACGCGATTTTTAATACCGATAAGGATTTTTTGTTGATTAGCACTACGAGTAAAGTCGCCGCCCATGGTTCCATAGCGAGCGCGAGATAAGATAAGAGCCTGTTCACCATCGATTTCATATTCAGTGTTAGCATAATAGTTATAACCTGTACCGTAATAATCTAAAATATCTTCATCTAGTGTTATTTTGATGCGATCGAGGATGTTAACGATTTCGATAAGTGAGGCCCAGTTAATATGAGCGTAATATTGAAAGTCGATACCTAAAACATTACCTACTTCAGCCATGAGAGCTTCAGCGCCGGCTTGTTCGTTGTCGCCATACATATTATTACACCAGTAGACCTCATTAATTTTACCGGTTGCCGTACAAGTTGGAGAAGCTTTTAGGTCGCGAGGTAGGGAAACCATGGCGATATCTCCGGTTTCCTGATCTAGACTGATTGCCATAATAGAGTCGGTTAAAGCGGCACCAGCATGAACGCCATTACCGACTTCGCCGTCCATATTGTAACCGCTAGTACCGAAGGCAAGGATATTAGTTCTGCCGTTTGCACCAGTTTTTAACGGTTCATAGGTTTCACTAGTAAAGATGAGATCAAGGACGTTGCCTTGGCCCCCAGTAATTTTTGCGATGATGTCATTGCCCCAAAGTATTACCCAAGTCACGCCACCGATTAAGGCTAAAACGAGGAGTAATGCAATGATTGAAAGAGTTTTACGAACTTTTCCTGCTTTCTTCTTTTCTTTTTTTGGCTTGTTCTGCTTAGAAGCTTTTTTCGAGGCTTTCAAATCACCAGTTTCTTCATCAAAGTCGAAAGCTTTAACAGGTTGAAGAAAATCTTCGGCAGTATTGCCGACTGGAGCTATTGGTTCTGGTGATACGACGGGGGATTTAGGCGGTTTTTTAGCTGGTTTTTTGGTTTGGACTTTCTTTGGAGCTGATGAGGTTTGTTTGGCGGGTTTTGGTTTGGTCACAGATTGTTTAGTTGGAGATTTTGCTTTAGCTGAAGTAGTCGTTTTTTTGGAACGACGCGAAACAAGCCCATCAATTGATTTATTTTTTTCCATTGCATATAATTATAGCATGAAGACGCCAAAGTTAACAAAAAAACAATTAGCGGTTTTGGATTTTTTGGAAGATTTTACAGAAGAAAACGGTTATTCTCCTTCTTATAGGGAAATAATGTCTGGGCTTGGTCTTTCATCTGTCTCGGCGGTAGCGGAACATATTGACAATTTAGTCTCAAAGGGTGTTTTGAAGAAAGTCCCTAGTGCAGCTAGGTCGCTAGAAGTGTTAGATTATAAACATGAGGAAACGGTTGAATTGTTTAAAGTAAAGCTATTAGATTGTACAGATGAAGAAAAGGTAATTCTAAAAAAAGCTGGCGAGATTTTAGGATTAGACTTAGATTAAAAAGTTTACATTTTCTCTGAAACTTGTTATGATTAATTTGGAGAATTGTTTATGGTTAGAAGACGAAAGAGAAGTAAAAAATGGATTTTCTGGCTATTCTTTTTGATTTTATTAATTGCGGCTGGGTATGTTTGTTATGCAGTATGGGACGGTTATTTTAATGATGATAAGGAAGAGGTAACTCACGAGGAAGAAAAGAAGGATGAGGAGGACGAGGTAAAAATTGAGGAAAAAGTCGAAAGTGAGAGTGAAGGAAGCGAGACGATTGTACAGAAAGAAGAAGTCGTACAATATGATGGTGAGAATCCAAATAATTCAGGAGAAATAACTGGCGTGGTTACTTATGCTGGAGTTGCCGGAGACAGGTTGATGATAAGAATGAATATTGATCAGTACTTGTCAGGAGGAGAATGTGCCTTGAGATTAATTGAATATGGTGATGAAGTATATAGTGATGTGGCCGGACTAGATAGTTCTGCTTCAACAACAACATGTATGGGGTTTGATATTCCAGTCGCGGCGATTGGTGGAGGAAGTTTCCAAATAATAATTGATGTAAATTCAGGTGGAAAAAATGGAACGATAACTGGCGAGGTGAGTATTTGATGACAGAACGCGTGGTTAGAAGAAGAGATAGAAGGTATAGGTTTATTCTTTTAGGGATTTTTGTGGCAGTGTTTTTGTTTTCGTTCTTATCGAGAGGGTACGAGAAGAGTAATAATGAAGTAGAGGCGGCGAGTTTGGCAAATTTTGATCCAGGATATATTATTTCGGATTATCAAATGGGTAATTATGACTCAATGAACGAAACAGAGATTCAAGCGTTCTTAACCGCAAAGAATCCATGCTCTAATACTAACCAAGATTATTACCAACAATTAACGGCAAGTAATCCTGGAGTAATTTGGCATTTTGAAAATGGACACTTCGTTTGTTTATCTGAAGAAAAATTTGGGGACGGAGAGGAAATAGGTACGGGCGAAACAGCAGCGCATATCATATGGCAGGCGGCGCAAGATTATAAAATTAATCCGCAAGCTTTGATCGTGTTATTACAGAAGGAGACTTCGTTGATTACGGACCCAATCCCAAATAATTATGATTATCGAAAGGCGACAGGATATGGTTGTCCAGATACGGCAGCATGCTCGTCTGATTATTATGGATTTAAGAATCAGGTACGAAATGCGGCGGCCTTGTTTTCAACTGTACTAAATGGGGGATGGACGAACTATCCTTTAGGCGAAAACTATATACAATATAATCCAAATCCTGGATGTGGTGGTTCAGTAGTAAACATTCGTAGTTTGGCGACGTCAGCGCTTTATCGATATACGCCTTATCAACCAAATGAGGGGGCGATAGCTGCTGGGTATGGAACGGCGTATTGTGGGGCGTATGGGAATAGAAATTTTTATTTGTACTTTGAGGATTGGTTTGGCGACATAACGCGGGAGGTATATTACGAGCCATTTATCAACCCAAGATACATGATTTTATCTAGAGACGTAGATAGAATTAATCCTTTTACTGGTGAAGTCTTTGATTCGCTAGAAGCAGGACGAGTGTTAAAATATACAACAACAATCAAACGCGGGGATGAATGGTATTACAGAACTGAGCTTTGTACTGGCGCAAATATTGATGCTGTAGTTCCGGCTTCGGCAGTGGAAGAATTTAATTACGAACCGTTTATTACTCCAAGGTATATGATATTGTCTAAAAATGTAGATAG